>CAYTHW010000042.1:4508-9679 GCA_964437675.1 uncultured Atopococcus sp. | reverse complement strand
TTCGTGACCCACCGCGTTCCATCCGTGTACTTCTTCACAGGCACAGCCCACCCTGAGCATCCACGCAAGCCGGTCCACCATCCGGAAGTCTTCTTTAATGAAGAAGGCATGGCCTATACAGCTGCAGCTTTCGCTGAGATGGCTACTAAATGGCTGGCCAACAACAAATAACAGCAAGCAGAAAGAGACTGAAAAGTCTCTTTTTTGTATCCTGACTTATCAATAATCTTCATGTATCAAATTTAGAGATAACGGCCGTTCCCTCTATAATCGATATATATATATCTAAATTTTAAGAATCGAGAGGGAGGGACCGACATGAAAAAAGTTATTCTCGCCGGGGGAGGCCACGGCCATATCCATATACTGAAGGAAATCGACCGCAGATTTGCCGGCCAATATGAAATAACCCTGATTTCAGACTATCGCCGGCAGTATTATTCCGGTATGCTGGGCGGTTATATCGAGGGCATCTATACGGAAGAAGAAATCAGCTTCGATGTGCAAGATCTCTGTCACATGAACCACATCAATTTTGTTCATGAGAGAATCGTTGAAGTGAATGACGAAAAGAAAATCGTTTCGACTGATAAGGGAGTTTATCCTTATGATTTTTTATCGCTGAACTTGGGGTCGCAGGCCATCAAAGCTTTTGACATCGATCCAAAAACCACGACCTATGTGAAACCTATCGCGGAAATCGTCCGCTTCAAAGAACAGTTAGATCAAGAATTAAAAGACAAAAAAGAAAAGGCTGAAATCATAGTCGTGGGAGGAGGGGCGGCAGGGGTGGAGATCGCTCTGGCCCTGGATAAAGCTTATAAAAATGCTCAAGTGGAAATGATCACCTCAAGCGACCATCTCATCCCCGCTTTCAATCGATGGTCGCAGCGCATCGTAGAAAAACTATTCGATAAAAGAGGGATCATCCATCATAAGAATGAAAGAGCCGAAAAAATTGAAGGCGGGTATATCATCACGGGTGAGAATAGATATGCGTTTGATTATTTAGTTTTATCCACCGGTACCCGAGGGCCTTTAGTGAACTATGTTGGACTTGAGACAAATGACCGCAACTATGTATTGGTGGATGATTATCTGATGGCATCAGATTCTGTCATCGGGATGGGGGACATGGTCACTCAAAGATCCCATCCAAACACGCCCAAGGCCGGCGTCTTCGCCATTAGAGAAGTCCCCGTCTTGATGCATAACTTACTTCACTTGCTCGAAGGCGGATCTCAAAAAGACCTAAAAGCTTACAAACCCCAATCTGTTTATTTGCAAATCTTGAACAGCGGTAATAAAAAAGGGATGCTCAACTATGGTTTTTTAGCTGCCCATGGTCACCTGCCCTGGCTGTTAAAAAATAAAATTGATCAGAATTATATGAATATGAACTAACATTACTTTTGTATGATGAAGGGAGGAACTATGTCACCTACAAGTAAACAAGTCAACTCTTTGTATATCATTCAGGCCTTATTAGCGTCCGCTTATCTGGCTGTTGTCCTTATTTATGCCCAGATCCCGACCTTTCAAGAGTGGACCCTCAATATGTCACGATTATTAGCCGATAACTGGTCGATTGTCATTAATCTATTGCCCCTGCTCATAGCTGCTATGGGGATACGTACAGCTGTCCGTCATAAAACGAGCCATGGTTATGTCTTTTTGGCTCTTTCTGTCATCTATGCAGGGGTCACCTGGCTTTTTTCTTATCAAATAATCGGAAGCTATTACTGGCTTCTTCTGAATCTATTCCTGATATATTTAGTCCAGGGTGCTATTCTTTACGGCCACTATCTGGTCTGCCTGAATGGCTGTCCGATAAGTTATAATTAAAAATTGCCCAAGCAATAAGAAAGGTGGAAACAGCATGATGAGAATTGATATTTGGTCCGATTATGTATGTCCCTGGTGCTATATCGGCAAGAGAGAACTCGATAATGCGGTAGAGGGTGCAGGGATGGAGGACCAGGTCTACATCGAATACCATGCCTTTGAATTGAATCCCGATGCGCCGACAAAGCAGACCCGACTTTTCTATGATCACCTGCAGGAGAAGAGGGGAGGCTCTTTAGTAGAAGCGAAGCAGTCGATGACACAAGTTGTAGAGCGTGCAGCTTCTCTAGATCTCGTCTATCGTTTCGAAGATCTTTACCAACAGAATACACATAAGGCCCACCGACTGGCGGAATACGCCCGGGAAGTGGGGAAGGCAGCTGCCTACCATGAACGCCTGTTCCACGCGGTCTTCACTGAAAATGCTTTTTTAAGTGATACGAAGACTCTGGTCAAGCTGGGTAAAGAAATCGGTCTGGATACAGATGAAGTTCTTCGAATAGTGGAAGACAAAGATGCCTATGCAGAAGAAGTGGAGCAGGATAAATCTTACGCTGCAAGGCTGGGCATCCAACGGGTTCCCTTCTATATTTTCAACAACCGCTATTCTGTCTCAGGTGCCCAAAAACAGGAAGTATTTGAGGAATTGCTGGAGAAAGTCGCCCGGGAATTAAAACTGAATTAAGGCGTGAGATTATTGAAAGGGTATCCAGCTGTCATATTCCGCCATTCATTATATAATCAAGTAAAAGGTGGGGTATCTAATGGAAATCATATTAATCAGACACTCTATTGCTGAAGACAGAAGGGAAGACTTAGAAGATATAGACCGCCGTTTAACTCAAAAGGGGATCAAGAGATTCCGTGAATTGATGCCGGTTCTTCAAAAGAAGCTGGAACCATTAGAAGAGCGAGACATTCTCTTCTGGTCGAGCCCGGCCAAAAGAGCTGCAGAAACAGCCGATATTGTGACAGAAGAACTGGGATTTGAGATCGATGAGATCAAGGATTTCATCTATTATGGTGATTTTGAAGATTTAAGTGAAGCGGTGCAGGATGTAGATGATGACTTAACCTTGCTGATTGCCGGTCATGAGCCACGTTTGAGTGAGTGGACGAAGGATTTGAGCGGCGAAGACGTGAAGATCAAAAAGGGAGCTATGCTCAGCTTTAAAGTAATCACTAAATCACCTTTAAAAGCCGAGCTCTTATGGGTTATTTCGCCATAAAACAGGACAAGTTAAAAGAACGAAAAAGATTCTCTTAAATATGAGAATCTTTTTTTATGTCTAAGCTAAAGATTGACAGCTGGCTGGATATGAATGTTATATATAAATAAGTCTTGATTTATAAGTTTGAATATGATTCATAAAAGTAACTTTAATCCAGGCTGAATGATTTAATATCCTATAAATATATGAATCAGCCATCTGACGATTGATATTTTACATGAATATATTTTAATTGAAACTCGAAACTTAAATCTGTCGGCGGTCAAAAATAAAATCTAAATTTATTTTTAAAATTATTTATTTCAGATTACAATTAAAAATAAGCTGCTAAACAGACAAAACCCGCAAAAAGACCAAAACAGCAAAAATCCTTTAAAAGAGAGCTGAAATTAAATTATATCCTATGTCCGCTAATTACCCTTAGCGGACATAGGAAGTTCGATAAATACTCCTACCCTCATATTTATCTTTATTAGACATGATTTTTAATAACTTCATTTCACTTACACACTTACAACAAAAGCCCAAATAAAAAACGGCCGCTGTCCCACTCTTTCATTAGTTGGGATTCAGCGCCGGATTCTTTATAGTTAATCTGGAACAGCTGTATATGTAATTTCGTCTGAGAATCGACAGCGGAGCAATCTAAATACCGTCGGTGCCGAATCTAAAGTCGTCATCATCGGAATCATCAGTCTCATTGACCAATTCTGTTGCTTTAGACTCATTTCTGCGCTTCTTCTCGATAAAGTCTTCTACTAACTGGCTGGATTCATTCAGGTCTGCATTCAAGTCCTGGGCATAGATTTCCGTCGTTCTTACACTCGAATGTCTCAGCATCTTCTGAGTCTCTCTTAAGTTACCCCCATTAATCAAGCTCAAGGTTGCTGCTGTATGCCGCAAGCTGTGAGGTGTAATCTTAGATGATGTGATGCCTATAGCCCGGTAAGTTTCGTCGATAATGCGTGAAATCGAGCGTGTGGACATCCGGCCGCCTTTATTACGGTTGCCATGTGAAGCGAATAAGGGTGAGTATTCCGTATTGATCATAACACCTTCTTCTTCACGGGCGTTGGTATAATCCCGGATGACTTCTTTAGTCATACGCGGCACGATGACAAAATCATCTTTTTCTCTATGTCCTTTCCCTTGGACATAAATGACCGTATTGGCACCGCGGCGCTGGATATCACCATAATCTGCCCGGCTTAATTCGATCGTACGCAGACCGGTAGTAATCGCCAGTAAAATCATCGCAAAATTCCTTTTGCCATTGACAGTGTCAGCTTTCAACTGCAGATGCTCGATCATTTTTTCCACATCTTCGATATCCAGAGCATCTTTGGCATGGCCCCTGGGTACGGGAATCGTACTGTCCGCTTTTTCGACGATATTTTCATACAGGCCTTCACGGTCCAGCCACTTAAAAAATTGATTCAACATATTGCGGTAAGACTTGACTGTGCGGTCTTTGTAACGAAACTGATCCAAGGCCTGCTGCTCTTCAGATGATAACTCATCCACCTTAATATCATTAATTAAAATATGAGTATCCCGTGGATTGTTGATTAAATCATCAAAATAACGCTCCATATCCCGGTAAGTCGGCTGACTGATGCCTTTCTTTTCCAAGTAATAGAAAAAAGGCTTAATATTCTTTAGATAAGATTCCCTCGTTTTGGGATGTTTTTGCTCCAGATGCTCGGCGTAAGTCTCATAAAATTGGTCTCGATTAAATTCTTTTTCAGTCATGAGTCCTTGGCTCCTTGTCTCATTTTTATAACTATTAAGCTTAGTATACCATAGTTTGACGAACATGAGTTCCTATGCGGTCCTCTTATCTGATCCTAAGATGCAGTAGGATATTCAAAATAAAAGCACAAAAGAGTCAAAAATATGTTATTATTAATTGTTGCGTTTAAAAATTGTAACGTTTCAAATATATATTAACGAGGAGAAATTATTGCTAGAAAATACATTAAATTTAATTGCCCCCATCCATATGGCTCTGGAAGCTGAAGGATACACTAAACTTACCCCGATTCAAGAAATGGCTATTCCAAAATTACTTGAAGGACATGACCTCTTAGGTGT
>CAYTHW010000042.1:0-4408 GCA_964437675.1 uncultured Atopococcus sp. | reverse complement strand
CTTGCTGAATAACCAGGCGATTGAATCTGCCCTTATCTTTTCCAGAACAAAAAGAGGTGCCGATAAACTTGTCAAAGCCTTAACCGGGCAAGGTTTTAAAGCCCAGGCTATCCACGGAAACAAGTCACAAAGACAAAGACAGACGGCCCTCAAAAACTTCAAAGAGCGTAAAATACATATCTTAGTAGCGACAGATATTGCAGCACGTGGAATCGATATTTCAGACTTATCCCATGTGATCAACTACAACTTACCAGAGGTGCCTGAAACTTATGTCCACCGTATTGGTAGAACCGGCCGCTCCGGTAATGAGGGTATCGCGATTTCATTCTGTTCCCACCAGGAAAGATCCCTTCTGCGTGGTATTCACAGACTGACGGGTGCAGAAATTACTGAAATAAAAGATCACCCTTACCCACTCACAGATACAAGTCCGGCCTCTGACAACAATTCAAGAAGAAACGATAATAGAGGAAGAAACTCTTCAAATAAGAGTAAAAATAAGGGCAGAAGCGGCAAGTCTTATGTCTCCAGCAGCAGAAAGAAATCTTCTCAAGGCAGACAAGGTACAAAGACAAAAAATAAAAGAAATTGGAGAAAAACTCAAAAAACCAGATAAAATTTAATAAATCATCCGCTGTTTAGAGAAAGTTGACTATAATGGCGGTTTTTTATTTTTAAAAGAGGAGTTCAAAGTCATTATCTTTGCTAAACCAGCAGGCTTTCTATAATATTTAAAGGAGAAAGTATTAAGCAAAAAAGGAGTGAGGCTTATGGATTCCTATCGGCAGTATCAGCAGTATATCGATAATATGTTTCGTGCTCTTCCTGAAACAGAAGAAATCCTCCGTCTGAAAAACAGTCTTTATCAGCAGGCTGTCCAACGTCACCAAGAGCTCACAGCGCTTGGAAAGACAGAAAGTGAAGCTTTTGGCACCGTAATTATTGAGATGGGAGAAAGAGATGCCCTCCTCGAGAATTTAGGATATGATCATGAGCAGGACTTGGTCGATTCGTCATTAAGCAATATAGAAGATGCTAAAAATTATTTAGCACTGACCCATACTGAAAGTAATAAGATTGCTCTCGGGGTGCTTTTGATTCTAATCGGTGCAGGATTGGTCCCTACTATGGAGACTTTTAATCTGGAAGGATTAGGCGTAGTAATTTTGCTCATTCTTGTCGCCCTTGCTGTAGGTACGTTCATCCTGTCTGGCATGAAACTCGAATCGTCAAAATATGGGAATGAGCGCCAGGGAATCATTTATATATCAGATGATGATTACAGCCTCATTGAAGAGCAATATTCATTATTCCGAGAAGAAAACCGCTTCCGTATTCCGCTGGGTGTCATGCTTTGTATTCTATCTCCCATTCCTGTCCTGATTTTTGCCTTTATGGATGCAGAATTTTATGTGGAACGCTTCGGAATTATACTTCTAACCACTTTAGTGGGAATTGGCGTTTCGCAGTTTATCCGGTATGGCATGCTGGATTCAGCCTTCAAAAAGATACTGAATATCGATGAATACAGTGAAAAAGAACAGCGTTTCCAAAAAGTCATTGAACCCGTCGGAAGAATTTACTGGCTGGTAATAACTTTAATCTACCTCATCTGGAGCTTTACGACAATGGACTGGCATATCAGCTGGATTGTCTGGCCGGTGGCGGGTATCCTGTGGGCTATTATCACCAGCATACTGAAGCTTTATAATCCAGAGGACAACCAACCTTATTAAAAAGTTACAAAGGAGTGTTAAAGATGTCATTAATCAATAATATAGGCAGCTTGATAGGAATATTCACGCAGTCAGATCAGAATGAAGAAAGTAAAGAGTTAGCTAAACGGGCAGGTGTGGATACGAAAGATTTTGGTAAGATAGCTGCTGCAGCTCTTCCCCTCCTTCTGCAGGCCATGAATATAAAAAATCAAAATTCTGAAGGTCTTACCTCTTTTAACCGGGCATTGAATCAGCACCATACCAAAAATAACTATGATTCCTTAAGTCAATTCGCCAGGAATGTCGACACAGAAGATGGTGATAAAATCGTCAATCATATCCTCCAAGATGACAAACAGAAATTGAGTGACCGGCTTGCCGGCAAATTAGATGTCAATCCTGATACCGTCAAAAAAGTCCTGGCTGTCTTAGCTCCCCTGGTGCTTAAGTATTTGGCAGACCAAAAATATGAAAAAGGCCTGGATGCAGAAGATGTGCAAAGAGAAACACAGAATGTCGCCCGCCAAGCGACTACCGAGGCCAAAAAAATGAGTAGAGAAAATCCAAAAGACTACGGAGTCATCGGTGATTTACTCGGTCTGGGGAGCACTACGACGAACGGAACGGCTGACGGTGGAAAAGGTAGCGGATTCTTAGGCGGCCTCTTCGATTTATTCAAATAAATTCAAGCAAAAAAGCCTGCCTTTGAGTACCAGCTGAGTACGTGAAAAAGGCAGGCTTTTTATGTTGTTCGGATTTTTAAATTAATGATTTTTAATGATAATTTCTGACACATTTATATTTTTGCGGATCTTCGTATTTTCGAAGATGATGTCAGCAATATCATCAGGATGCATGAGGCCATTTTCCTCTTCTGATGATTCTTCCTCAGGTTCACCCCAAAACGGAGTATCCATGCCGCCCATGTAAACAGCATTGACGTGAATATCTGTCACTTCTAACTCTTTGACTAGACTCTCTGTAAAGCCCCGGACTCCAAACTTACTCGCACAGTAACCCGCTTCAGTAACTTTGCCTTCTACCCCTGCTGTTGAAATTACATTAATGATGGAACCCTTATCCGCTTCTATCATAGGAATGAGAACAGCTTGGGTACAGAAGATAGTCCCTTTTAAGTTAATATCGATCATCTGGTTAATTTGATCAGCAGTCAAATCTTCCGCCCGCTCAAAATACCCCACTCCCGCATTATTAATCAATATATCCACCGGCTGGACTTCCTGCACTATTTTCGCAAACGTCTTCTCTACTTCTTCAGGCGAAGAAATATCCAAGGTAAAAGAAGAATAATTCGGCTGTTCAAGTGAAGCAGCCACGCGCTCAAGCTTTTCCTGTGTTCTTCCCAGCAAGCTGACATGGTAGCCTTCCTTACTGTACTTTCTGGCCAGTGAGGCCCCCAGGCCGCTGCCGGCTCCAGTGATTACGACATGTTTCAAAGCTTCTTTCATGATGAGACTCCCCTTTTATTATCAAGATATAGACCTATCATAGTTTATTTAAAGTGGGATTGCTACTTTTAAAAAGATAGAATTGCTGGAGAATAAATTTTAGGTGAGATATAAGTTGACTGCCGTATTTTTGTTAAGAAACCTCTGGTAAACTTCTTTGATGGATTCTTTTGTTTTTTGGTTTACATAACTATGATTATAATAATTAAATTGGAAAGATTAATTTCCAAATAGAATATAAGACTTGGAAAAGGCTTCCACAGATTATCTCCACTTCCTCTATGACTTCTTTAGTTTTATTTTTACTTTTACGAGAACATCTTTTCATTGAGTGATCTACTATAAACCGTCTCTATAATCCTACCAATAAGTCAAGGCGTATCTTTATTTCGCTCTTCCTCTCCTAACCTCTGACTCAGCGCTGTATTGATTTGGTTTTTTGTTTACATAACATTGTTTATAATTGTTAATTCTGTGCTACCCCCTCACCCGGAAAAATTCCGACTCAAGCTGATCCTGTCTTTTCAGCCTTCTCCTCCCAATTTTTTTATGGTCTCTTCATCAATTTATTATGAACAATCTGTTATTTAATACTTACATTCCTCTTAATTTAATAAGTCATATCAGTTTTAACCTTCTTCAAATCATGGCACTATATAGTCAGGAGGAGGAGAAATTATGATTAATAAACAAACTAATGATCCCCGTAAACGTTTTTATAGTCAGAATTTTCCAAGTCAAGAACAAGACACCCCTGCCCTGCAAGAAGACATGATTCCCGAACCTGATGCTGGGGAAGAATCCTATCAAGGTAATAACGTATTAAAAGGTAAACGTGCTTTAATTACCGGTGGCGATTCCGGTATTGGGCGTGCTGCTGCGATTGCCTATGCGCGCGAAGGTGCAGACGTAGCTATTCAGCATTTCCCAGGCGAAGAAGAGGATGCCAAAGAAGTAGAAGCTTACATTCAAGAAGCCGGCCAACGCAGCTTAGTTCTGCCTCTTGATTTTCGTGAAGAAGGAGCAGGAGCTCAAGTAATGGAAGATACAGTGAATGAATTTGGCGGTCTCGATATTTTAGTACTTAATTCGGCCCAGCAGATTGCTCAAACCTCACTGGAAGACTTATCAATGAAGCAAATCCGTGAGACTTTTGAAGTCAATCTTTTCTCTATGTATGAGTCGGTTAAAGCAGCTGAAAAGCATCTCAATCCGGGT
>CAYTHW010000041.1:8197-9894 GCA_964437675.1 uncultured Atopococcus sp. | reverse complement strand
CAAGTAGCCCAGGCCTATACTTCAGCCGGCATTGACACGACTGTCATCGATATGGAAGACCGCTTACTGCCTACTTACCTGGACAAAGAATTTACAGACATCTTAGAAGAACATGCGGCTGAAAAAGGATTAAAATTCCGTCCGGGAGAAGCGGTTCAAGAATTTGTTGCCGATGAGAAAGGCGCTGTCCAAAAAGTAGTAACAGATAAAGGTGAATATGAAGCAGATACAGTCATCCTTGCAACTGGTGTTGTCCCTGGAACCAAATGGTTAGAGGGCACTTTAGAAATGACAGAGAGAGGCTACATTAAAGTCAATGAATACCAGCAGTCATCTGAAGAAGATATTTATGTAGCAGGTGATGCTACGATGTATCCTTACGCACCAACTGGAGGATCAGCTCCTACTGGATTAGCCACTTTATCCAGCCGCCAGGCAGTCATTGCTGCTAAAAATGTTGCTGCCGGAGAAAACAAATTTAAAACACCTGCTATGTCAGGAACTGCTGCTCTCCATTTATTTGACTACACATTCGCAAGCACAGGACTAAATGACAGTTCAGCAGCTGACAGTGGTTTAGATGTTTCAAGGAAATTTTACCAAACACGAATCCTGCCGGAATTCATGGATGACGACCGTGAAATTTTAATGAAGATTCACTATGAGACAGACACACACCGTATCTTGGGTGCACAGCTCATGTCCAAAAAAGACATTACACAGTCAATTAACACGATTTCTGTTGCTATCTCAGCTCAAATGACTTTAGAAGATCTGGCCTTACAAGACTTCTTCTTCCAGCCGGAACGTAATAACCGCTGGAATTACCTCAACCAACTTGCTCAACAAGCTCTGGGTGAAACATTCGGCAGTGACCAACAGTTATTCTAATCATCTAAAAAGTACAAGTAGAAAGTAAAGCCGGGTTGATTCCCGACTTCTACTTTCTATTTTTTTACAGTCAAAAATCCAGGTTTAACTTTACAAAGATTTTATATTCTATATAGTATGAACTACACTCTTTATTTAAGTAGGAAATAATATGCAAAAAACCACATTTAATACTATCCTTATTGTATCCATCCTCTTACTTTCCGGTCATCTGCTTCTCTATTTTAATTTAGATGTCGGTAGCCCTCCCGTTCAAGCAGATATCATCATCGTACCTGAAGGCCCGGGGACTGAGCGTGCACAAAAAAGTGTAGAACTTTTAAATCAAGGCTATTCCAAAAGTAATAAAATCGTTGTTTCTCCCTTCGTAAATGAGGAATTCAGTACAGATTTCAGTTTTCACTATTATGATTTGTATGGGGCTACCAGTGATGAGATCATCCAGGAGAATGAAGCTTCATCTACCTGGCAGAACGCGACACATACCCTGGAGATGATGCAGGAACTGGGCTGTACCTCGGCTTTAATCGTCAGTTCAGATTATCATACCAGACGTGTCCACCTGGCTTATGAAAGAGTGAACGAAGACTATGGCTTCGATCTTACCTTTGTCTCTGCTTATCCATTGAATGAAAAAGATGCCCCCATCCCTTATTGGAAGCATTTTAGAAATAAATGGTATGCCCTGAACGAAATACCTAAACTCTACGGCTACCAGCTGGGACTTTATCATTTTATTGACTTATAAACACTAATAAAGAATGGCTGAGAATAGACTTTTCTATTCTCAGCCGTTCTTTGTATTA
>CAYTHW010000041.1:0-8097 GCA_964437675.1 uncultured Atopococcus sp. | reverse complement strand
CCCTGCCCTAAATTACCATAACCTAAAATTCCAATTTTAATCTTACTCACTTTTTATTCGCCTCCCAAAACATCATTCATATCGTAGAATCCAGGGGCTTGTCCCGCTAAAAATTCAGCAGCAGTCAAAGCGCCGTTGGCAAATACTTTTTTAGACTGGGCGGAATGTTTAATCTCGATTACTTCATCTTCGCCGGCAAAAAGAACGGTATGCTCTCCGACTATGGTCCCGCCGCGTACGGCCATCACACCAATTTCATTTTTAACCCTCTCGTCATAATGACCTGAACGTCCTTCAAGCACCGGGCTGTCCTCACTTCTACCTGTTTTGGCAGCTTCTACTAACATCTTAGCAGTACCACTGGGTGAATCTTTTTTATAACGGTGATGCTTTTCGATGATTTCAATATCGAATTGGGGCAGAGCATGAGCTAATTGGTGGACGATTTTTTCCATCATATTAATCCCTAAACTCATATTCTTCGAAAATAGAATAGGAATTTCGTCCGAGGCTTTTTGGATAGCCTCTTCTTCTTCAGGCGTATAGCCAGTTGTTGCAATGACCAGTGGAATATTATTTGATTTCCCATAATCTAATAAAACTTCAAGTGAAGCAGGTTGTGAAAAATCAATAACCAAGTCAACTTCTTCTTTTACCTCTGTCAAAGAGGTGTAGACAGGAAAATTAAATTTATCTGAACTTTTATTAGCAAATCCAGCAACAACCTGATGCTTGCTGTCAGTAATCACATCAACGAGTACCTGTCCCATCGCTCCAGTAACACCAGAAATCAAAATGTTCATTTTTGTATTTCCTTTCTAGAATTTCTCTTTAATCCGCCAGTTTTTAATTTTTTATAAAAAATTATGGTCCAAGCAAGCCTGGACCATATATCAGTTTTTAATTAAAAAGATGGCTCCAAAAACAGCTTAGTTGAAATGACTTTCAAGAATCTGCTCTGCAATCTGAACAGAGTTCGTAGCCGCACCTTTACGGATGTTATCTGCTGTACACCATAAGTTCAGACCATTTTCTACAGAATCATCTCGACGAATACGACCTACATACACTTCGTCTTTTCCATCTGTTTGCTCCTGTAATGGATATTCTTCATTTTCAATGTTGTCGTAAAGGACTACACCTGGTGCTTTTTCCAGCACATCGTAGACTTCCTGGATATCGTAGTCGCGGCCTAATTCTAAGTTGATAGAAATAGCGTGTGAATTTTTAACCGGCACACGAACCGCTGTCGCTGTTACACGAATATCATCATTCTCTAAAATTTTATTCGTTTCCTGGATCATTTTCATTTCTTCTTTTGTATAGCCATTGTCCATGAAAACATCAATTTGAGGTAAAACATTTTTCTTGATTGAATATTTGTACTGATCAGTTGTTCCCTCTTCTAAATCACGCACTCCGCCCACACCTGATCCTGAAACAGATTGGTAGGTATTGTATACGACACGTTTGATGCCGAATTCATCTAATAATGGCTTTAGGACAACCATGGCCTGGATAGTTGAGCAGTTCGGATTGGAAACAAGTTTATCATCAGACTGGATAGCCCCTGCGTTAACTTCCGGTACTACTAAAGGAACACCTTCATCCATACGGAAGTGAGAAGAGTTGTCTATTGCATAGACACCTTTTTCAGTTGCAATCGGGATGAATTTTTCTGATACAGTCCCGCCGCCTGCAAAGAAAGCAATATCGATGTCATTCTCATCGAATGTTGTTTCTGTTAATTCTTGAATCGTATATTTTTCGTTTTTAAATTCGATTTCTTCACCGGCTGAACGAGCTGATGCTAATGGAATTAAGTTTGCAATTGGAAAATCGCGCTCTTCCAAAATTTCTAAAATAGTCTGTCCGACCATCCCTGTTACTCCGACAACTGCTACATTTACTTCTGACATTTAAATGTCCCCTTTCCTATTCTGAAAATTGTTTTTGATTGCTTATCAAATCTTGATAAGTTTGACGCTGAACTGCTTCAACCGCTTGGCCGTCTTTCACGAAGACAACTCCGGGACGGGGCAAGAGATTATAGTTGGAACTCATCGAATAAGTATAAGCCCCTGATGCAGGTATAACCAGCAGATCGCCTGATTCTGCTGCAGGGAGTTCTACCGATTGAATCAGTATATCCCCCGATTCGCATAATTTGCCTGCGACCCGGTATTTTCCTGCTGCCGGGTCTTCCATCTTATTGGCTAAATAGGCATGATATTCAGCTTGATACAAGGATGGGCGCGGGTTATCGCTCATCCCCCCATCAACAAAGATTAAAGGCAGACCTTCTAAAGTATGCTTGACATGACTCACTGAATATAAAGTATACCCAGAATTATTGATCATGGAACGCCCGGGCTCGATACTGATGACTTCAACTTCAATTGCATATTTCTCTAAAGTCACTTCGATCACTTCGATGTACCGGGTTAAGAAACTGGAAAAATCGATAGATGGTGATTCCGGTGTATGCTGGACACCAAATCCTCCACCTAAGTTTATTTCTTTGATATCTATATCATAGCGCTTACGAATATCTGATGTAAATGAAATAATGGCTTCAGCTTCCTGGAAAAAGTACTTTTCATCAGTTACCTGGGAGCCTACATGACAATGAAAACCCCTGAATTCGATATGAGCTGCATCAATCAATGCTTGAATCATATCATAAATTTTTGGATCATCTGTACTAATTCCAAATTTTGAGTCATTTGTTGTGGTCTGAATATATTTATGGGTGGAAGCTTCGATGCCGGGATTGATTCGGAGCAAGGCCCGGGTTTGTGTCCCCAGCTGCTCTGTCAGCTGATTTAACCAGCGCAGCTCCTGAATATTGTCAACGACAAAGGTCCCCACGCCTTCTGATAAAGCATACTCAATTTCATCAGCTGTCTTATTATTCCCGTGGAAATAAATATCAGCCGGATCCATCCCTGCTTCCAATGCGACAAACAATTCGCCGCCCGATACCACATCCATATGCAGACCGTGCTTCTTACAAAGTCCGGCTACATAGAGATTAGTAAAAGCTTTTGAGGCGTAGGAAATATAGGTTTCAAATTGATCAGATGTGAACTGTGCCACAAATGTTTCCATCCTATTTTCTAAATCCGCCTGGTCTATAATGTAGAGAGGAGTCCCGAATTTTTTTTTCAGGTCAGAAACTGCTACACCACCGATATACAGTTCATTATTTTTTATTTCGCTCGTTCCAAACAGCAAAAGCGTTCCCTCACTTTCAATCATTTAAAATGAAAAACACTATGAGAGCAAAAGGTCTCCTAGTGTTTAAAGTGTATTTCCTTCTGCCCCAACGTAAAAAGTTCTCCTCTAAAGGATGGGCATCCTTTATTGACAGTGCAATACTTATTCAGCATAGCCCCAATGCCTTTCAGCATTTCGGCAGATACACCTTTTGTTTGACTACTCTTTGTATCTGCAACCCCTTATTTACATCGTTTATAACTTATTGAATTGTAATGTAACCTTATCAATGTGCAGGCCTTAAGTCAAGAATTCAAATCATTTAGAAGAATATTTTCGCGGCAGGCGGTCGGTAAATAAACAGGCCAGTTCATAAGCAATCGTATCCGCCTGATCGGCCATAGCTTCCAGGCTGATTCTTTCCCGGCCGTTTTCCCCAACCAGAGTCACTTTGGTTCCTTCAGGATAATATTCCGGCAGGCTGATCATACATTGATCCATGCAGATTCTTCCGGCAAAGGGGCATTTTTTTCCATCAACCAGGGCATAGCCCTTCTCATATCTTCTCTGCCAGCCGTCTGCATAGCCGAGGGGCAGGCTGGCAATCCATTCGCCTTTTTCAGCTTTATAAGTTGCTCCGTAAGAAACTTTTTCCTGACCTTTCATCTGCTTGACAAAGGCTATTTCACTTTCCAGGGAAAGAGCCGGCTTCAGTTCATAAGGCAGAGCGACGGCTGTATTGGAAGGGTTAATACCATAAAGAGCGATTCCCAGGCGGACGGCATCCAAGGTCAGTTCAGGATACCACAGACTCAGGGCAGAGTTGGACTGGTGAAAGTAAGGTTCCTGCTTTAAGGAAGTAAAATCTAAGTTCTCTTGATAAGTCTGAAAGAGAGCTGCCTGGCCGGCGACTTGATCTTGGTGGCTTTCTTCTTTGGAATCAGCTGTTGCATGGTGAGTGAATACACTTTCCAAAATCACCTGACCGGGACGGGCGGCTATAAAGTCCACGATCTCCTGGGCTTCTTCCACACTTCTTACTCCCAGCCGGCTCATCCCCGTATCCACCTTGAGATGGAGCCTCAGACTGTTGCCCGGCTTCAAATGACTGCAGATCTCCTCCAGCCAGGACAGCGATATAATGGTTAAGCCGATGTCCTGATCAGCATGCAGTGAGGCATCTTCAGGGTCTGTATAGCCCAGAACGATTAAATCTGTTTCTATATCGGCCTGCCTCAAATCCAGGGCTTCATCTGATACTGCGACTGCAAAAGCCTCAGCCTCACCTTCTAAAGCCCGGGCAACTTCAAGGGCACCGTGGCCGTAACCATCCGCTTTGATGACTGCTATACCTTTGGTTTCGTGAGGCAGACGGTTCATGATCTGCCTGTAATTAAATTGAACAGCAGATAGATCAATCTTAATCTGGCTCGGACGATGATTTGCTGCTTTCATATTTCCACCACTTTCAATTTTTTAGATATTTTTTTTAACCGATCCCTATATTACCAGAAGAATATAGTAAAAAGATGCCGGAAATTTCCCGGCATCTGTCTATTCAACTATATTTTCAAATACTTACGCATGGTCTGACTGGAGCCAATGATTCCGATCAATACCCCGAAAATCAGCATCCCTGCTCCCAAATAAATTAAAAATGGCAGAGGCGGAATCATACTGTAATTTACCGATGCAAAGAAAGGTAAGGAGCGGGCGTAAATATAGTCATAAGCAAAGTAAATGACAGCGAAAGGAATCAGAGCACCAAGCACACCGATAATTTTTCCTTCTATAATATAAGGCCAGCGGATGTAACTTTTTGTGGCTCCAACCAGCCGCATGATAGTGATTTCATCTTTTCTGCTGTTAATAGTCATGCGGATCGTATTGCTGATCAGAAAGTAAGCTAAAATGAGAAGCAGGCCGGCTGCGATGAGGCCGATGATCTGGAAGTTATCTACGAACTCAAAGAGCTTATCTGTAGTAGCGCCCCCGTAATTGACTTCAGACACATAGGACATGGATTCGATCTTTTCAGCTGCTGCATGGGTTTGATGAGGCTCATAGGTGCTTACGACAAACACATGTCGGAGCGGATTTTCATCCCCTTCAAAAATTTCATACGTTTCGCCATAAGTGGCCTGAATATCTTCCAGCTCCTGTTCCTTACTTGAAAAATCTACCGATTCAACTTCTTCCAGGCTCAGAATTTCTTTTTCCAAGGAATCCATATCGGCATCATCAGCTGCCAGATCGATATAGGTGCGGATATTGACATCATTAGCGATATCATCGGTAATTTTATTAGCATTTAAGATAACAGCGGTAAAGCCTCCGACGATAAGAAGAGTGATGGCCACTGCCGTAATAGAGGCCAGGGACATCAAAAAGTTCCGCCCGATATTTTGAAAGCCCTGCTTGATATGTCTAAAAAATGTTCTAGGCTTCATAGCCATACTCTCCTCTCTCATCATCCCGGACAATACGGCCGTTCTCCAGTGCGACAACCCGGTGCTTTAATGTATTGACGATCGAGCTGTTGTGAGTGGCCATGATGATGGTGGTTCCCTGATTATTAATTTCTTCAAATATTTGCATGATTCCCCAGGCTGTTTCCGGATCTAAGTTTCCTGTGGGTTCATCAGCAATAATCACTCGCGGAGTGTTGACAACGGCGCGGGCGATGGCTACGCGCTGCTTCTCACCGCCTGAGAGCTCTCTGGGATACATTCTCGCTTTATTCTTCAACCCTACTAAATCCAGTACTTCCATCGTTCTCTGCTTAATTTCTTTGCGTGGTTTTTCTACTACTTCCATGGCATAGGCCACATTTTCGTAGACAGTCTTATTTTCTAATAATTTATAATCCTGGTAAACAATACTTAAAAAACGGCGCAGATAAGGCAGCTGCTTTTTACGCATTTTAATGAGATCAAAGTCCCCGACATAAATCTGCCCTTCGCTGGCTTTAATTTCACGATTTAACAATCTGATAAAAGTCGATTTACCGGCGCCTGATGGGCCTACTAAATAAACAAACTCCCCTTTATCAATGTGCAAATTGATATCTTCTAATGCGACGATTCCGTTGGCGTATTTTTTGGTCACATGTTGTAAATCTATCATTTTTTCACCTTGCTTCTTCCTCATTCAATTTGAAATGCTCAGCTAGTATAACATTGAGCCTCATCATTTTAAATATCCGGCGCCTTACAAATAGATGTCATTCTCTTTAAGATGAAAGATTATTCTGAATAGTTGGGATTCTTGGACCATCTTAAATAAGCTTCGACAAAAGGCTGGATTTCTCCATCAATGACCGCTTCTACATTTCCGCTTTCAACATTGGTTCGATGATCTTTGACAAGAGAATAGGGATGAAAAATATAAGAACGGATTTGAGATCCCCAGCCGATATCTTTCTGCTCACCGACAATATCAGCCATTTCCTGCTCTTTTTTTTCTACTTCTAATTGATAAAGCTTGGATTTTAACATAGACATGGCTGTTTCTTTGTTCTGAATCTGTGACCTCTGTTCCTGGCTGGCAACCACTATACCTGTCGGCTCATGGGTGATTCTCACAGCTGAATCTGTTTTATTGATATGCTGTCCGCCGGCACCGCTTGCGCGATAAGTATCGATCCGCAGGTCTTCAGATTTGATTTCAACCTCGATGTCTTCCTTGATTTCAGGTGTGACCTCTACCGAGACAAAAGAAGTATGTCTTCGATTTTGTGAATCAAAAGGTGAGAGACGGATGAGTCGGTGGACTCCTTTTTCGGATTTCATATAGCCATAGGCATTGTGACCCTTAACTATAAAAGTCACATTTTTAGTCCCCGCTTCCTCACCGGAATGATAATCTATAATTTCTAACTTGAAGCCCATACTTTCAACATAGCGGGTGTACATTCTAAAAAGCATACTCACCCAATCCTGGGCCTCTGTTCCTCCGGCCCCGGATTGTATTTCTACGATTGCGTTATTGGCATCATACTGATCATCTAATAGAAGGGACACTTCTAAATCTTCGACATCAGCTGCCAGGCTGTCCAAGAGCGTTTCCAGCTCTCTTTTCAGCTCTTCATCCTTATCTTCTTCCAACAGCTCTTCCAGGATCAAGGCGTCTTCCAAGCGCTGGTCTAATTGACTGTAGCGCTCATAAATTTCTTTTAAATGATTAGCTGATTTAATTGTTTCTTGAGCTTCCTGCGAGTCATCCCAGAATGTACTCTCTGACATCTGGGCATCATACTCTGCTATCTCTCTCTCCATTTTTGAAATGTCAAAGAGACCCCCTAATATCGGAGATCGATTGGCTGACTTTTTCCAGGCTGTCTTTTATTTCATTTTTTTCCATCTTTCACCCTCCCTGCTGCCTTATAAAACAAAAACACCCCGGACTATTGAGGTGCTTTCATCCTAGTTAACTTTACTCTTCTTCTCTTTCCAAGCGCCGTCTTTGTTTACGGTTTAAGCGTTTTTTTGCTTCTTCTTCCTCAGGCGAGTCGACAGAGGAATCAGGTCTTGGGGTCGCATTAGAGCGGAAATCTGCCAGCTTTTTACCAGGCTGAGTCTGTTTTGGACGGAATCCTCTCATTCCCTTATTAGTATTTGGGCTGACCTTACTTTCATTGATCGCTTCGCGCTCTAAATTCTGGCGGACCTGCGATTTCATCAGTAAGCGTGTAACTTCAAAATCTATAGCAGCAATCATTTCCTCAAATTTTCGATAGCCTTCCTGCTGGTAAATGGTCAGTGGATTCTCCTGGCCGTAGGATCTTAATCCTATTCCTTGGCGCAAGTGATCCATCTGGTCAATGTGGTCTGTCCATTTACTGTCCACTACTCTTAGAATGACTACCTTTTCGAATTC
>CAYTHW010000040.1:8916-10000 GCA_964437675.1 uncultured Atopococcus sp. | reverse complement strand
GGATGCTGGGAATCGGCCAGCTCCTGATAGGCTGTCGCGATCGTGTGGCCCGGATTGCGGCTGCCCGAGTGGATGACCAGATAGACCTTGCCGTCATCCGTCGCTTCCAGAGCGATGAAATGGTTGCCGCCGCCCAGAGAACCGATGGAGGTATAATAAGTCTCCCGGTCCAGCTGGTCTCTCAGCAGGAATTCATCTCTCTCCACCATCTCAGCCTTCTGCATCCGCGCATGGCGGTCAAAACCCAGCGGGACCGTCTGGCGGACGAGGCGGTCGAAGCGTCTCAGGAATTTCTTATCCGAGGCCTCTTTTTTATTGATCTCCAGCTCAGTGACATTGACCCCGCAGCCGATATCCACGCCGATGAAATTGGGCACGATGACATCGGTGACCGTCATGGTAGTACCTACCGTCGACCCCTTTCCATAATGGACATCCGGCATGAAACGGAACTTGCTGCCCTTGAATTCCTCCCGGTCCATCATCGATTTAATCTGCGCATAGGAATCCTCATCGATATTAGGATTGAATACTTTGGCCTGGTTATATTGACCTTCAATGATAATGAATTGCTCCACAGCTTTGATTTCGCTCCTTCTTTGATTTTCTCCATTGTACCAAAGACCGGCCCTGATAGAAAATGAGCCCCTCTCCTCTTCCTCCCCGAAGAAACAAAAAAAGAGCCCCCCGCAGACTCTTAAAAGGTCGACATCCCGGAAGAATCCTGGATGCGGTAGAGGACGTCTTTCCACAGACTCTCCTCGGCATATTTTTCATAGTCGGCCGTAAATGTGCCGCCTTCATTGTGCCAGAGGCGGTCGAAATAGTCGTCGATTTCCTGCATCAGGTTCGATTCACGAGGCCCCCAAACACCTAAATCAGTCTCCAGATTATAATTATCCAGATTTCTTTTGGTGAAGTTGCTGGAGCCGCCGATGACGCACTGCCGGGTGTCGCTTTGACAGATGAGCATTTTGGTATGGAACTGCTCACCGTGCGATTCCGCCCAGCGGATTTCAACCGGCGCATCGGACCGGATCATCTCATGGGCCACCATGCGGTTGGGGATGCCGATCTTCTGGCG
>CAYTHW010000040.1:3556-8816 GCA_964437675.1 uncultured Atopococcus sp. | reverse complement strand
GCTATGTTGCTGTTGTGGGCGCTGGCATCATGCGGATTAGCTGAAGTCACGATACCTGCCTTCTCACTGACCGCCACCTTGCGATGGTTGGCAGTAAAATTGAAGAGCCGGAAATAATGACGGAGGCCGACTTTTTGACCCGCCAGGTCCATGGCATTGGGCAGATAATACCTCCCGCTCTCCGGCAGCCGGTAGAGATAGGCGTAATAGTAAGCCGACCAGAAAGGATTGGAGGGAGCCAAAGCTTTGAGATCGGTTTCGACATAGATGATACCTGCTTTTTTCAATTCTTTCTGCAGATTCGATTCGTAGGCACCGTAAAAGCCGTTGACCGGGTCACTGATGAAGATGACTGGAAGCTCAGGATAAGCTTCTTTCTTAGCGACCAGGACCTGGGTCAAGTCACGCGAGAGGGCCGGAAAATCCAGCCGGGGGTCATAAGCATCGTGAAAGAGGAAAAAATCCAAGAGGATGAATTCCTCTGCTTCTTCGATCAGTTGGTAAACTTCCGAAAAAATTTCCTGTTCCTGACCCAGCTGGCCCTCTTCATCTAGGTAAGTCTGGTCATAGAGAAAATCGACCTGATTGGTGTGGTAGACCTGGCTCTTCACATTAGTTCCAGCTGGTCTTTTCCTGATGAGATAGAGAAAAAGGATCATAGAAAAGGGAATAAAAAAGAGCAATAACATTAAAATGAGTAAAATCGTTTTCTTTTTCATAGTAAATAAATTATAGCACAGCCCGGGCTTCCTTTTCCTCATAAAATTTACCCGAAATCTTTTTTCTCATAGTCGATGAAGACCGTTTCTCCTTCGTGGAAAACCTGGCCCTGGTTCAGAACCATGGCGGTCAGTTTTCCTTCTGGAGCATCCAGAACTAATTCCAGATAAGCTCCCTGGAAGACGACCTTCTCGATGGCGGCAGCCTGACCCTGATCAGCTTCGACGATCCGGATGCTTTCCGGGCGGATATAGCCGTCTGTCAGGCGGTTGGAGCGGCCGATGAAGTCCAGGACGAAAGGATTGACGGGTTCATTGTAGAGTTCCTGGGCGCTGGCATCCTGCATCACGCGTCCTTCATTGAGGAGGACGATCTGGTCGGCAATTTCGAAGGCTTCCATCTGGTCATGAGTGACGAAGATCATCGTGATATTGAAGAGTTTTTGAATTCTCCGGATTTCTTCCCGCATGGAGACTCTCAGTTTGGCATCCAGGTTGGAGAGCGGTTCATCCAGGAGAAGCAACTTGGGGCGGACGATCAGAGACCGGCCCAGAGCCACCCGCTGCTGTTCCCCGCCGGAGAGCTGGGAGACCTGCTGATCGGAATAGGAGAGCGGCAGATTCAAAGTTTCCAGCATTCCCCTGCCTAATTCCAGCGCTTCTTTCTTATTGCAGCCCTTGAATTTCAGGCCGTAGATGATATTCTGCATGACCGTCATATGAGGGAAGAGCGCATAGGACTGAAAGACCGTCGAGACATCTCTTTCTTCCGGAGCCATCCGGGTGATGTCCCTGCCGTCCAGAATGATCTGGCCGTCATCCAGTTTCAAGAAGCCCCCGATCGCATTCAGGACGGTCGATTTCCCGCAGCCGGAAGGACCGAGCAGGCAGACCAGTTCGCCCTGGTCGACTTGAAAGGACACTTGGTCGATGGCTTTCTTTTCTCCAAAAGCCTTGGTGAGATCTTTTACTTGTAAGAACATTTAAGCCCTCCTTCTGCTGAGTAACATGAATAAACCATTGGCGACGAGACAGATGAATAACATGACTAATGCAATGACCGATGCGATGTCGTATTTTCCAGACTGGACGACCTCGAACAAGACCAGGGTCAAGAGTTTGGTCGACGGTGTCACCAGGAAGATGATGGAGCCCACCGTATTCATGGTCGATGTGAAGCCGTTGACGAAAGAAACCGACAAAGCATTGCGGCTGACCGGTACGATGACATCGGTCACCTCGTTGATGTGGCTGCCGCCCAGATCCGAGACGGAATCCAGAGAAGCCTGTGAAATATCTTCCATAGCTGCAGCTCCAACCTTGGTTGAAAAAGGCAGCTCTTTAAAGAGGACATTGAGGAGGACGATCAAGGCTGTCCCTGTCAGCTTGAGCGGCGGGGAGTTGAAGGCCAGAATGTAGCCGATTCCATAGAAGGTCCCCGGAATGATCTGCGGCAGGGTCGCTATGAAATCGATCGACCGCATCAGTTTGAAGCGGCGGATCTTCAGATAATAGGCGATCAAGAGACCGATGAGTCCTCCACCGAGGGCTGCGATGATGGAATAGCCGATCGACCGGACCGTGGCATCATTGATATAAGGGACGGCGTCGATGACATTCTGCAGGGTAAAAATAGTCTCTCCTGCCTGCTTGGTCGTAAAGGCTGACAGGATGATAGATAAATACTGGATACTGATCCAGACGAGGAAAAAGATGGCTGTCGCCTGGACGAGATAATAGAGCCAGCCTGTCCGCTTGACCCGCACTTCCCTCAGATCCGTCGCCCCTTTCGTCGACATCCGCATCCCCCCGAAAGAGCGCAGGTAGATGACGAAAGCCAGGAGGGACGGTAGGAGAATCAGGACGTTGATGGCCGAAGCCTTGGCGAGATTCCCTTCTGCGATCACCGCGAAATAAGATTCCGAGGCCAGGACATCGAAGGCCCCTCCGATGATGGTTGGCGTTCCAAAGTCTGACAAGGAGGCTAAGAAGGTCAGGAGGACGACCACCTTGATGCCGGGTTTGATGGCCGGCAGGAGGATATCCTTGATGATATCTGTCGTCGAAGCCCCCAGTGAGCGGGCCGAGTTGACGGCGGACGGGTCCATATTGGACATCTGCCCGATCAACAGCAGGGCATGAAGGGAAAAAGCCCCCAGCGCCTGCATCAGGATGATCCCCCACATGCCGTAAGGGCTGGTGGATAGGCCTAAAATCTCATAAGTAATATAACCACGCCGCCCGAACAGGGTGATATAAGATAAAGATGTGATGAAAGGCGGACTGATCATGGTGACGGCTAAAATCGCAAAGATGATGCGCCGCTCCCACTTCCCGGCAAAATAATAATAAAGAGCCACGGCGATGGAAGCCGCAGAACCGATGAGAGTCGCCCAAAAAGCGACTTTGAGAGAATTTTCGACTAAATACAGGTTATCTTGAAAGATTAAACGAAAGTTTTCTAAAGTAAATTGACCATTTGACCAGAAACTTTCTTTAAAAACAAAAAGAAACGGTATCAGGATAAACAGGATCACTGATAGTGAAATCAGCGACAACAAGACAGCATCTATCCACTGATACCATTTCATCTCTTTCAAGTTTTGAAGACGAGCCAAAATTACTCTTCTTCTTTACCTGAAGAAATTTCTCCGAAGCGGTCTAAAATTTCTTCACGCATAGTTCCGAATGTAGAAAGGTCTTGGTCAACTAAGTCTTCTTCTGGAAGACCGAGGTCATAACCTTCTGCATCTGGTTTGACAAGCTGGGCTGTATCTTTTCCATCAGCTTCAACGATGAATTCCTGGCCTTCAGGCGTAAGCATGAAGTCGATGAAAGCTTCTGCGACATCTGCGTTTTCTGCACCGTCGAAGATCGCTACACCTTCAGGAACCCATGGAATTCCATCTTCCGGGTAGACGACAGTCAAATTATTGTCTTCTGCCAGGTCGAAAGAAATCTTGTCCACTGGGATGATTCCTAAAGCAAATTCACCTTGAGCTGTACGGTCGCGCGGGTCTCCTCCACGTTTAGTGTAGAAAGGAATATTCTGGTTTAACTCTTCCCAGTAGGCCCATCCTTCTTCTTCACCCTTCATGTCTAAGATACCTTTAACTGCAGCATAGTTCGTACCTGAAATCGCCGGATTGGACATGAGGACTTCCCCTTCATACTGCGGATCAGCCAATTCATCCCAAGTCGTCGGCATTTCTAATCCTAATTCTTCTAAGATTTCATCATTTCCTAAGAAACCAACAACTGTCAACCCTTTAGCGATCCATGCGCCATCTGCATCCTTGTATTCTTCCGGTACATCTTCTGCGTGAGGAGACTGGTAATTTTGGAGCAGGCCTTTTTCTTTGGCATCCATAAAGGCATCCAGGCCGCCGCCGAACCATAAGTCCGCTGAAGCTTCACCTTCTGCTTCCATACGGCTTAACACTTCACCCGATGACATGGATAAGAATTCTACTTCCGCACCTGTCTGTTCTGTGAAAGCTTCAAACATAGGAACATACTGCTCCGACGTTGCGACAACATTTAAGGTACGTCCTTCCAAGTCCTGATCGCCTGTCATTGCTTCATCCTCAGTTTCCTCTTCCGTCTCTGCTTCACTGGTCTCCTCAACCTCAGTCGTCTCAGTAGTCGTCGTGTCTTCCGTCGATGGATCGGCACCCTCTTCTGAGCCTGCACAGCCGACTAACACTAGGACCGCAGAGAACACCAGAAACATACTTCTCAATAACTTAGCTACATTCTTTTTCATAATCTTTTCCCCTTTCTATTGATCACTATTCATTATAGCTAGAATGCCAAATAGTTTGATTAAAAAGGTGTCTTTTCTATAAAGGTCCGCCTCTTATTAAACATAGTAATAAATCATTTATAAAAGTGAAGTCATCAAAAAGTAACGACCTCTATAGATTTAACAAGAGAGAAGCGATTTGGAAATAGAGTAATAAAGTAAAAGTATCAACCAGCGTCGTAATTAAGGGCCCTGCCATGACAGCAGGATCTTGATTGAATCGTTCAGCCACCATAGGTAAGACACCACCAATTACTTTAGATAAAATAACAGTTGCGATTAAAGTTAAGCCCACCGTCAGATTAATAGTCAGTGCAACCTGGTCAAAAAGAGCGAGTCTTAAAAAGTTAATCAAGCTCAAAATTAAACCTGTAACAAGGCCGATCTTAAATTCATAAGAAACCACTTGCCACAAGTTGTTTTTATCTAATTCATTCAGTGATAAAGCACGTGTAACAAGAGTTGACGACTGACTTCCTGCATTTCCACCCGAGTCCATGAGCAGCGGAATATAAGCCGCTAGAATCACATGACTGGCTAACATAGCTTCATATTTTTGAATAACAACTCCCGTAAAAACAGCTGAAATCATGAGTATTAAAAGCCAGCCTATTCTCTCTTTGACCATGTCTTTGACAGGTGCATCTAAATAGTGACTCCCGTCTTTTCTTTGAATACCTGCCATCAGAGAGATATCCTCTTCCCTTTCTTCGTGAATGACATCCAAGATATCATC
>CAYTHW010000040.1:1433-3456 GCA_964437675.1 uncultured Atopococcus sp. | reverse complement strand
AGGGAGAATCCTCCTAGTCATATAGGCTTACCTATCACGAATAGAAACGTGCGGATAGTTTGAAACATGTTTCTTACCTACTTTCTATCTTTGTGACAAAAAGAAGTTAAGTGTTGTCAGAACAAAAAAATCCACCTCACATTAAAGGATGCCCTTTAAATAGGAGGTGGTGAATGTTTTATATATAAACGTCTGAGCTTTAGCTCCTCTAGGCATGAACTTGCTCTAGTCGAAACCTTGAGTCGGCAGCAACTGTTGACCAGTGCAGGATGTCTCCATCCTTTTACGGCGGCAATCTTAATCCTAAAGGTAGCCTCACCTACCTAATAGCTTTGTCCATCCCATACTCTATACCACATCAAGAAAACAGTCAAATCCTTCCAAGAACTTTTTTGCTTAGATGTGTAAGTCTTTACGAGCAAAGATGAAGCGGCCCAGGGCAAAAAGAAGGAGTGAACCAATCACTAAAATAAGAGCTCCCCGATAGGCTTCTGCCTCACCAGCTGCCAGTCCCTGGGCTTGGAAAAGAGTGAAGAAAGTAAAGTATTTAGCGTTTTCAGCCTTCCCTCCTGCATTGGCCAGCATGCTGAGGATGAACATCACACTGGGTATCCCCGCCCCAAAGGCCAGACTGTTCTTGGTCTCTGAGAAGATACAGGAAGCTAAAAAGCAGATACCGGCGATGAAGAAATGCAGGGCCAAAAGTCCCAGATTCAAGCGCAGGAGATCACCGTAAACCAGCTCATCCGAATAGCTGTAGTGGGCAATCACCAGTTGCAGCAGTGTCGTATAGCCGATCAGGATGACGATTCCTGAAAGCAGGACAGAAATCTGCGTGTCAATAAACTTCTCTCGCCTGACCGGAGCCCCGAGCAGCGGCACGATCGAGGAGTCATCCACGTATTTAGCGACCAGACCGTTCGCTCGAAAGATCGAGAAAACCATCGGAAAGACCAGCAGGATGAAACCGTAGAGATAAGAAATCATGAATTCAATCATGGAGCCGGACTGGAAATCCATGCCCACCGCATCCATGATCTCCGGCATCAGCCGGTAGAAATCCCCCAGGGCATCGACATATTCCGGGTCATACATGGTCATGATGATACCGACATACATGGTCAGGATCACCATAAAAATGATGAGCAGTTTGATACTCTTTTTCATCTCGTAAAAAAATAAAGGTCTATTAATCATCTTCCCCGCCTCCATAATATTGAATAAAGACATCTTCCAGACTGACCTGCTTTTGGACGGTGACTTTCCGCCCATCCTGCACACCGTCGAAATCCTTGGCAAAAGAAGCAGCTTCTTCCAATGACTTCAGCTGGACCGTATAGCTGGTCAGATGGTCTTCTCTCAGCTGCTCGACAGAAGTCTCGGCCACCAGGCGTCCCTGGCGGATGATCCCTACGCGTTGGCAGGTCTTTTCAATCTCTTCAAAGATATGACTGGACATGAGAACCGTCTTGCCTGCCCGTCTCTCCTCATGGATCAGTTCGACGAAACGCTGCTGCATCAGTGGATCCAGACCACTCGTCGGTTCATCCAGGATCAAGATATCCGGATCATGCATGAAGGCCGAAACGATGGCCACTTTCTGCTTGTTTCCCTTACTGAGCTTCTTAATCTTCTGATGGGGATCGAGTTCAAAACGTTCCATCATCTCCTCTTTGCGCTCCCCGGCCGCCCGGCGGTAGCGGAGTAGAAAATCCAAGTAATCATCAGCCGCCATATCCTCTAAAAATGAAATTTCTCCCGGGATATAACCCAGATCCTCCTGGATCTTCTCCCTCTCTTTCCAGCAGTCCAGACCCTGGACCTGGCAGAAGCCTGCCTCAGGTTCTAAAAAACCCATGACATGGCGCAGAGCCGTCGTCTTTCCTGATCCATTGGGGCCCAGGAAACCGTAGACTTCACCTTTTTCAACTGTAATATCCAAGTCAAACACACCTCTTGAATGCCCATAATCCCGGGTCAAACCTGAAATATTTATCGTCGGCATGATAGTTCCTCCTCTATT
>CAYTHW010000040.1:0-1333 GCA_964437675.1 uncultured Atopococcus sp. | reverse complement strand
ACAGGTGGTATTTCAGGAATCGGGGCTGCTTCAGCCAAGTTATTCGCAGAAGAAGGTGCCAAGTTGGCTCTTGCGGACATCAATGAAGAAAAAGGCGCGGAATTCGTCCAGGAATTGAAAGACCAGGGCTACTCCGATGTCATCTTCCAAAAAACGGATGTCGCTAACACAGAAGAGATGGATGAACTGTTCAGAAAGACCAAGGAAGAGTTCGGCAGTATCGATATCGTCTTTAATAATGCAGGTGTCGGCGGGCCGGATCCTTCTGAATCTGTCTCTTATGATAAATTCAAATGGACAGTGGACATTGATTTGAATGCTGTCTTCTACGGCTCACAATTGGGAATCCAAGAATTCTTAGCTGAAGACAAAGAAGGTGTGATCGTCAATACAGCGTCCATGTACGGAACAGTCGGAGCACCTACTTCTGCTGCTTATACAGCTGCTAAAGGTGGCGTGGTCAACTTAGGCCGTACCTTAGGAACTGAATTCGCTTCACGTAAAATCCGTGTCAATACCCTGGCACCAGGATTTGTAGAGACACCTATCTTAGCTGAGACAGATCGCGAAGGATTGAAAGCAACGACTCCGATGAACCGCTTAGGTACACCGGAAGAGATGGCTAAAGCAGCTTTATTCTTAGCTTCAGATGACTCCTCTTTCATGACGGGACAGACTTTAGTGGTAGACGGCGGCTACACCGCTCAATAAACCTGATAACGACTTTAAGCTTTCAGATTTCTGAAAGCTTTTTTCTTAATTTTTAGTGCATAATGGTGGTCATTCCACTCTATCCTCAGTAGAATACAGGTAAAGGAGATGAGAATCATGTTAGCTTATGTCTATGCAGAAGATGAGAATCACTTGATCGGTGCCGGGGACGGTCTCCCATGGCGCTTGCCGGCTGATGTTAAGTTCTTTAAAGATGTCACGATGCGCGGTGATATTTTGTCCGGACGTACGACTTACGAAACGATTCCCAACCGCCCTCTTCCCGGCCGTTTGAATATCATTTTGACGAGTAATGAAGATTATCCTGAAGAAGAAGGGACTTTGGTCGTCAATTCGAAAGAGGAGTTCATGGATTACTACCGCAATCAGGATGAGGATATCTATATCATCGGCGGCGGCGTGATCTTTGAATTGTTTGAAGATGAAGTGGATGAACTTTACCGTACTATCGTCCATGACACCTTTGAAGGGGACGTCTATTTCCCGCAAGACTTTGATTATTCTCCCTTCGAAATCGTTGAGACGATCGAAGGTGAGGTAAACGAGAAGAACCCTCATCCGCATACCTTTGAAATCTGGAAGCGGAAAGACAGATAATCTA
>CAYTHW010000039.1:0-10536 GCA_964437675.1 uncultured Atopococcus sp. | reverse complement strand
CTGCCGACGACAACTGTACAAGTATGATCCGGATACTCCTCGCTGACATACTTCAAGACGGCTTGGAGGCTGGCATAGTTGTGAGCAAAGTCGATAATGACGACTGTTCCCTTGTTCAGCTGGTATTTCTCCATACGACCGGGAACGATGGCGTTTTTCAAACCTTCCCGGCTCTTCTCGAAGGTGGTTCCCACCTGGCTGCCTGCCAGAAGTGCAGCTGCGGCATTCGCCATATTAAATTCACCGGGCATCGTCATGCTGTAAATTCCTTCCAGGGACAGATCGTCTTTATCGGAAGCCTGGAGCTTAAAAGTATCAGTTGACAGTGCTTCATAGTAATAGTCTGTCCCCCGGCTCGTATCACCATAGATTAATACTCTGTCCGCATGATCCTCAGCCTCTGCCTTTAAAAGAGAAAGGTGGGGCAGTTCGCTGGATAAAATAACGATCCGGGCATGGTGCATGATCTGGCGTTTACAATAAAAATATTCCTCCATGCTTTGGTGTTCTTCCGGACTGACATGATCTTCCGTAATATTCATGAATATTCCTACATCTAGATCTAAATCATAGACCCGGTCCATCTTATATGCCTGCGAAGAAATTTCTAGGACGACATACTTCAAACCATTCTCGACTGCCTCAGCCAGATAGCTGTATAATTCGAGAGATTCGGGAGTAGATAGTTGTGAAGGAAGATAGTTTACTCCGTCCAGGCACATCTCTTCCCCGGAGATGAAGCCGACTTGACCTGGAAAGTTAGCTTTTAAAATATCTTTTGTATAATAAGTAGTTGTCGTTTTACCTTTTGTCGCTGTTATACCGATGATTTTTAATTTTTCATCAGGAAGCTGGTAAAAGGATTTGGCTAAAACGGCCATCGCTTTACGGACATCATGGACGATGAAACCGATACCTGATTCAATTTGATACAGCTGCTCAGCCAGAAAGAATTGAGCTCCTTGTGCCAGAGCATCGTCCAGATAAGCTTCTTTAAACGCGGCTCCTTTGCATATGAAAAGAGTTCCTTCATGGGCTGATTTGGAAAAATACGAAAGATCTGTAATTTCCTTTTCTAAAATAGCAGGGTCTTTAAGACGATAAAGTAATTTTCCATTAAAAGTAACTTCACGGATAAGTCCGTATTCTGCCAGCAGGTCCTGAACTTGTTTGATAGACAGACTATAAGCCAACCAACTTCCTCCTCTAGTTAAAAAGATTCTTATATTACAGTCCCTATTATACCGCTTAAAGAAATAAACTTCTAAAATTAATTTAGAAAGGACTTGACTTTTGTCGTTTACACATGTAAATTGTATTTGAGTGTTTACATATGTAAACGATAAAGAAAAGAGGTGAGTGTATTGGCAAGTCAAGAAAAAATTCTCATAACCCCTGCAGAATGGGAAGTGATGCGGGTTGTATGGGCTAATGGTTTGCTGACCAGTAAAGAGATACAAAATATATTAGAAGAAGATACAGGGTGGAAGGCGGCAACTACTAAAACTTTCATTGGTCGCTTAAAAGACAAGAACGCTTTATCTGCTGAAAAAGAAGGAAGACAGTACATCTATTCTGCGGCAGTCTCAGAAAGAGAAAGTATTAGAGAAGAGATTACTCTTTCCTTTGATAAGGTTTGCAATCAAAAAGTAGGCGCCTACCTCAATGATTATGTGCAGGCTGCAGCACTTAGTCGATCAGATATTCTTTTATTGATAGAAACTCTTGAGAGCAAACTAGAAACTGCTCCTCTTCAGATCCCCTGCCAGTGTCTGGAAGGGCAGTGTAACTGTCAGGATTGTAAATAAATATAAGGAGGAATAAAATGGCAACTCAGACTTTTGAAATCGAAGGAATGAATTGTGCTTCATGTGCCAGTACGGTAGAAAGTGAAGCGAATAAAGTTGAAGGTATCAACAAAGCCAGTGTCAATCTGGCAACAGAAAAATTAACAGTAGATTATACAGATCAATTAGATATAGAGAAACTTAGACAAACAGTCGATAAAGCCGGTTATCAGATGCTTGTGGAGGAGGCTTCTACTCAGACCTTTTCGGTAGAGGGAATGACCTGCGCTTCGTGTGCACAGACCGTTCAGGATACCGTAGCTGACTTAAAGGGTGTGGATCAAGCGGCTGTCAATTTAGCATCAGAAAAGTTAACTGTAGATTATGATCCTTCATTGATAGGCCCTCAGGGTATTGAATCAGCGGTTGAAAAGGCCGGTTACAGCGCTGAACTGGAGCGGCAGGATGACAGGGCAGCTTCAGTTGAACGCCAGCACGATAAGCGTGAAAGCCGCTATAAGGAAATCTTCAAGCGCTTTGTTATTTCCGCTCTTTTCTTTGTCCCGCTCTTCATCTTTTCGATGGGTCATATGTTTGGAATGCCGGTTCCTCAAATTGTCGATTCTACGGCTAACCCATTGAATTATGCCCTGCTCCAGTTACTGTTGACGACACCTATTGTCATCGTTTCCTGGGAGTATTTCGATCAAGGATTTAAGACATTGTTCCGAGGCCACCCTAATATGAACTCTCTGATTGCTTTAGGTACGATGGCAGCTTATATTTACAGTATCGGTGCCACTATCGGTATTGCGATGGGGAATGTGGGTCTGGCCCACGACTTATACTATGAGACGACAGGGATGATTTTAACTCTCCATACCTTAGGCCTTTATTTGGAAGAAAGATCCAAGGGGCAGATGTCTCAGGCTATAGAAAAGCTGGTAGATTTAGCTCCTAAACAGGCACGTATCGTGGTAGACGGCAAAGAAACAGAAGTAGAATCAAGCAGTCTGGTGCCCGGCGATATCGTCCGTGTCAAACCAGGTGAGAAGATTCCTTCTGATGGAATTGTCATCAGCGGACAGACGACTATCGATGAGTCTATGTTGACTGGAGAAAGTTTCCCGGTAACTAAGACTGAAGGTAATGAAGTCATCGGGGCAAGTATCAATAATAATGGGTCTATCGATTACCGTACGACCCGCGTCGGTGCAGACTCGACCTTATCTCAAATCATCCAGCTAGTAGAAGAAGCTCAGGGCTCCAAAGCACCTATTTCAAGAATGGCCGACAAGATTACGAAGTATTTTGTACCCATCGTTATCGTTCTGGCTGTTCTTGCTTCTCTCGCTTGGTTTATTGCCGGCTACAACTTCATCTTCAGTTTAAGTATCTTGATTACTACTTTAGTAATTGCCTGTCCATGTGCCCTTGGTTTGGCGACACCGACAGCTATCATGGTGGGAACAGGCAAAGGTGCCGATCATGGGGTATTAATCAAAGGTGGAGCCGCCTTGGAGCAGACTCACAACGTCGAGACGGTCGTCTTTGATAAAACTGGAACTTTAACAGAAGGACAGCCGGCTGTGACAGATATCGTCACGCTTGACGGCTGGTCACAAGAAGAAGTGTTAAGATTTGCAGCCTCGGCTGAACAGGGATCGGAGCATCCTTTAGGAGAGGCAATGATCCGCGATGCAGAGGAAAAAAACCTCGACTTATGGCCGATTCAAAACTTTGAAGCTATCCCGGGACATGGAATTGCTGTCGAAGTTGAAGGTCGTACGATCTACATTGGAAACAGAAGATTGATGGATGACTACTCTTTTGATGTGAAAAACTTGGCCGATGAGAGTGACCGTCTGGCGGATGAAGGTAAGACGCCTATGTATGTCGCGATTGATGAACAGGCAGTAGCTATCATTGCTGTAGCAGATACATTAAAGGAAAATACTCAACGGGCAATCGATGAATTACATGCACGCGGTATTGAAATTGTCATGATGACAGGTGATAATAAAAGAACAGCTGAAGCCATCGCCGGCCAGCTGGGTATCGACCAGGTTTTCAGTGAAGTCTTACCAGAAGATAAATCTAAGAATGTTGAAAAATTACAGCAAGAAGGTAAGATAGTAGCTATGGTCGGAGACGGCATCAATGATGCACCGGCTCTTGCGCAGGCTGATATTGGAATAGCGATGGGAGCAGGAACAGATGTCGCTATCGAATCAGCAGATATCGTCTTGATGCGGGATGATATTTTATCTGTTCTAACTGCTATCGATCTAAGTTCAGCGACGATCCGTAACATCAAACAAAACCTCTTCTGGGCTTTTGCTTATAATGTTCTGGGCATTCCAATCGCCATGGGTCTGCTCTTCCTATTTGGCGGTCCGCTGATGAGTCCTATGTTTGCGGCAGTTGCTATGTCCCTAAGTTCGGTAACTGTTTTAACCAACGCATTGAGGTTACGCAGTTTTGAGCCTAAAGTATCTTAATCAAAGATGATTAAGTCTAAAGGATTGATTGGATGAGAAGATTATTTATTGGGCTCGTCAGAGTCTACCAAAAGCTGATTTCACCTCTATTCCCGCCTTCCTGCCGCTATCACCCTACCTGCTCCACCTATACGGTAGATGCTTTGAAGAAGCATGGGACCTTGAAAGGCGGGCTCATGGGAGTGGCGCGGATTCTCCGGTGTCATCCCTTTACGAAGGGAGGAGTAGACAAGGTTCCTGACTACTTTACTCTCAAAAGGAATCCGGCAGACCGTTTAGCGAAAGACAGAGTCAGTAATAAATAAGTTTAAGCATGAAAATAACCGTATGGGTTCGGTTTAAGCCGCCCTGTAGGGTTATTTTTTGATTTTGAGCTTCTATCTCGTGGAAACTTAATTAATTATCAAACATTTTGTATTATCCTAGGTGAGAAGAGGTGAATAGTTATGAAAATCCTAATCGTAGACGATAATAAGGAAATTACAGAGTTATTAAAAATATATATAAATAATGAAGGATATGAGAGTATCACTGCCTATGATGGCCAAGAAGCTTTAGACCAATTTGCGGCTCATCCGGATACCGATCTTATCATTTTAGATGTCATGATGCCTGAAAAGGATGGGATAGAGGTTGTAAAAGAGATTAGAAGAGACTCGCAGGTCCCTATTTTAATGCTGAGTGCCAAAGTGAGCGATACAGATAAAATTAAAGGCCTGGTCAATGGGGCCGACGACTATGTGACCAAACCTTTTAATCCTTTGGAGGTCATGGCACGGGTCAAGTCCCTCCTCAGACGCAGTCAGCATTTCAATGAGAATTTAGCCGAAACGAAAGAAATTAATGTCGGTCCTTTAGTGATAGATAAAGAAGGCCATACGGTCAAGACAGATGAGGGAGAATATATCCAGTTGACGGCTCTGGAATTTGGAATACTGCATCTCCTGGCCAGTCATCCCAGCCGCGTATTCAGTGCAGATGAGATCTTTGAGCGGGTATGGAAACAGGATTCAGTCGTTTCTTCTAAAACAGTCATGGTCCATGTGAGCCACCTCCGCGACAAAATTGCCCAGGCTACTGATGGGGAACAGGTCGTGGAAACCGTCTGGGGCGTGGGCTATAAAATCAATTCCGAAATGATTAATTAGTCAAAGAAGACAAGAGGAAGATGAATATGCATCTGTCAACACAAGAAAAAATTAAATTAGTTTTAGAGGCGATCGTCGTTTCTATACTCACTTTATTCATGATCTTTGCTCTCTTTCAAATGATCCTTTTCTTCTTCTCGCGGATGCCGGAAAGGATAGCGGAAAAACCGATCGTGCAGGAAATTATCACTTCAGCGACCCAGCCGCAGTCTGTCTATGTTGAGATTTTTGTGATAATCCTCATTGCAGTCATCGTCATATTGACCGTATTGTGGCGCCTCTCCCGCCGCCGCCGCCGCTTTGAAATGTACCACATCATCGAAGGGCTGGTGGTTATCGCGAATGGGAATTACAGCTATCGGATTGAGGGTATTCAATCAGAGGATTTAAAAGAAGTCGTCCGCAGCATCCATTTTTTAGTCGACAGTACAGTTGAAGCTATGGAGGAAGAAAGACGGATTGAGGAATCTAAGGAAGAGCTGGTCACGAATGTCAGCCATGATTTAAGAACGCCCTTGACGTCTATCATCGGTTACTTGGGACTTATCGAAAGCGGCCAATATAAAAATCAAGAAGAATTGGAGAAGTACGTGAATATTGCCTATCAAAAATCACTTCAGATGCAGTCACTGGTAAGTGATTTATTTGAATATTCACAAGTCAGTCACGGGACTGCAGACTTTGAGAGCAGTACGTTTGATTTGGTCCAGTTGATGGAGCAGTTAGTTGCTGAATATGAGCTGGAATCTAAGAATCAGGGCATAGAGATCGGGATTCAATCTAACCGGCCTGCTATCTATATGAAAGCTGATTCAAAAAAATTAGTGCGTGTCTTTACCAATATTATTTCTAATGCCCTGAAGTATGGTGGAGACGGCGACCAGATTAAAATTATTTTAGAACACAGGCGTAGCCATGTTTTTATCCGCATTGCCAATAACGGCCGTCCTATCTCCAAAAAAGCTCTCAATAATATCTTTGAGCGCTTTTATCAGGCCGAAAAATCAAGAACAAATGAACAGGGTGCCGGTCTGGGGCTGGCTATCGCTAAAACTATCATCGAAAAACAGGGCGGTAAAATATCAGCTGATGTAGCGGGGGGCTGGACTCATTTCGATATCAATCTTCCACTAAGAAGCTCTGTCACGGACATTGAAGAGACTCAATAGGATGTTTTTTATTTTTTAAATAAATGATAGAATAAAAAAGATGCTTTAAAAGGGGGTAAGATATTGAAAAAAATAGCCTTTATTATCCTGTTGATGATGAGTTTTTTAATTCCTGACCAGATAGTTGATGCCGAAGACAGCCCGACAGCGGTCCCGCCTGAGATCAGCGCAGAAGCTGCCTTTTCGATTGATTATGACAGCCAGCAGGTTTTAGTCAATAAAGACGGGGACAGTCTCCGCCCAATCGCTTCCATGTCCAAAATGATTGGTGCTTATATTCTTCTGGAAGCTGTGCAGAACGGTGAATTAAGCTGGGAAGAAGAAGTAGTAGCTTCTAAACAGGCAGCTGAAATAAGTGAAAATCGCGATCTTTCGAATGTACCGCTTATCGAAGGCAATACTTATACAGTCCGGGAGCTTTTCGATGCCTTGGCAATCTATTCGGCAAACAGCGCAACAATTGCTTTGGCCGAACATTATGCAGGCAGCGAAGTCGAGTTTGTAAAATTGATGCAGAGCCAGCTTGTCAGCTGGGGGATTTCTGACTATTATCTTATTTCCAGTACCGGCCTGAATAATGCTTTGGTACCTGAAGAGTATTGGTATCCGGGCACAAATGAAGAAGATGAAAATATGCTTTCTGCCCGGGATACGGCTAAAGTTGCTTACCGTCTAGTGAGCGATTTTCCGTCTTATTTGGATTTAGCTAAAATACCGGAGATGGTTTTTAGACCCGGTCAGGAAGAAGAAGTTCTAATGAGGAATTATAATGGTATGCTGCCGGGGTTGGATTATGAGAGACCGGGAGTTACCGGGTTAAAGACGGGGACGACCAAGGGTTCTGGGGCCAGTATAGCTTTGACAGCCCACGAAGGAGACCGCCGGATCATCGGTATCATCATGAATGCCGGTGACGGAATCATAAATAAAAGTCAGAGGTATGAAGCTTCTAATCAATTGTTAGATTACAGCTTCAATCAATTTGTACAAAGACCTGTGACTCTCGAAGATTTTGGAATGCCAAACCAGCTGCCTGTCCAACATGGTGAAAAAGAGAGCGTAGAAATAGAACTCCTTGAGGTGCCTGTGATGACTCTGCCTGTAGATGCCAATCTTTCCGGCTGGCTTTCTGAGCCCGCTTACAATCCGGATTTAATTTGGAGCGAAGATAATCTGCGTGCTCCTGTAGTGGAAGGGATGGAGTATGCTGCTTATCATATCCAGCCCAGTTTAGGCTACCTGGATGAAAATCAAAAAGGTCCAGACTTAAGGGCAATCTTTGGTGAATCTGTCAGAGCCTTACCGGGCTATCAAATTGTTTGGGATGAAATGGTGGCTACCCTTTCTTCTCTGTGGCAAAAAATAGCGGACGGCTTGTCTTTTACTTAATAAGATACTCCGTTTAATCTATTAGAATACCCGGCTGAACGGGATATCAGTTGAACTTTTAATTAAATCGAGTATAATAGTAGTCAAGTAAATAAAAGAACGATGAATGCGAATTAGTATATGGATGCTTTTTTTAGAGAGCCGATGGTTGGTGGGAATTGGTAAAAGCTGACATAGAATCCATCGCAGAAGTAAACAACAAGCCTCTTGGCGAATTGTTTCGGTGCCAGCCGTTATAAAATAAGTGTAAAGATTAAAAAATCTTTGAAATCGGGTGGAACCGCGGAGAGCCTTTCGTCCCTATAGTTAGTTATTAACTAAGGGACGAGGGGCTTTTTTATTTATTAATAATCTTAATTATAGGAGGAATCACTATGTTAGATCGAGTATATTTACGTAATAATTTTGATGAGGTCATGGATATTGCAGAAACACGCGGATATGACCGCCAAGAGGCAGCAGGTTATTTAGACCTGGAAGAAAAGCGTAGGGAATTAATTCAAAAAACAGAAAAGAAAAAGCAGGAACGCAACGAGGCATCAGAGGCCATCGGTGAAAAGAGAAGAAATGGCGAAAATGCGGATGATGAAATCGAAAAAACACGGCGCTTAGGCGATGAAATTGCTGAGATAGATCATGAACTCAAAGAGATCAATGAGCAGTTATTTAATATCGAAGCAGGAATCCCTAATATGCCTCACTCTGATATTCCGGTAGGTGAAGATGAAGAGGATAACGTGGAAGTCCGCCGCTGGGGTGAAGCGCCAGCCTTCGATTTTGAACCTAAAGCCCACTATGAAATAGGCGAAGAATTAGGGATTCTCGACTTTGAGCGCGGCGGAAAAGTAGCGGGCAGCCGTTTCTTATACTATGTCGGACTGGGGGCTCGACTGGAACGGGCACTTTTTAACTTTATGCTGGATCTTCATGTGAATGAGCATGGCTATACGGAAATAATGACTCCTGTCTTAGTGAATGATGAGGCGATGTTCGGGACCGGCCAGTTCCCTAAATTCAAGGAAGATGTTTTCCAGATTCGTGAGAAAGCTCTGACCCTGATTCCGACTTCTGAAGTGCCGATCACTAACTACAGAGCGGGTGAAATTCTTGATGAAAGTGACCTGCCTCAATATTACACAGCCCTGTCTCCTTGTTTCCGTTCAGAAGCTGGGTCTGCAGGCCGAGATACGAGAGGGCTTATCCGTCTTCACCAGTTTAATAAAGTAGAGATGGTCAAATATGCTCATCCTGATAACTCTTATGATGAACTGGAAAAAATGACAGATAACGGTGAAGAAGTCCTGCGGCTGCTCAACCTGCCTTACCGTACAATTGTCTTATGTACAGGAGATATGGGCTTCGGTGCAGCTAAAACATATGATATCGAGGTATGGATTCCAGCCCAAGATACTTATCGCGAAATTTCTTCATGCTCTAATACAGAAGCCTTCCAGGCCCGCCGTGCGAAAATACGTTATCGTAAAGCGGATGGTAAGCTGGATTATCTGCATACCTTGAATGGATCAGGCCTGGCAGTCGGCCGCACGGTTGCAGCTGTTATTGAGAATTACCAGCAAGAAGACGGTTCAGTCAAGATTCCTGAGGTGCTTGTTCCTTATATGGGTGGTATTACAGAAATTAATAAAGATAATGCTTTAGGATAGTAACTAATAGAGAATAAGACACTCCTCTCCTCGGGAGTGTCTTATTTTATTTCCAATTTTATCAAGCAAATTGCTTAGAAGAAAAATGGCAGAATGCTATACTTTAAAAAGTAGACGAAGGTATGTTGAAATCAGGGAGAGGAAAAAAATGACAACAGAAGTAGCTACATTTGCAGGAGGATGTTTTTGGTGCATGGTCCAGCCGTTTGATACGCAGCCAGGTATTAAGAAAGTAGTGTCAGGATATACAGGTGGACATACAGAAAATCCAAGTTACAAAGAAGTAGCAAGAGGTGACACGGGGCATACTGAAGCTGTTCAAATTACTTTTGACCCTGAAGTGATGCCTTATGAAGAGTTGGTCGAGATTTACTGGCGTCAAACTGATCCAACCGATGCTATGGGTCAATTCGTAGACCGGGGTGATGTCTACAGGCCGGTTATTTTTTATCACAATGACCAACAAAAAGAAATTGCTGAAAAATCCAAAGCGGCTCTTGAAGCCAGCGGACGTTTTTCGGATACTATCGTTACTCAAATCGAGCCCGCTCAAACTTTCTATGAAGCTGAAGATTACCACCAAGACTTCTACCGAAAAAATGAAGAGCATTATCAGCGTTACAGCAGAGGTTCGGGGCGTCCAGCCTTTATAGAGCAGAAGTGGAAGGATTAAAACTTAATTACCCGGAAAGCGGCAGTTCAATTTCTAGTTGAACTGCCGCTTTCTCAATTTTAAATTAGACCATACGTCCAGAGATCCCGTCCAGCCATCAGGTGTTGTTGATATTATATAGTAGAAACTAATTTCCTATTTTAAATTTTAAAAAGTACTTGCATTTGTTTTCTTGAGGTGGTATATTTTATATCCGGTCGCGATT
>CAYTHW010000038.1:6453-10743 GCA_964437675.1 uncultured Atopococcus sp. | reverse complement strand
TCCTTGGTGACCTTTTCTTCAGGTTCATAGTTGGGCATCATATCTTCCGGCTTCATACCCATACTTGAAAAGATAGACTGGAAAGGATTGCCGGCCTGGCTGGGCTCCTGCTTTTCGCCCGGCACTAAAGCGGCCGTTACCCGGTTGACAGCTTTTTCATAAGCCTCCGGGTGGATTTCTTTTTGTTTTCTCTCTTTAACTTTTTTGATAGATACTTCTACCAAATCCCGGACCATCGATTCGACATCGCGGCCAACATAGCCCACCTCCGTGAACTTAGTTGCTTCAACCTTAATGAAAGGAGCCTGAACGATATCAGCGAGACGGCGGGCAACTTCAGTTTTACCTACACCTGTCGGACCGATCATCAAGATATTCTTCGGTGTGATCTCTCTCTGCATGTCTTCCTCTAATTGCAGACGGCGGTATCTGTTTCTCAAGGCGATAGCCACCGACCGCTTGGCACTGCCCTGGCCGATGACATACTTATCCAACTCTGCAACAATTTCTCTGGGCGTTAAATCAATATTCGTTTCCATAGGCACTCCTATATTTTCTCTGACACGATGGAATGGTTAGTGTATACACAGATATCTGCAGCCACATGTAAGCTTTCCTTGGCTATTTCCTCTGCAGACATTGACGGCGCGTATTTCTTTAAAGCCCGGGCAGCTGCCAAAGCGTAGTTTCCTCCCGAGCCGATTGCTAAGATACCGTCATCCGGAGCGATAACTTCCCCATTACCTGAGATAAGCAGCATGTCTTCTTTATCCATGACGATCAACAAGGCTTCCAAGTTCTGCATCATCTTGTCGCCGCGCCATTCTTTGGCCAGCTCGACAGCAGCCCGCATGAGATTGCCCTGATATTCGATTAAATAATCTTCAAATTTTTCTTCTAAAGTAAATGCATCAGCCACACTTCCGGCAAAGCCGGCGATGACACTGTCATTATAGAGACGGCGGACTTTACGGGCATTGGCTTTCATCATGACCGTCTCTCCCATCGTCACCTGACCGTCTCCGGCCATCGCCATCTGGCCGTTATGGCTGATACCTAATATTGTTGTAGAATGAAATTCCATTGTTATACCTCCACTATGATCTAGAAAAATATTTTTTGTATTCCTCCTGCACATGCTCCCGGGTCACATCCGTATAGACCTGGGTGGAACTCAGACTGGCATGGCCTAAAAATTCCTGGACTGTGCGGATATCTGCCCCATTGTTTAACAGGTGCACCGCAAAAGAATGTCTAATTTTGTGCGGGTGTATCTTTCCTTTTAAGGACGTCTTTTTTATTATTTCTTTCAATATATACTGAACACCGGAGACCGTCAGCGGATCTCCATAGTGATTGACGAATAGATAAGCATGTTCTTTTTTATACTGCTCCATCAAAGGCTTGCGGCCCTTTTTAAGATATTTTATCAAAGCATCATGGGCATACTCGCCGAAAGGAACATATCTTTCTTTATTTCTTCTTCCGCTCACCAGCAGAATACTCAAGTCAAAATCAAGGTCTTCCAGTAAAAGATTAACACATTCACTGACGCTCAATCCACTGGCATACAGGAGTTCGAGCAGGGCTTGATTGCGGTAGTTTAAAGGTTCTTCTCCATCCACCGCCTCAAAAAGCTGGTCCATCTCTTCTAAAAAGAAAAAAGATGGCTTACGGAAAGTGACTTTTTTCATATTTAAATGAGCAAATGGATTATAATCTATCTCATCATTTCTCAATAAAAAATGGTAGAGAGACCTGAGACTCGACATCTTGCGCGCGATTGAGCGGTTTTTATATTTCTTATTAGTCAAGTGCGCCATGTAGAGACGGGCATCATCTAAACTAGCTTCAAGCAGAGAGAGCGGACCGGTTTTCTGCAGAAAATGCATGAACTGCCGGCAGTCACTTATATAAGCTTGACAGGTCAATTTAGAATAGTGACGCTCATTCATCAGGTAAGACTCAAAATAGTTCATGATCTCTTCGTTAGTCAAAAAAACACCCCTATCCATTATATACCATATAGATAGAGGTATTGTACAATTAACAAGTTAAAATTAAGTTAAATCAGCTTATTTCTTCTTCTTCAGGAACTTCTTCATAATCACAATCCGGGCAGACGATATTTTTAGAACCACGCTTTTTCTTCTCCACCAGGAAGTGTTCACATTTAGGACAGTCTCTTCCCACAGGTTTGTCCCATGAAGAGAACTCACAGTCCGGATAGCGTTCACATCCCCAGAAGATACGTCCTTTTTTCGTCTTGCGTTCTACCACTTCTCCCTTGCCGCATTCCGGGCAGGTCACGCCGATTTTTTTCAGAATGGCCTGTGTGTTGCGGCAGTCCGGGAAGTTGCTGCAGGCATAGAACTTACCGTAGCGTCCCATCTTGATGACCATAGGGCTGCCGCATTTTTCGCAGTCAAAGCCGGCGGGTTCATCTTGAATTTCAATTTCTTCAATATTTTCTTCCGCTTCTTCGACTTTTTTATGGAAAGGGCGGTAGAAGTTATCGATCAGTTCTTTCCACTCCTGTTCGCCCTTCTCTACATCGTCCAGGTTATTTTCCATGTCGACGGTAAAGTCGACGTCCACCAGTTCAGGGAAGGCTTCTGATACGAGATCATTGACTGCCTCCCCCAGTTCAGTCGGCTCAAATCTCTTGGCCACCATCTGGACATAATACCGTTTTCTCAGTGTCTCGATAGTTGGAGCATAAGTGGACGGGCGCCCGACTCCATTTTCTTCCAGCCACTTGATCAGGGCCGCTTCTGTAAAGCGGGCAGGCGGCTGAGTGAAGTGCTGCTCCGGCGAGATAGAGTCAGCCTGGACCTGGTCCCCTGCTTTTAATTCCGGCAGAATATTATCTTTTTTCTTGGAAGATGTCTTATAGACTTTCGTGAAGCCGTCAAACTTCATCTGGGAACCGTTGGCTCTGAATGTCACACCATTCTGTTCGATATCAACTTTGACTGTATCGAAGACAGCCGGTGTCATCTGGGAAGCAATAAAACGAGACCAGATCAGCGCATAAAGTTTGTACTGATCAGCGGTCAAGTATTTTTTGATGGACTCGGGTGTCCGTGTCACATCAGTCGGCCGGATCGCTTCGTGAGCATCCTGTGCACCTGCCTGCTTAGGCGCCGCGGCAGGTTTGGTTTGTGAATACTCTTCACCGTATTCTTCGATGATGAATTCAGCAGCGGCGTTTTTAGCCAAAGGTGAAATGCGAGTAGAATCTGTACGCATATAAGTGATCAACCCTTGAGCCGCCGCACGGCCGGTCTTAATTCCTTCATAAAGCTGCTGGGCAATCATCATCGTCTTACCTGTCCGGAAATTGATGCGGTGGGCAGCATCCTGCTGCATGGTTGATGTCTTATAAGGAGGATAAGGATTACGCTTACGCTCACTCTTGACGACATCCGTCACATCGAATTCTTTATCCTGATCGATCAGTGACATGATTTCCTTCACATCTTCATTCGATTTCAACTCTTTTTTCTTCCCATTCAACTGGATGAAAGAAGCATCGAATTTTCTGCGGCCCTTCTTGAATCTGGCAGGAATCGACCAATATTCTTCCGGCTTAAAATTGCGGATTTCTTTTTCACGATCGACGATCGTTTTAAGAGCCAGGGACTGAACACGACCGGCACTTAAACCGCTCTTGATTTTTTTCCAGAGAATCGGTGATATTTCATAACCTACAATCCGGTCTAAAATCCGGCGCGCCTGTTGTGAATCTACTAAATCATCATCCAGTTTGCGGGGTGATTTAAAAGCATCTTTGACAGCATCCCTCGTAATTTCATGAAAGACTACCCGGTTCTCTTCATCCGAATCTAAATTTAAGATGTGGCTGATGTGCCAGGCGATAGCCTCTCCCTCTCTGTCCGGGTCGGAAGCTAGATAGACGTTTTCAGCTTTTTTTGCAAGTCTCTTCAATTCCTTGACGACAGGACCTTTTCCACGGATGGTGATGTAGTCTGGTTCATAATCATTTTCAAAATCGATGCCCATACGGCTCTTGGGCAGATCTCGGACATGGCCTTTACTGGCCACTACTTTATAGTTTTTACCTAAATATTTTTCTATAGTCTTAGCTTTTGCTGGTGATTCCACGATAACTAAATTCTTATACGACATGGAATCCTCCTCTCATGACATTAATTTTTTTGCTATTTCTACGAACATAAATCGAATGTCATTCTAAGCTATGAAAAAGCTTTTGTCAATTATAATGTGCTATTCTTGATTAATATCTACTATATAATACCAATTCAT
>CAYTHW010000038.1:0-6353 GCA_964437675.1 uncultured Atopococcus sp. | reverse complement strand
ACCAATTCATCGAGGATATCCTGAGAGCTTAAAACTGAAACAGCACCCTGCTTAATCAGGGCATTTGTGCCCTCAGAATTTTCAGAAAAAATATGTCCCGGGACCGCAAAAATCTCCCGGCCTTCTTGAAGGGCCAGCTGGGCGGTGATCAGACTCCCGCTTCTCTCCTTAGCTTCGACTACAACAGTCCCCCGGCTGAGGCCAGAGATGATCCTGTTTCTCATGGGAAAATGTCTTTTAAGTGGGACAGTCTTGAGAGGGTATTCACTGACCAGACACTGGCTGCCGGCTATTTCCAGCTGCAGGCGGGAGTTTTCCCGGGGATAAATTTTATCCAGGCCGTTAGCTAAGACAGCAATCGTCTTTCCGCTCTCTTCCAGACAGATATGATGAGCATAAGTATCTATTCCTCTGGCTAGACCGGAGACGATCACCCAATCCTCTTGAATCAAGTCGGGCAGTATTTTCTTCAAAACATTTTTACCGTAAGCAGTGGCTTTTCTGGAGCCGACCACGGCTAAGGACCGCTGATTTAACAGGGCGGTATTTCCCATGACAAACAGGCCCAGCGGAGGATCATAAATATGACTCAGGGCTTCGGGATATTTTTCTGATAAAAAATCCACCCATTGAATATTTCTTCTAGACAATTCAGCCCTGGATTCCTCCAGATTAAAATTGAGAAAGAAATCAGGACTCATCATTTTCTTCTGACCCGTCTGATTCCACGCCTTGACGAGCTCTTCTATATTTTGATAAGGCTGCTTTCTTATAAATTTGAAAAAGCGCCATTTGTTCAGGACAGACAGCGACAGATCATGGGCCAGGACGAACAGCCACTCCCTTTGACTAAAAGAACAAGCCATAAAAAAACCTCCTTTTCACTTGTATCTAAGATACGCAGAAGGAGGCTGTTTTTTCTATTTTAATAATCTTTTGACGGGGGCAAAGCTTCTGCGGTGAATCAGAGTCGGACCATATTCCTCTAAAGCCTGCAGATGAGCTTTCGTGCCGTAACCGGCATGCTGGTCAAAGCCGTATTCAGGATAATCTTGGGCATAGTCCTTCATCAAATCATCTCTTTTTTCCTTAGCCAGAATACTGGCGCAGGCTATCGAATAGCTGTTGTCATCACCTTTGATCAAGCTTTTCTGCGGAGTCGGAGTGTCCAGATGTTCTGCATCGACCAAGATAAAATCAGGTGAAGGACCCAAATCACTCAGCGCTTCCAACATAGCTTGTTTTGTAGCCTGCAGGATATTGACCTGGTCAATATCATCAGCCGTCCGAATACCGTAGCTGATGGAGACCGCATGCTCTTCTATTTCACCGGCCAGGCCGGCCCTTTGTTCATGGGACAATTTTTTAGAGTCCTTGATGCCAAGAACGGGGAAATCTTCCGGGAGGATGACAGCACAGGCCACTACCGGTCCGGCGAGCGGTCCTCTGCCGACTTCGTCGACTCCCGCGACTGCCTGGAAACCTCGGGACCAGGCTTCTTTTTCATATTGGAGCATGCGCCTTCTATCTTCTTCTAAATCCTTGAGATATTGAAACTCTGCCTGCTTTTTGACCAGTAAAGACTGGACACCTTTGCGGGGGTCATCAGCCAGTTCCGTAAAAACAGGGTCTTCAGGTGAGTAGATACTCTCCAAAAGAGTTTTAATATCCTGGATCGTCTTATTCTTCATCGTTCTTCTCTTCCCACAAATCTTCTCCCACGCGGTCAAAACTAATCTGACCCAGCAGCCCCCTGCGGATCTCATTGACAATCGTGATAGCTCCCTGTTCATAATTATCTCTGAAGCCTCTGATGCGCGTGATTTCCAGTAGAAGATCAGGTAATTCCAGGGTTTCCTCTTGATCGTCCAGCTTGTAGCGTGCGGTTAAAGCGCCGGGATAATGCTCTTTCAGCTCTTTCATACCATACAGGGCGATGTCGTCCATATGGAGCAGACGGTCCGGAATGGCTCCTGTCAAAGCCAGACGGTAGCCGATTTCCTGCTGTTCGAATTTGGGCCACAACATTCCCGGCGTGTCCAGGAGCTCAATTTTTCCATCCCATTTGATCCACTGCTGTTTCTGCGTGACTCCGGGTGTATTAGCTGCTTTGGCAGCCTTTCTTCCGGCAATGCGGTTAATCAGGGTGGACTTCCCCACATTGGGAACTCCTACCACAATGGCCCGGATAGCCCGCTCCTGCATCCCCCTGCCTTCTCTTTTTTGATTATATTCTTCCAAAGCCGCCCTGGCAGCCTTATGGATTTTTCTCCATTCCTTATTATCATTGGCATTGATAGCCAGAACCGGCTGTCCAATTTTTTTATAATAGGTGATCCACTCGCGGGTCACTTCCGGATCAGCCAGATCTGTTTTCATCAATATAGTCAGATGCGGCTTGTCGCCGACTACTTCCTCGATATCAGGATTGCGGCTGGAAGCCGGTACCCTCGCATCTCTTAATTCAAAAACGATATCGACTAAACTCAACTTTTCTGCAAACTGTCTCTTGGCCTTGGCCATGTGACCGGGATACCATTGAATCGTCATTCTATCACTCCATTCACTTCTTCTTCACACTATAAAAATAAGAGGCAACATCTGTTGCCTCTTGGCTCGTTAACTTACTGTTTGAGTATTTAGACTTCCAGGCTGCAGCCCGGGTAAATTCAGCGTGATCGTCTGGGGCACTTCCGGGATATCCGGGAAATTCTCCAACTCGTTTACATTTCCAAAATCTCCAAACGGCATGACTCTGAAGTTGGCAGTTCCCTGAACGGTCTCTGCATCAATAAAGCCAAATTCCCGGGAGTCTTTTGAATTCGAACGGTTGTCACCTAAAACAAAGTACTGGCCTTCAGGCACGGCAATTTCTCCCGTCAATTCCTGGAGGGTAAAGTCTATCACAAAATATTCCCACTGGGGCTGCTGGAGCTTAAATCCTTCCAGATAAGGTTCGTAAATCTGCTCGCCGTTGACGAACAGCACTCCATTTTTATATTCTACCGTATCACCCGGTATCCCTATGATACGTTTGATATATTGGCTCTCCGGATCATCAGGGGCCTCAAAGACTACAATATCGAACCTGTCCGGCTCTTCTACTTTATTTAAAATCAACCGGTCCTGGTGCTGCAGGGTGGGTTCCATTGAAGGTCCTTCAACACTGACTGGTACAAATAAAAATTGTCTGATCAAGAAAAAGACCAGGAAAACCACAAGAGCAAAGACGATCATTTCTATGATATCTCGGACACCTGAGGATTCCTCTTCCAGATTTTCTTCTTTATTTTTTTGAGAGGCTTTCATTCGATCTTGTCTACTCATTCGTACACCTTCTTCCCTTGTTAACATTCTAAATTATACGTTAACAGCAAGGTTTATTCAATCTTCTTTACAAAAGTTTAATCTTTCAGGATGGTTTCTAAAGCTTTTTGATACTGGGTATCATTGGCTTCAATTTTCTCCATAATCTGTTCTACCAGCAGGGTGCTCGTCTCACCCGTCACTACACCGGTCTCTTCCAGCCCCTGGTTTCTTTGAAATTCCCTGACAGCCCCGGTCGTCTCTTCAGTGAAAGTATCCGAATCAGGTGCCGGAAAGCCCAGTGCCTGCAGGATGGCATTCACATTTTTAACCTCATCGGACTGCTGGCCCTGGCTGTATTCCTGGGTGGAGTCGATAAACATCAAATTGGAATAAGCCGGCAGCTCCACTTCAACATCGGGCTGGATTCCTTTTTCATTGATGAAGTCACCGGAAGCAGTCAGCCATTTAGCTGTGGTCAATTTGAGATCTCCGGAGTTGGACAGATCGATCACAGATTGAACAAGTCCTTTTCCAAAGGTCTTCTGACCGACGATAGGAATATCTTGAGCCTGCAGCGCACCGGCTAAAATTTCAGAAGCGGAGGCACTTCCTTCATCCACTAATAAAACAACCTCACCTTGATACTTGTACTCACCGTAATCCGGTCCCGCCCTGAACTCTATCGTCTTTCCGTCATTATCTTCCATAGACATGATGGGCTCACCGTCGGGGATGAAGATATTGGACACACGGAGGGCTGCATCCAGCAGTCCCCCTGGATTTTTGCGTACATCGAGGATGACTTTCTCGATACCCTGCTCTTCTAAATCTTTGAGGGCATCCGTCAATTCCTCGACTGTCGGCTCGGAGAAGGAACGAATCTGGACATGTCCGACATTTTCATGGTCCGGATCGACTTGATAAGTCACTGTCTCGATCGGGATAGAATCCCTCGTCACAGTCACGGTCGACTCATTATCCCCCCGTCGAATGGTCAAGGTAACTTCTGTTCCTTTTTCTCCACGGATTTTAGAGACGACGTCATTGAGTGTTTGACCGGAAGTGGATTCACCTTCTACTTCAATAATGAGGTCATTAGGCTGCAGGGCGGCTTTTTCTGCCGGAGAGCCGGGTATCGGCGCCACGATCTTGACAAATTCGCCTTCTTTCATGACTTCAGCTCCGATTCCTTCAAAAGAACCCGAGATACTCTGGTCCATAACCTCTGACTCATCTTCCGGATAATAATCGGTGTAAGGGTCGTCAATGGCCGAGACCATACCAGACAAAGCACCGTCGATGAGTTCTTTAGAATCATACTCTCCTAAATATTGATCTTCCAATATATAATAGGTCTCAATCAAAGTGGAAAGATCAGCTTCTTCGCCTGCCGGCTGCGGGCCGGTCTGCAAGACCTGGTTGTTTTTATTCGTATAATAAAGAGAAGTTAAGAGAAAAGTGATGGCCACAGCAAGAATGACGACTAAATAAGGGGTGAATTTCCTGCTTCTGCCGGTCTTCTCTTGATTTGATTCTCCTTTAATATGTTCGGGCTGATTTTTCATCAATTACAAACCTTCTTTCTGGCTGCTTTCTACATATTTCTGCCATGCTTCATCGAAAATCTGTATCGACGGCAGATAGTGTGTCTCCATTTCTAAATAGTTGCTCACTTCATCAAAATCAACAGATTGTTTAGGAAAAGACAGATCCTCAGCTGCCGCATTGGCAAACTGAGTGATCTCGTCTTTCTTGTGAGGATCACGTTCTGTCATCAAATAATGGTAAAAGGATCGTGTCATTCGTCCTGCTCCTTCATAAATATTTCTGGAGATATGAAAAAATTAAAAGAAAGCCTTTCATTTTTCAAATCGACTTGGGTGACCTCCACTTGGAAATCATCCACAAAGACTTTCTGGTTAAAGTTCAAATCGATGGTCTGGGCTGCTGCATCCGGCACTATCCAGGACGGCCAGTCGATGGATGTATTCAATATCCGGATCAGCCAGTCTTCAGGCACAGGCAGGTCTCCCATCCTGAAATCATCGACTTCCAGGATGACATTCCCGTTTTCTGTCACCCGGGGCAGAAGATAGATAGTAAAGGGCCATTCTCTATTGATGAAATTGTATCGGGCATGAATTTCCAGCCTGTCCCGCACGGCCACTTGAAGAGCCAGATCCTCCATATCGAGGGTTGTGACATAATCATTGACCAGACGCTCTACTTCCTGGGTCTCTAAAGTCATGTGGAGCTGATAGGGGTCCTCATCCTGAATCTGGAAAGAAAAACTCGTGATTTCTTCTTGTTCCGGAGGAGCTGCTTCCTCTGTCATTCTAAACAGGGAAGCGAACCAGACGGCAAAGACAATCAGGAGGATCACCAGACTGATGAAGGCCCATTTCCAAATATTAACTTTTCTTTGTGCTTTCTCCGTAGACATGAGGGGAATGCCTAGCCTTTCCTTTGATATTGTTCAAATGTATGAGCATGACTGTTGTTTTCATCGACGATACCTTCTTCGGACCAGACTAATTCCCACTCATCCCAGTCGATATCCGGAATGAAGGTGTCTCCTTCAAAGGTATCGTGGACGACTGTCCGGTAGATTTCATCGGCATGCTCGACAAATTGGCCGTAAACAGACGCCCCGCCTGTGATGTAGAGCGGCTTGTCGCTTTCTTCGGCATAATGGAGAATATCTTGTTTATCATGCACGACCAGCGCACCCGGTGCTTCATAATCTTCCTTACTCGTTAAAACGAGATTCTTCCGGCCGGGCAGAGGAGCCTTGGTCATGAGTTCATAAGTCGTCCTGCCCATGGCGATATCCCCTTGTTTGGTAATACGTGAGAAGAATTTCAAATCGTTGGGCAGATGCCAGGGCATCCCTTCAAATCCCTCCGCATTTCCTATCATTCCATTTTCATCTTGAGCCCATATTAAAGCCAGCATATTTTTCTTCCTCCATTCAAATTCGATCGGTTCTTAAACAGCTATAGGCGCTTTGATGCGTCCGTGAGGATTATAATTTTCAATCTGGA
>CAYTHW010000037.1:0-10781 GCA_964437675.1 uncultured Atopococcus sp. | reverse complement strand
ACATTACGCATTCCACCATTGAGATCATAGTGGATGAGAAGGGTATCTTAGAGGAGTAGTTGAAATATTTTCTTACGGTATTTAAAAATTAATCTATCGGAACACAAAAAACAGAAGCCTTCTCTATGAAGAGAGGGCTTCTGTTTTCCTTCAAATTATCTAATCTTCACCTTAAACAAACCGCCGGATAAAGGTTCGCCGTCTTCCTGGGCAGTGGTGATGTAAAGCATATCTTTGTCCCGTCCGCCGATGCAGCATGAAGTAATATTTGAAACAGGCATGGGGATTTCAAGGACTTGTTTGCCTGTTTCGGGGTTCCATTTACAAATGCGTTTCCCGCCGTATTCTGCCACCCAGATATGGTCATCGATGTCCACACACATACCGTCGGGAGAACCGCCGTCTGTGATCTCTACGGCTTGGCGTGCATTTGAAAGCTCTGCTTTTTCTAAATGATAGTCATACTGCATGACAGTGTTTGTCGGCGTGTCGATGTGGTAAAATGTCCGGCCGTCTTGTGACCAGCCCAGGCCGTTGGATAAAGTCAGGTTTGATAAGAGTTCTCTTACTTTACCTTCTTCTATCACATACAAACTGGCCGCTCCTTCGAAGGTATCTGTATATCCCATGGTACCGACCAGAAAGCGTCCTTTGGGATCCCATTTCCCATCATTATAGCGCAGGCGGTCATCTTCATTGGGCTGCATCACAAAGGTCCGCTCTTTACTTTGAATATCGATGGAGTAGATCCCATCTTTTTCAGCTGAAAGAATTTTTCCATCATCCGTCAACACTGCGGCACCCACCGGGCTGTCCGTCGGATAGAATCTGATTTCAGATTTTTCTTCATTCAAGCTGTAAATCATCTGGTCTTCGATCGCTATAAAATAAAAGAGCTGATTGGCCGCATCCCACAGAGGGCCTTCCAAGAGACTGTTCTTTGCATAGTAAATAAGTTCGGGCTTCATTTCTACTCTCATGTGCTCCATCCTTTCAAAATTGATACCTCTACTTCAACTATACGCCATTCAGCTCTATTGTCAGCTGGTGAGGCTTATTGATTTGAAAATCTGAAGAGAAAGAAAATACCCAGCTCTTCCAAAGAGGGAAGGCTGGGCATTTTTATGGTTATCTTGTTTTAACGATCAATTCGACGGCCTGCTGGACCATTTGATCACGGTCCTCTTGATTGAGAGTCTCGTCTTCCAGGCAGTCGACTAAATTTTCAGCCACGATGAGGCCGATGGCGCGGTCCAGGGAAGAGCGGATGGCCTTGAGCTGAGTCACTACAGATTGGCAGTCACTTTCTTCATCCATCATTTTTTGAACGCCTCGCATCTGACCTTCTGCACGTTTGATACGATTGACTACTTTTTTATCATATTCTGTCTTCAAATGCATCATCTCCTTATTTACTATACCCCGGGGGGATTACTTGATTATTTTATCAGGATAGACGGTCGAATACAATTTGAAGGCTCCATCAAGATTCTTAACTTCTTTAACACCAGATTGTCTTAAGATGCGTTCGGCTAAATAGCTGCGCAGTCCGCTTTGACAGCTGGTGATGTAAGCTTTTTCAAGATCTAATTCATCCAGACGATCGCGTAAGTTATCCAGAGGAATTTCAGTGGAATGAGGAAGGGAACCGTCTCTTTTGATTTCTCCTTCAGATCTTACATCCAGCAGCTGGTAACCTTCATCTTGCAAGTTTTCTACCTGGTACCATTGAACGGTGTCTGTGATGCCTTCCATGATATTTGCCGCTATATAACCCAGCATATTTACCGGGTCTTTAGCTGAACCAAAAGGTGGGGCATAGGTCAATTCTAATTCCATCAGCTCGTCTGCGGGGATGCCGCCTTTGATGGCAGTAGCCAGCACATCGATTCGTTTATCAACCCCATCGCCTCCGATACCTTGAGCACCATAAATTTCGCCGCTTTCTGGATTAAAGATTAGTTTTAAGAGAAGATATTCTGAGCCTGGGTAATAAGAAGCATGACTTTGCCCTGAGGCATGAATGACTCTGTAAGTCAGACCGGCTTCTTCAGCTTGTTTTTCAGTTAATCCAGTCGATGCCGCAACTCTGTTAAAGACGCGAACGATAGCTGTTCCGATTGAGCCTTTGTTTTTACGCTTGACGCCGCTGATGACATCTGCGACCTGTCGCCCTTGTCGGTTGGCTGGGCTAGCAAGAGAAATGAGAGCCTCTTGATTCGTAATGGTTTGGTTGACGATAATCGCATCACCCACCGCAAAAATATCCGGGTCATTGGTTTGATAGTTTTCATTGACCTTGATGCCTTGACGCAGACCAATCTCTAATCCCGCATCTTCAGCGAGTTGAGACTCAGGTCGTACACCGATCGATAGGATAGTGAGGTCGCTGTCTAAACGATGCCCATCATCTAAAACAACAGTTTGTCCTTGATCTTCAAAAATTTGGGCAGCCTTGCCGGTATAGACCTGCACGCCTTTATCCTGGAGTTCTTCAGAAATGAAAGCAGCCATTTCTTCATCTAAGGTCGGCAAGATATGGGGAGCTTGTTCTACCAGGGCTACTTCAAGTCCTTGATGGGCTAAGCTTTCTACCATTTCTAAACCAATAAAGCCAGCTCCAATGACCACCGCTTTTTTAGGTTGTGCCTCTTCTATGTAAGCTTTGATTTGATCCACATCCGGAACAGTCCGCAGGGTAAAGATATTTCCGGCTTCCTCTAAACCCTGGATAGGCGGCATAAGAGGGCGGGCACCAGGAGACAGAATCAATTTGTCATAAGACAGTCGATAAGATTCTGAATCTATCTGAACAAGTACCTCTTTATTTTGGCGGTCAATTTCTGTCACTTCACTATTAGGTCTGACATCGAGTTCAAATCTTTCTTCTAACTTTTCAGGGGTTTGAACAATGAGTTTACTTCTGTCTTGAATATCACCTGAAATATAATAAGGGAGACCACAATTGGCAAAAGAAACATAAGGTCCTTTATCCAACACAATAATTTCTGCATCTTCATTTAAGCGGCGAAGACGAGTCGCAGCGGACATCCCACCGGCAACGCCTCCAACAATAACAATTTTCATCTTTATCTTCCTTTCTTGATAGGGCCGGTCCAATGAGCCATGCCGCCTGAAACGGAGGTGACATCCAAGCCTTTTTTCTCTAACACTTTAGCTGCCTGCTTGCTGCGCATACCAGAATGGCAGATAACATAAGTCGGTTGATCTGACTCATATTGAGCAATTTGGCCTAAAGGAATATTTTTAGCTTGGGGAATGTGTCCGGAAGCAAATTCGTGGACTTCTCTGACATCAATAATAGTAGGATTTTCTGATAATTTATCTTGTAATTCATGAGGGGTAATTGTATTTACTTTATTAAAAAATAACATCGCATATCATGTCCTTTCTTTTTGTTTTGATGATTTTATAATACCCGTAGGGGTATAAAGAGTCAAGAAAGAAAACTCAGGAGAAAAAATCTTTCACTTGAAGTCTGTATGGACTATGTTACAATTCTACCTGTAGTGGTAATAAAACTAAATATAACAACATATAGTATCTCAAGTATAGGTGGCATATCGATGCCTTAATAGGGAATCCAGTAAAAAGCTGGAGCTGCCCCCGCAACTGTATGTGTGGACGAACTAGCAGACCACTGTATCAGACGACTGATATGGGAAGGGCTATAGTAGGATGAAGCACAAGCCAGGAGACCTGCCCATACTTGCAGTTTCAATTTTTCGGGGATGGAAAAGATGAAATGATAGAACTTGATTAATACTCTCTTTCTGTCGTTTTTTTGACTGTTCATCCCCCGATGAACAGTTTTTTTGTTTTTATAAGAAATAAAGGGAGGAAGTTTTATGGCGATTGTCATTTATTCAACAAGCGGCTGTCCGCAATGTATTTTTACTAAAAAGTTTTTAGAAAGGGAAGGTATTCCTTTCACTGAAAAAAGAGTCGATAAAGATGAAAGATATCGAGCTGAAGTCCAGCAAATAGGCTACCAGTCTTTACCTCTTATTCAGTGGGATGAAGACAAATATTTTGCAGGCTACCAGCCTCAAAAGCTGGAAGAGTTGGTCCAAGAATGGCAGCACTAGTCTTTTTCTCTCAAACGGGTCAAACTAGAAGGTTTGTGCAGAAAATACAGGCGGTTGAAAAGTTTGAAATCACAGTCGATTCTTACGAGATAGATATGAAGGATTTTTATATCCTCATCATGCCTTCTTATGAAGCGGATGTTTACCCGGCCGTCATCGATACAGCAGCGGATTTTTTAGAAAGAGGAAACAATCTTGATTACTGCAGAGGTTTGTTCGGTTCCGGCAACCGCAACTTTGCGGAACTCTTTGGAATTACCGCCCGAACCTTAGCTGAAGAATATGATCTGCCTCTCTTACACACCTTTGAATTTCAGGGCAGTCCTTCAGATGTCAAGAAAATGGAAGAGGAGTTGTCAAACATTGACTAAAAAAATGATAGAAAAACCTAAAGAAATAACTTATTTTAAGCTGAATCATCAAGTAAATATTCCGAGTGAGGACAATAAGATCCAGCTGGATAAAGACCGGGAGGCGGTCAAAGCCTATTTTATTGAACAGGTTAACCCGCACATGATGTGTTTTCAGGACCTGGAAGAAAAGATTAATTATCTGACTGACCAGGATTTCATAGAAAAAAACTTTCTCGAGCTTTATTCCTTTGATTTCATCAGTTCTTTATTTGAGCACCTTTACCAAAAGAAATTTAGATTCAAAAGTTTCATGGCCGCTTATAAATTTTACACCCAATACGCCTTAAAAACCCATGACCAGAATAATTATCTCGAGCGTTATGAGGACCGCATCGCTTTTGCCTCTTTATATATTGCCCAGGGAGACGAGAACCTGGCCTGGCAGCTGGCAGAAGAGCATCTCGAGCAGCGGTTTCAATTGGCAACGCCGACTTTCCTCAATGCAGGTAAGACGGCCCGGGGTGAATTGGTCAGCTGTTTTCTCCTGGACATCCAGGACAATATGGAATCTATCGGACGCTCAATCAACTCAGCCCTGCAGTTGTCCAAACGCGGCGGGGGGGTCGGGATTAACTTAAGCAACTTGAGAGAGGCCGGTGCGCCGATCAAAAAAATTCGCAACGCCAGCTCAGGTGTGGTGCCTGTCATGAAGATTTTCGAAGACAGCTTCAGTTATGCCAATCAGTTAGGTCAGCGAAATGGGGCAGGTGTGGTCTATCTGAATGTCTTTCATCCGGACATCTATGAATTTTTATCGACCAAGAAAGAAAATGCGGATGAGAAGATTCGAGTCAAAACTCTATCTCTTGGTCTCACCGTCCCGGATAAATACTATGAATTACTCAAAACGAATGAACCGATGTATTTGTTCAGCCCCTATGATGTTGAAAGAGAGTACGGCAGGCCCTTTTCTTATCTCAATATCACAGAGCTTTACGATGATTTGGCGGCCAATGACAAGATAAGGAAATATCAGACGAATGCCAGAGAGTTGGAGCAGGAAATTTCCAAACTCCAGCAAGAGTCAGGCTATCCTTATATCATCAACATCGATACAGCGAACCGGGAGAATCCGATCGCCGGGGATATCGTGATGAGCAATCTTTGCAGCGAAATTTTACAAGTGCAGAGTCCCTCTGAATTCAATGAAGATCTGTCCTATCGAACCGTGGGATTAGACGTCAGCTGTAATCTGGGCTCGACGAATGTCAGTAAGATGATCCACTCTCCTGATTTCGCTCAGTCGATCGAAACAGCTGTCCGTGCCTTGAGCCAGGTGTCAGAGATGACCGACATCCAGGCCGTGCCGAGTGTCGAGAGAGGCAATCAGTCCTATCACGCGATCGGCATCGGCGCCATGGGACTGCATACCGCCTTAGCGGAAAATAAGATTCATTACGGCTCCCAAGAAGCCTTAGAATTCACAGACGCTTATTTCCGATCCTTGCGTTTTTATGCCTTAAAAGCCAGTAATACCCTTGCACGTGAAAAGGGTCGCAGCTTTTTTGAATTTGATCAATCGGCCTATGCGGACGGCTCTTACCTCGAGGAAAAATACATCCAAACAGGCGAATTTACCTTTCAGTCAAAAAAAGTAGAGGCATTATGCCAGCAGATCGACCTGCCGGCAGTCTCTGACTGGGTTCAATTAAACGAAGACATCATGACATACGGCCTCTACAATGCCTATCTCCTGGCTGTCGCACCGACGGGAAGTATTTCCTATATCAATGAAGCCTCCAGCTCCATTCATCCGATTGTGCATCTGGTTGAGAACAGGCAGGAGGCAAATGTCGGCTCTATATTTTATCCTGCGCCGGGTCTTAACGATGAGACGATCGACTATTATCAATCCGCCTTCGATACAGATATGCGCCAAGTCATCGACACCTATGCGGCCGCTCAAAAACACGTAGACCAAGGGATGTCCCTGACGCTCTTCATGCCTGCTGAGATTCCACAAGACCTGTATGAATGGAAAGAGGGCAAGACGCCTAAGATGACCACACGCGATCTGAACAAGCTTCGCAATTATGCCTGGACCAAAGGCATTAAATCCATCTACTATGTCCGCACCCATACAGGCAATCAGGAAGGGCTGAATGTCAATGTTTGTGAAAGCTGTCAAATATAGGGAAGGGGGTATGGAGATGACAGAAGAACAGCTGCTTCCCCATCCGATCGAGCAGACAGCAGAATATCAGCTGGCTTGGAATATTTTAGATCAGACGACCTCCCGGACATCCTATATCAGGCGGCAGGCTATCGCCCGCAGAAGTGCCGCCAGCCTTTCTTTCAAGCAGGCTGACCAGCTCTTCACCACCCGGTCGGAAGTGACGAGTATCGAAGGAGACGGTCTCCGGCTTAACTTTTTTGTGAGCGGCTGCCAGTTTAACTGCGTCAACTGCTTCAACCAGTCCTCCCAGAAGTTCGGCTACGGAAAAGCTTATACCGCAGAGGATGAAAGAGAGCTCTTGGAGAAAATAGCCCTTCCTTTCATTGACGGCCTGACCTTTGTCGGAGGAGAGCCTTTTCAAAGCGCCCGCCATCTCTGCCGGATCGCCCATAAAATCAAGCAGGAGCAACCAGAGAAAAGCATCTGGTCCTATACCGGCTACCTGGTGGAGCTGCTGGCGGGACTTGATACAGAAGACCCGCGGAGAAAGTTATTGAATCTGGTGGATGTGTTGATTGACGGCCCTTTTATCGATGAAGAACGGGACGAGTCCGATCTGAAACTTTATCGCGGCAGTTCCAACCAAAGGCTCATCGATGTCCAGGAGACTTTAAGAAGAGGGCAGACAGTAGAATATGTAAGGAGAGGGTTTTGATGAGTGAAATGATGAAGAAGGACCAGAAACTGTTGGAGGAAGCAGTGGATTTAGATTTTCAATTGGAACGGTTTCACAACCATGACCGTTCCATCATGAATGAAAATGGGAATAAGGATTCCAGGACAGCGATGACTCAAAGGGAGCTGCTCGCCGGAGTCGTCTCTAAAGCCAAGGGGCTGGAGATGTATCCTGAGGAGGTACAGCGGGCACATATTCAGGGAATCATTCACCTGCATGACTTGGACCGCAGCCCTTACCAGCCTCTGCCCAATTGTTCTCTGCCGGATTTTGCCTACATGCTGGAGCAGGGCGTGCAGCTGGGAAATGCCCGGGTAGAAAGTCCCAAGTCGATCAGCACAGCGGTCAGCATCCTGGGCATCCTGATCTCAGCCATCAGCGGGGAGCAGTATGGCGGCGTTTCCATCCATGAATTAGATAAGCTTCTGGCTCCTTATGCTGAGATGACCTTGGAGAAGAACCGCCAGCTTTATTCAGAAGTACTGGAGGACGCACAAGAAGTTGAAAAACTGACTAGAAAGAAGACCAGCAAGGACATTTATGATGCGATGCAGGCGCTGGAATATGATATCAACACGATGACGACGACGACAGCCCAGACTCCTTTTTCTACCGTTTCCTACGGCCTGGGAACCAGCTGGGTGGAGCGGGAGATTCAAAAGCAGCACCTCCAGGTGAGATATGATGGACTGGGCAGACACCGTATCACGGCTATCTTTCCCAAAATACTTTATTTTGTTCAGGAAGGCATCAACCTGAAACCCGGTGATGTGAACTACGACATCAAAAAGGCAGCGGTTAAAACTTCTGCCTCCAGAATCTATCCAGACATCATCAATGTGGAGGATTTGATGCGCCTCAAAGGAGCCGGACAGCCGATCACAGCAATGGGCTGCCGCAGCTTCCTACATTATTTTGAAAATCAAGAAGGCGAAGAAATTTATGTCGGCAGGAACAACTTAGGAGTCGTTTCGCTGAACCTGCCTCATCTCGCTGTTCAGGCTGGGCGGCAGGTCCAAGTCTTCTTCGACCTCTTGGACGAGGCCCTGGACTTAGTAAGAAAGGCCCTGCATATCAAGGAGGAATCAGTCCTGAGCGCCGGTCTGGATACCTGTCCCATCCTCTATACCCAGGGGGGTCTGGGAGACCCTGAGGGCAGAAAAAGTGTGCGTGATTTTTACGATGGCGACAGAAAAAAACAAGCCAGCATCAGCATCGGCTATGTCGGCCTGCATAATGCGATGACGGCCTTGACAGGCGATGAGGACTGGCATTTCCAGGAAAAATATAATGAGTTGAGTCTGGACATTCTCCGGTATTTGGATAGCTATGCCAAAGAAATTAATGACGAATTTCTGGCACAGCCCTCTGTCTATGCTACACCAAGCGAAAGTCTGGCAGACCGCTTCGCTGCTCTCGACCGCAGGCATTTTGGAGTGATCGAAGGAGTCAATGACAGAGAATATTATGAAAATTCTTTCCACTATCCCAGTTTCAAGGCGATCAGTCCCATCGATAAGATGAAATTTGAAGCGCAGTATTATCCCTACAGCCCCGGCGGCTTCATGTTTTATGTAGAGCAGAATAATCTGTCAGACAACTTAAAAGCCATGGAATCCCTGTGGGACGCCTTTCATCACTTCGGTAATATCTATGCCGGAGTCAACAGCCCCAGTGACCACTGTCATGCCTGTGACTGGGAAGGAGAGTCTCTATTCATCCAAGACCAGGGCTACACCTGCCCCCGCTGCGATAATTTCAACCCGGAAACCTTAGCCGTTGTCCGCAGACTCTGCGGTTATCTTGGACATCCTAATAAGAGACCAGTCGTGAAAGGAAAACAAGAAGAAATTAACGTCCGGGTCAAACATTAAAAAAGAGGAGAGATTTGAATGACATCATACAAATACTACAAGACGATCGATTGGAACAGGATAGAAGATGCCATAGACAAGGCGACTTGGGAGAAGTTAACCAGTCAATTCTGGCTGGACACCCGCATCCCCGTCAGTAATGACAGGGACGACTGGCGGCTTCTGTCATCCGAAGAAAAAGATGTGATCAATAAGGCTTTTGCCGGACTCACTCTGCTCGATACACTTCAGTCGGAGGTGGGGGCCAATGTCATGCGGGACGATGTGCGGACCCAGCATGAAGAGGCAGTATTAAATAACATTTTGTTCATGGAATCGGTCCATGCCAAGTCCTACTCAACTATTTTCATTTCTCTCAACACCAGCAAAGATATTGATCAGATCTTTGACTGGGGAAATACTAACGACTCTATCCAGTATAAGGCCCGAAAGATCAATGAAATCTATCAAGTTGGCACATCTCTGCAGAAGAAAGCCGCCAGTGTCTTTTTGGAATCCTTCCTCTTCTACAGCGGCTTCTACGCCCCCCTGTGGTATCTCGGCAATAACCAGCTGGAAAACGTCGCTGAAATCATCAAACTGATCATTCGTGATGAATCGGTCCACGGAACTTACCTGGGCTACAAATTCCAGCTGGGTTTTCAGGAACTGCCTGCAGAAGAGGCTGATGAACTCAAAGATTGGGTTTATGCTCTTTTGTTTGATTTAATGGAGAATGAGAAGAGATTCACTGAAGAAGTCTACAGCCAGGTCGGCTGGGTGGATGAAGTCTTGACCTTTGTGGAATACAATGCCAATAAAGCCTTGCAGAATTTAGGTTTTGAAGCTTTTTATGAAGGAGGAACTGCTGAAAAAGTTAATCCTATCGTCATGAACGGCATTTCGACCGAATCGACCAACCATGACTTCTTCTCCCAGGTGGGGAACAGCTACCTCATGGGTGAGTCTGAAGCCATGGATGAAGAAGATTACGATTTCTAACTTCATATGAATAGAAAAAGACCCGATGCTTCCCAAAAGGAAAGTGCCGGGTCTTTATCTTATCGGCTTTTAACAATCAATTTGACGGCCTGTGGACCATTTCATCCCGGTCCTCTTCGCTCGGGTCTCCAACTTCCAGGCAGTCGACTAGATTTTCAGCCAGGGTGAGGCCGATGGTGCGGCCGAGGGAAGAGCAGACAGCCTTGAGCTGGGTCACTACACATCTGGCCTTCCGCCTGTTTGATGCGGTTGATGACTTTCTTATCATATTTTCTTCTAACTCATATGGATGAGTTGCAGCAGCTTTAGGAAAGAATACTATTGCCTGCCGCATTCTTTTGTAATAAAAAATAATTTTCTATTTATACTATTCTCTAATGATGGTAAATTAAAGAGGACCTTAGGATATGCTTAGAAGAATGGATAACAATAAGTGTAAGCGCTTACATTATAGAAGTGTACCGTTATAATTAGAGTACAGCAAAAACTTAAGATAAGAAAGAAGAGCGGGATTAAAATGATTGATGTTACAGAAGTTGAGAAAGAGGTAAT
>CAYTHW010000036.1:9509-11060 GCA_964437675.1 uncultured Atopococcus sp. | reverse complement strand
ACATGAATCCAAAGATTTCGTGACGGTCATCGACTTTATCGGAAACTACACCAACAACTATCTGATCCCTGTGGCCCTTTCCGGAGACCCTTCCGCCGATAAGAACGACCTGCGCCGACAGACTTTTGACACCGGTTCTATCTCCGGCTTATCCGCCGTCAATTTCGAACATATCGCTAAAGAACGGATCTACGAAGCGATCGACCAGGCCAGACTCGATTCAATGAAAAATATCAATTCAGCCTATAAAGAGCTGAAGAACCGGCTCAACCGCATCCCTTTATTGGTGGATTTTTATGAACACCAGACGATCAAACCGGAAATAATAGCGCATAAAAAAGGGACTTATTATGACTATCTCCTCTATGCCGGAGAAGACATCGAGCAGCTGCCGGCCGCCTCAGTCGATATCTTGAAGTTCTTGACCCGGGAGATCATGCCCGGTTTTCGCCGGCATGAAATTAGTTTGATAGAAGAGCTGATGCAGCAGAATGAAAAGAGCTGGTCGAAAAGAGATGTGAAGGCCCTCTTCAGCCAAGAAGCACTGCCGGCAGATGACTGGCTGGTGGATTCGGCTGTCCAGACCTTGTCCATCGATTTTTATGCGGGAGGCTCTGCCAAGACTTACCGGGAGGCGGCCTTGATTGAAAAAATAAATGACGGCTTCAAGCTGAGCCCGACCTTTCAAAGCGCCCTGTCCAGTAAAGGCTTCGTCATTCTTTTGAAGGATATCTTGCAGATCGCCCGCTGGAATCATGAGAAATTTGACGACCAGCAGATCTTCACCCGCCATGAAAAATACCGGCGGCGCGATACCCTGCGGCTCCTGGGCTGGGAGAAGCAGATGGTGGATCAGAATATCGGAGGCTATACTTATCGGGACGGCTCTTTCGTCATCTTCGTCACTTTGGATAAGGGTGAAGATTTCCAGGGGTCCCTGATCGCCTATGAAGACCGGCTCTTATCCAGAGACCGGCTGCATTGGTTCACCAAGTCGCCCAGAACCTTGCAGTCACCTGAAGTTCAGCTGATGAAGAAGCAAAGCCAGGACTACACCTTCTATCTTTTTGCTAAAAAATCCAACGACGAAGACAGCGGCTCTTCTTATTATCTGGGTGAAGTTAAACCGGTGGTCGAGACAATTACTGAAACGACACGCCAGACCTCAGAAGATAAGACACAACGCGTGGTCCATATGGATCTCGTCTTGAAAGAATCCATCGACTACCGTCTCTACAGCTATCTGACCAGCTTCGAAGAGTTGGATTAAAGACATAAAAAAACTCTGTTTGAATCCGGGAGGTCGGCCGGTCCAACAGAGTTTTATTTTATTTATGGGGAATATATACTAAGATTTGATTGAAGTTGGTAAATGAGTAAAAAGCCTCACCTATCAATCCGTTTAATTTTTAATTATTCTTCGTCTTCGTAGACAGCTACCAGGCGGCCTTGAACTTTACCTTCTTTAAGATCCTCTATGGCTTCAGGAATCTTATCGAAAGTCGTCTTGTGTAGTTTCGGCGTTAATTTGCCGTCTTTCATCAAGTCGTA
>CAYTHW010000036.1:0-9409 GCA_964437675.1 uncultured Atopococcus sp. | reverse complement strand
GCATAGATATCTTCGATACCTTCTGCTTTTGCTGCCTGAAGAGCAAACTGTCCCAGACCACCGATACCGATTAAAGCAATCTTCATTCCCGGCTTAGCCTGACCCTGCGTGAATAAAGCATGGTAAGAAGTCATGCCAGCATCTGTAGCAGAAGCTGCTTCCATGATAGAAAGCTCATCTGGTACAGGCACTAAGTCTGAAGCAGGTGCATGGATTTTAGATCCAAAACCACCATCATATACATAACCAGGTGCTTTACCTGAAGGACCTGTCGGACAGACCGCCACACGGTCACCCACCTTAAAGTCTGTGACACCAGGACCTACTTCTGAAATAGTTCCCGCATTCTCATGCCCCATGATGACAGGCAGATCCATGATAGACATCCACTCTTCGTCTTCTAAAACTCCAACGTCCGAGTGGCAGATACCCACCGCTCCTGTATCGATTACTACATAGCCTTCTTGAGCTGTGGGATCTTCTTTTTCCACTAACTCTAATGGTTCCTTGGTTTTCGTAAACTGCCAACCTTTCATTAACTAATCACTCCTCTTATATTATTAATTTACTTACTATTTCATTGTGACACAGAATATCTTGAAAGCAAAATAATTAGAAACCGGACTCGATAGCACCTTTTAATAGATGGAGAGAAAGAATTAAGAATATAAATGAACCTGCTCAAAAGACCTGCCTGATTGTTTTTTTTGGTTTTGGTTTACATAATTCTGTTTATAGTTATGGTTTTTATGACGACCTTTTAAATGACCCCTTTCTCACCACTATTTCTTTCAGAACCTTGCAATGGACCCCTCAATTATAGTAAAGTGATAGCATTAATGATGAAAGTGGTGGATGTATGAAAGTTGCTAAGTTTGGTGGAAGTTCCCTCGCGAATGGCGAGCAGATAAAAAAAGTTACTCATATCGTAAAAAATGATCCGGATATCCGTGCCGTGGTGGTCTCGGCCCCTGGAAAACGTAATGATGAGGATACGAAGATTACGGACATGTTGATCGCCCTCTTCACCAACCATGTGACGGGTATCGATACCAAGGTGAATATCGAGAGTATCTTACAGCGTTATATTGATATTACTGAGGAATTAGGATTGGACAAGGGGATCGTGGACCAGCTGGAAGAGCAGCTGAAGACCTACCTGTCGACGATCGAAGATCCTGATTACCTGCTGGATGCCCTGAAGTCATCCGGGGAAGATTTCAATGCGCGCATCATCGCTGAATACTTCAATTCAGTGGGTATCGCGGCGGACTATCTCTCTCCCAAAGAAGCAGGAATTACAGTCACTAATCAGCCGGGCAATGCCAGCTTAATTACATCTTCCTACGATGAAATAGCCAAGATCGATGTCAGCAGCCGAGTGAAAGTCATCCCGGGCTTCTTCGGCTATACGGAAGACGGACAGATCGCGACTTTCTCACGGGGTGGTTCAGATATTACCGGGGCAATCATCGCCCGCGGCTTGAATGTAGAGGCTTATGAAAACTACACAGACCAGTCCTACATCTATTCCGCCCACCCGGGAATCGTCTCTGACCCTCAGCCGATTAAGGAGATCAGCTACCGTGAGATGCGTGAGCTGGCTTATTCTGGTTTTGGAATTTTCCATGCCGAAGCCCTCTCCCCTCTCTACGAAGCGAAGATTCCGGTGGTCGTGCGTAATACGAATGATCCTGATACACCGGGTACGCGCATCGTCGCTGAACGTGAAGATACGCATGAACAACCGGTTATCGGGGTATCAGCTGAAGAAGGCTATATGTCGATCAGCCTCAGCCACTACTTGATGAACCAGGAAGTCGGATTCTTACGTCGTCTCTTGGAAATCTTTGAAAAATATGACATTTCTGTCGAACATATGCCGACTGGAATTGACGATGTATCCGTCATCGTCCGCAGAGAGCAGTTCAAGAGTCAGACAGACCTCGACAATCTCTTGAGTGAAATCGAGAAAATCATCTCGACAGAAGTCCTGGATGTCCAGGAAAATCTGGCTATGGCAGTCGTGGTCGGCGAAGGGATGAAGAGAGAGATCGGTACAGCACAGCAAGCAACCGCTGCTTTCGTTGATGCCGGTGTCAACCTCTCCATGATCAACCAGGGAGCTTCTGAAATCTCTATCTTCTTCACGATCGATGCCGCTGACAAAGACCGCGCAATCAAATCTTTATATGAAGCATTCTTTTCTGAAGAAAAGTAAAGAATCACGAAACAAATAAACAAGGATTCCAATCGATGGAATCCTTGTTTTTGTGTGGACATTTCTATTTTCCAGCAGGCGCATGGGTCAGACGGCCGGCTCTGCCCTGGATGATGATATAGATCACGATCAGGAAGAGTGCTCCGGAACCCACCATCAAGAGGAGCGGGAGGGAATACTGACTGATGATCCACCCTCCCACACTGGAACCCAGCATGATAGAGAAATTGAATAAAGAAGACTGGATCGAGTTGGCAGCTGAAGCTGCATGCGGAAAGAGACGGGTCACTGCCGTCTGGAAGATCGGCGACATCGAGCCAAAAGAGATACCCCAGACGATGAAAGCGACAGAATGCCAGAGACTTGAATCAGGCAGCAAAAAGAAAGCAGCTATAGCCCCTGCCCCCAGCAGGAAATAAGAAGTGACCATCTTAAAGTAGTGATTGTCGATCACCGCAGCGGTCAAGATGATGGAGATGATCGTCCCGATACCGAAGAGCAGTTGGGCAAAAGCGACACCCTGTCCGTAGTCGATGTTTTGCACGATCTCTGTGATATAGACATAGGTCGCATACTGGGCACCGATCACAAAGACAGTGATCAAGAGCCAGCGGAGAAAAGGCGGATCCGTCAAGATGGCCTTGTAAGAAATTTTATTGTCCTCGGATTCTTCCCCTTCTGCACTCGGCAAGAAAAAGTAGATGAGGAGTAGTAAAATGACGCCCAGCCCTGCCATGATGAGAAATTCGATTCTCCAGGAGAATCGTTGGGCTAAAGCAGTCAGTGTGGGTACCCCCACCAGGATAGCTATCGGTGAACCGGCATTCGCAACCGTCACAGCCCGCCCTCTGTACTGCATATCAGCCAAGCTCATGGCATAATAAGTGATGATCGGCCAGAAAGCACCGATGGTCGTCCCTAAGATTACACGAAAAAGTAAAGCAAGAGAATAAGAATTGATGAAAGCTAAGGATAGATTCACTAATGTGTAAACGGCAAAGATCGACAACATGACTTTCTTACGGTTGACCGACATGAGCAACTTGGTGATCGGGATACTGGCGATGGCCGTACTCAGGGCATAGTAGCCCACCAAATTTCCGGCCCGGGCCAGGGAGATATCGAATTCCGCCGCCAGCTGCGGCAGGATACCGGGTATCCCCAGTTCACTCAAAATGATAGAAAAGATAGCTAAAGACAAGATCAATATACGACTGATGGGAAACCCTTTGGACATTTCTTTCACAACACCACTTCCTTCTAAATTACTTGGCGGTCTATAAATTGTAACATATGTCATGTTAAAAAAAGGGGGTATTTTTCGTTTGTTTTTCGACAGTTCGGGTGAGACGGCCGGCCTGGTGTTGAAGAAGGACATAGACCATCAGGAAGAATAAAACCCCTGAACTGAGCATCAAGACGAGGGAAAGAGAATAATGGCTGATCAACCAGCCGCCCAAGCTCGACCCCAGCATGATGGAAAAGTTATAGAGAGAAGACCGGATCGAATTGGCAGCCGAAGCTGCCGTGGGAAAGAGCCGGACGACTGCAGTCTGTAAAATAATCGACAGAGACCCGAATGAGATTCCCCAGATGACGAAGGCTGCAGGATGAAAGGCACTCTGTCCGGGCAGGAAAAAGAAAATAGCAAGAGCAGCCGCACCCAGCAAGAAATAGGCGGCCACTATCTTGAAAAAGTGACTGTCGATAACTAAGACGGTCACCAGAATGGAGATCAATGTCCCGATACCAAAGAGCAGCTGAGCAAAAGCGACACCCGGGCTGTAGTCGATGACTTGGACGATCTCTGTGATATAGACATAGGCCGCATACTGGGCGATGATAGACAGTACCGTGACCAGAAGCCAGCGCAGAAATGGCGGTGTCGTCAAGATGGCCTTGTAGGAAATCTTATTGCCCTTGAACTCTTCCCCTTCTACACTGGGCAGGAGGAAATAGATGAGTAGAACTAAAAGAAAGCCTAAAGCTGCCATGATGAGGAATTCAACCCGCCAGGAGAATCTCTGGGCTAAAGAGGTCAAGGCCGGCACACCCAAGAGGATGGCTGCCGGCGTCCCCACATTGGCGACCGTCACAGCGCGCCCGTGGTAAGCCGCATCGACCAGAGCCATCGCATAGTAAGTGATGATTGGCCAAAAAGCTCCGATCGTCGCTCCCAGCAAGACGCGGAGCAGGAGGGCCAGCGGATAGGAGGCGATCAAAGACAAAGAGAGATTCGTTAAAGTATAGATAGTAAAGATTAGCAGCAGAACTTTCTTGCGATTGATCCGCATGAAAAGTTTGGTCAGAGGAATACAGGCCAGGGCTGTACTCAAGGCATAATAGCCGACGAAATTTCCGGCCTGAGCCAGGGAGATATCGAATTCCGCCGCCAGCTGCGGCAGGATACCAGGGATGCCCAACTCACTCAACATCACCGCGAAAATAGCTAAAGATAAAATCCAGAGACGCCCCATGGGAAATGTTTGGGATTTCACAGCATCACTTCCTTTCTTTACTATTTAACCAGAAAAAGCTCGGGAATAAAAATAGAGAACCCCCAATTTTTTGAGAGTTCTCTTGGACTATCATTATCTAATTAATGACCGGCTTTATTCACCGTCTGCCAGATACTGGCGGCGGCGTGTATCGTCTGTATCATAGAAGATACGATCCTGGGTCAATGCACGGTATTCTTTGCCCTTGGATTTGATCGTCACCGGTAAGTTACGGGCAATCTTATCCGTATCCACTAGGGCATAGCCGATATAAGAATCAACAGTATAGCCATAAGTAAAGCTCGTCACATCCCCTACTTTTTCACCCTTGTAGAAGACTTCTGCTTCACCTTCTTCGATGTCCACCTCTTCATCCCAGTCGATGACACGATAACCGCGGAGACGGAGTGTATTTTCAGGCCTCTGCTGCAGGGTTTCTTTACCGATGAAGTCTGTCGAGTAATCGACCGTCCAGCCATAGAGGGCTTCCTGAGGTGTGATTCCTTCCAAGTCACTCATGAGAGGGAATCCTTTTTCAACCGGCAGAGATTTCAAGACAACGTCTGTCTCTAATTCACAGATACCATACTCTTCTCCGGCCTCATCTAATTTCTCCCGCAGCATATCCAGGTGGTCCGGATGAATGTACACTTCATAACCATACTCACCTGTAAAGTCTGCACGAGCAATATGGACGTCTACACCGTCGATTGAGTTTTCGAAGATGGTAAAGAACTTACGGTCCTTGATCGGCTGATCCAGGATACGGTTCATGACCAAGGGAGACTTCGGCCCTTGGACAGCGAACATAGAGACCTGGTCAGTAATCTCTTTATACTCGACCTCATAGTCTTTTTTATGAGCATCTAAAACTTCGATCATCTGATCCACATATAAAGTCGAAATCCAGTAATGGTCATAAGCCAGACGGAATAAAATTAAATCATCAATAATTTCGGCATTGTCATTCAACATAGTCGTATAAACACCTTCTGAAATCGGCGTTGCCGCGATGGAGTTTACGAATATAGTGTCCAAGAATTCAGCTACATCTTCACCTCTGGCATCGACAATCTGGTGTGTAAAGTCATAATACCCTACACCCGTACGGATAGCGTCATGTTCAGCTCTGCGTTGCTTGTCATTTCTTAACATATTACCCCTCCTAGGGAAAACCTTTGAAGCGATGAACACTCAATTTATACTGAGAAAGCCAGTAGAGCAGGATTATGCCGGCCCCCCTACTTTCCCTTCATATTTACCATAAGGAAAAAACCGTAATTTTGCCATTAAAATGACTTGACGAACTAATTATATTCATTAATTAAAATAATAGACGGCTGCTAAACCTTCTACTAAGACAAATAGGTTTTCATAATAAATGGAGTCCATTTATAGGTTCTGCCTTGAGGAGCTTTCTCTTTACTTTCTTGTAAAATAAAATCCCCTTAAGACTTCTCCTGATAGAGAAATCTTAAGGGGGTTGTTTTATTTAATAGACTGATGGGTTAGAAAATCCAGTATTTCTCGATTGATTTCCTCTAACACTTCTTCATACCCTTTGGTGTTTAAGCCGCCATCCATCAAATTAGTCAAAATGGGAGTCGCTCTGGATAAATCTGTCAGACCCAGATGACCGCTTCCTTCAATGTAAACATGTTGATAACTTTGATCCGTGCTTTGAAGGTAGTTCCAGTTTTGTTCATAAAGCACCCATTCATCCAAAACAGGCCAAGTGGCATCGGAATAGATATTGAGCATCGGAACGGGATAGGGCTCGCTGATAAATTCATAACCTTCTGCTGTAACTTCAGTAATATCGTCTCCAAAAGGAGATTCCAGAGCAATAACGGCTTGAACATCCCCTCTACTGCGACCGAGAGAAAGTGCCGCTGTTCCCCCTAAAGAATGGCCCATCAGGGTAACTTCATCCGAATCGCTCGCATCGAGGAAAGAATCGTCACTCTCGCCTTCTTGAATACTTCCTATGACGGCTGTCAGATCATCCTCATGAATTTGAGACCAACCTTGAAGTGTTTCTGCAGTCTTTTCTAAATCTTCATCCGCTTGAGCATTGAATACTTCTTGGAAATATTGGCGGTCGACCATCAGATTGGAGCCATCAGACATAGGACTGGTAAAAGAATGGTAGGGGTGGGCCAGACTAGCGACTACATAGCCATGAGAAGCCAGTTCATGAAAGAGGGAATCATTAGAATCCAGTACACCAAAAGATCCATGAGAAAATAAAATTAACTGGCCATTGATATCTTCTATCTCGTTTGGATGCCATATCTTAACGGGAATTTCACGGGTTCCTTTACTCGTTTCAAAGCTTTTATCTGCCGGCTTATAGTTAAAATAATCAACAGATTGTGCGACCTCAAATTTTCCAGTCGGTTCGACAAGAGAATATACAGGGATTAAAAATTGAAAAAGACTGTAAAACAGCAGCAAGAGACTGATGAGGAGGCCTCCTATTTTTGTCCACCACGGTCGTATTTTCTTAGAAATCAGGAAAACCAGTGCAAAAGCCGACAAAATTCCGAGGATTGCCCATAAAATAGTCATCTCAAACACCCCTTTTTCTCTTAAGTCTATAGCTCCTTCCTTGAGAAGTCTAAGCTTAAGCAATAAAGAAGCAATCGATCATTTGTTGATGGATGATAAAACCTCATGGATAGTGTTAAAGATAAGATCAGGATCGCTAGCGCCGTCAATAACGTGAAGCAAATTTTTCTCCCGGTAGAAATCAAGGAGTCGCTCGACTAACTTCTCGTCAATACGCAGTCTCTTTTCAATTACTTGGAGTGTATCATCTTTGCGGGGCGTTTCATTTTTTTCTTCGGAGCCTACTTCCCCCCTTATCGTCTAAATAAGAGAAAATCAGGACAATCGGGAGGACTGAGGTGAACGTCGCAAGGAATTGAGACTGTCTCTGACTAAATGCAGGGACGTCACCCATAATGACCAGATAGAGCAAGAGTTTAAGTCAAACCTTCAGCATCAGGATAAAATATTTTAATAAGCACACTTTTCACCCATTCGTATCGGTCGACTTATTTTACAGCTTCAGTTATATTGAACACATGAAGAAGAGGAGGGAAAAATAATGAAGACAGTTGATATTATTGCTCTAATTCTTTTGATTGTCGGTGGTTTAAATTGGCTGCTCGTCGGACTTTTTGATTTTGACTTAGTAGCTTCTTTATTTGGAGATATGAGCATGCTATCCAGGATCGTCTATATTCTGGTTGGACTAAGTGCTCTATGGTGCCTGAGATTCTTCAGCTTTATTACGAGAGATGACCGGCATCGAGATGTCAGCTCAACAAGATAGAAATTAACAAGCATTCTCTTTCAGCTGTTTGCCAGCTGGAAGAGAATTTTTTTATCTGACCCCAACATACACCCGGGCTGCTTCACAGATATACTGGGCCGTTCCTTGACCGAATGAGTCGATATTTTTCTTGAAACGCTCATCCTCGACATAGCCCCGCGCAATCTGCTCAAAAACTTTCAGAGAGCAGTCGAAAGCATAGGTGCAGATATGCTGGTGCAGCTTTTCCGCCAGCTCGATATTAGCCGCTTCATCCGGTGCGATGCCACTCGAATGATTGGCCGCAAAGGCAGAAAACAAGTCATTGAAGCCCTCCATCAAGAGATCTTCCCTGCCTTGGTGACGGTCGTAAGATTCCTCTACGACTTTTTCACCGTATGTTTCGATAGCTTCCTGCTTGTATTCCTCATGATCCTCATAAGCAAATCCTTTAAATTTATCTTGATTTGACATTTTCATCCTCTTTTCTTTTGCCTCTATCGTCTGTTCCAATGTGTTGATGATGGTGGAAAGGCGGTCTTTTTCTCTTTCCATCAGGGTCAACTGTTTCCTTAAACGCCTTAATTGGTCCTCAGAATCCCCGCCCAGCAATTTTTTGATCTCTGACAGAGGGATTCCCAGATATTTGTAGGACAAGATCATCTGGAGATCATCTAAATCCTCTTCTGAATACCAGCGATACCCATTGCCTGCTCTTTTGGGCTGCAGGAGCCCGATCTCGTCATAATACTGCAGGGTCCGGACGGATACCCCGCTCCAGTCGCTGGCTTCTTTGATTAAATACATCACTCCACCTCCTCTTTTCTCTACTATAAGCTATCACGTAAGGTGAGGGTCAAGAAGAAAATAAAAAAGAAAGGGCTGATTTTGATTTCAGCCCTTTCCTGCTGCTGGAAATTAATATGAATGGTCGCTGCCGTATTTGAATCCTTTGTAGAGGGCTGAAGCCGACTCGCCGATAGTGACCAGGATGACCAGCACAGTGAGAAAAGTCAGCAGTCGCTCAAAAGAGATGGGCAGATAGCGCTCGAAAGACTGGATGATTTCCGGGCTCCAGATGTTCATATTATAGATGACAGTGATGAAGAAGACCGCAGAAATGACGTTCAAGGTGGTCGTTATGAGAGCGATAGTCAAGGTCCATCTGCCTTTGATGATCTTGACCAGCTCGATCAGAATATTGAGGGTAAAGATGATGAAGATGATGAACTTGAATGACGTGAGCGTTTCCAGATTGAAGAGCGGGATGAAATTCCACTCGCTTCCTTCCATAAAATAGATACCGATGACTTCCGGCAGGAAAAAGAACAAGGTCAGGATGATCGTAGAAAACATGATCGAAAAGATAGA
>CAYTHW010000035.1:0-11219 GCA_964437675.1 uncultured Atopococcus sp. | reverse complement strand
AATGAACTTCCGGGAATAACACCGATTTTAGCTTCTTGAGCAAGTTCCAGACAGAAGTCATAATCCGAACCTTCATACCAGGCAGGTATCTTGGCAAAAAGATAAAAGGCTCCTGATGGATTACTCGTGGCGAATCCTAATTGGCTCATTTCTTCCTTTAAGTAGTCTCTACGTCTCTTATACTCATCTCGCATGTCATAGATGTACTGGTCGCCTGCTTCAGAGTAGGCAGCCAGACTTGCATATTGCGTGACCGTATTAAGCGTATTGATCGAAGCCTGGTTGACCTTGAAAATCTGGTCCATTATTTCTTTAGGAGCAGCGATAAAACCTGATCTCCATCCTGTCATGGCATGGGACTTGGATACTCCATTTAATACAATCGTCTGTTCCGGCAGGTATTTAGCAATCGATACATGATCGTGGTCATAGAGGAGTTCTGAATAGATCTCATCAGAAATGACCAGAGTATTCGTACCGCGGATTTCATCAGCTAAATCTTTCAGCTGTTCGTCAGTATAAGACTGGCCTGTAGGATTGGAAGGGTAGTTTAATAGGATTACTTTGATCTCACCATGCTCTTTTCGGGCCTGGCGGATCTGGTCTACAGTTAAAACGAAATCAGATTCAGACACATCGACTGCGATGGTCTCTCCGTGAGCTAGATTGATGATTGTTTGATAAACCGGATAATGCGGGGATGCAAATAATACTTTATCTCCAGGGTTGAGGAGTGCATAAATAGCAGAAAAGAGAGCTCCTGTTGCACCATTAGTTACAATAATCTCATCCAGGGCATAAGTTAAATCGTTGTGGCGTTTTAAGTACTCAGAAATTGCTTCGCGCAACTCTACCAGTCCCATAGAGCTGGTATAGCCGTCAGCATTATTATCTATCGCTCGGTGCGCTGCTTCGTGCACAATGTCAGGCGCATGAAAGTCTGGCTGGCCTAAGGTCAAGTCAATAAGTCCTTCAATAGTGTCTATCTCTCCTTTAAACAAACGTATCGGACTTGCTTGCGCTTCTAAAACTTTATGATTAAAATCAAATCTCGACATCCTGTCACCTCTTTATTCCTTTTCTAAATAAAACTTCACGAATGCTAATATTACCACAATTTCTTTCCTATATGCTAACTTTTTTAAAAAAATTGGCTTTTGTTCATGGAATAAGACTTGATAAATGTCGCCGGATACTGTATTTTTAACTAAGAAACCGTTTTCATAAATATTAACTTTATCTATAAACGGTTTTTTTTAATGTTTTTTACTTAACATAGTTCCCTTTTGTAGGGTACAATAAATGATATATGTCTAATATTTATACAATTATTTTTCGAAAGAAGTGAAAATTTAATGAATAACATCCAAAAAGTATTAGTAGCGAACCGTGGTGAGATTGCCCTGCGTATCATACAGGCGTGTGAAGAGCTTGATATTAAAACGGTAGCTATTTATTCAAAAGAAGACCACAATAGTCAACATCGTTTTAAAGCTGATGAGGCTTTTTTAGTTGGAGAAGATAAAAGCCCGACAGCCGCTTACCTAGATATTGAAAATATCATTAAAATAGCCAAAGAAAATGATGTAGATGCGATTCACCCTGGATATGGCTTCTTAAGTGAAAACCTGGAATTTGCCCAACGTTGCGGCGAAGAAGGAATCAAGTTTGTCGGGCCGAACGTTGAACATTTAGAAATGTTTGGTAACAAAACTCGTGCGAGAGATACTGCTATCAGCGCGGGCTTAAAAGTTGTACCGGGTACAGATGGAGCGATCGATTCTATCCAGGCAGTCAAAGATTTTGCAGATGAGCATGGCTACCCTATCATGATCAAAGCCGTCAGCGGCGGGGGTGGTAAAGGGATGAGAATCATCCGTGAAGAAGCTGAGGTTCAAGAATCTTACGACCGCGCAAAATCAGAAGCGATGAACTCTTTCGGAGATGATTCACTGTATGTTGAAAAATTCATCGAGAATCCTAAACATATCGAAGTACAGATCTTAGGGGACGAACATGGAAATATCGTCCACTTATTTGAACGTGACTGTTCAGTTCAGCGCCGCCACCAAAAAGTTGTGGAAGTGGCTCCTTCATTCTCATTGAGTGATTCCGTACGCGAAAACTTAGCGCAGGCTGCCTTACAGCTGGCTCAAAACATCGAATATGTTAATGCAGGAACAGTTGAATTCCTTGTTTCAGGAGAAGACTTCTACTTCATCGAAGTCAACCCTCGTATTCAGGTGGAACATACCATCACAGAATTAGTGACAGGTATCGACATCGTTAAATCCCAGCTCTTAGTTGCAGACGGAGAAAAATTACACGAAGAAAAGATTAATATCCCAAACCAGGAAGACATCAAGGTAGACGGCTATGCGATCCAGTGTCGTGTGACGACAGAAGATCCTGCCAATGACTTTGCACCTGATTCAGGCCGCATCGTCAATTATGTAGCTCCTTCCGGCATCGGTGTCCGACTCGACCAAGGGAATGCTCATGACGGTGCTGTCATCAGCCCTCACTATGACTCTTTACTTGTGAAAATCTGTACCTACGGAGACTCAATCTCTGATGTTCTGGACAAAACACAACGTGCTTTAGATGAAACAAGAATAGTCGGCTTAAAAACCAACATTGCCTTCTTGAAAAACATCATTAACCACCCTCTTTTCAAATCAGGGGACTACAGCACTAATTTGATTAATAACCACCCGGAATTATTCGAAACAGACGAAGCAAAAGATAGAGATGTCAAATTACTTAACTATCTTGCGAATGTTACAGTCAATGGTTTCCCGGGTATTGTAGATTCGACGAAACCTAAGTTTGAAACCCGTCAGACCCCTGTCGTCGAAAATGCCCAGGCTCCTGTCCTCAATGGTGTCGGCAGTGTTGAATCAGATGAACCGACCTTAAAACATATTTTAGATAAAGAAGGACCGGACGCTGTAGTTGAAGCAGTTTTAGCTGAAAAAGATGCTTTGATCACTGATACTACTCTGCGTGATGCTCACCAGTCTATTTTAACTACGAGATTACGTACACGTGATATGTTAGAAATAGCACCTTATATGAATGCGACAATGAAAGATGCTTTTTCACTCGAAATGTGGGGCGGGGCAACATTCGATGTAGCCTATAACTTCTTGAATGAAAGTCCTTGGGACCGTCTGGAAATGCTGCGTAAAGCTATTCCTGACATTCCTTTCCAAATGTTATTACGTGCTTCAAACGCGGTAGGCTATAAAAACTATCCAGATAATGTCATCAGAAAATTCATCGAGCAGTCTGCAGCAGACGGAATCGACGTCTTCCGTATCTTTGACTCTCTCAACTGGATGGAAACCTTAAAATTACCAATCGAAGTAGCATTAGAGACAGGAAAACTTGTTGAGGGTACTGTCTGCTACACAGGCGACATCTTAGATCCAGAACGCTCAAGTACTTACACCTTGGATTACTATGTCAAGATGGCTAAAGAATTAGAAGGTCTGGGAGTTCATACTCTAGGTATTAAAGATATGTCAGGTATCTTGAAGCCGGAAGCTGCCTACTTATTAGTTAAGACATTAAAAGATGAAGTTGATATCCCTGTCCACTTACACATGCATGATACTGCAGGTAACGCCGTGACTGCTTATTCCCGCGCCATCGATGCTGGTGTAGATATCGTCGACGTAGCTAATGCAGCTATTTCAGGAACTAACTCTCAGCCTGACGGAAATGCACTTTACTATGCCCGTCAAGGAAAAGAACGCGGTGTGAAAGTTAATCCGGATGCCAATGACGAGATGGAAAAATACTGGTCAACTACGCGCCAGTACTACAAACCATTCGAAAGTGACCTGGTCTCTCCTTGGACAGGTGTTTACAAATACGAGATGCCGGGAGGACAATACTCAAACATTCTCGCTCAAGCAAGATCTGTCGGTTTAGGGGAACGCTTCGATGAAGTTCTCGATATGTACCGCCGAGTCAACTTATTATTCGGTGACATCATCAAAGTGACACCTTCTTCGAAAGTTGTTGGAGACATGTCTCTCTTCATGGTTCAAAATGATTTAGATGAAGAAACTGTCATTTCGGAAGGTAAAAACTTAGACTTCCCGGATTCCGTCGTATCCTTCATGAAAGGTGAAATCGGACAGACCGTTAATGGATTTAACAAAGAACTACAGGATGTCATCGTTAAAAATGGCGATATCATCACTGACCGTCCAGGTAACCACATTCCAGCTTACGACTATGAATCTGCTAAAGAAGAACTTCTGGAACTTATGCCGGAAGAAGAGATAGATGATCGTGCCCTGTTGAGCAATGCCATCTATCCAAAAGTCTTTAAAGATTACCTTGTCAATCATCAAACGTTTGACAAGATTGAAGTCCTTGACTCCCCGAGCTTTTTCTATGGTTTAGAACTTGGAGAAGAAATCGACGTGACCTTGCGCGACGGCAAGCAGGTTACTATCAAATATCTTGCACAAGGACCTGTTAAAGAAGACGGCCAAAGAACCATGTTCTACAGCTTGAACGGTAAGCCGGTAGCTGTCGAAGTTATCGACTATAATTTATCAGATTCAACAGCTATGAAGGCGAAAGCAGATAAAACCAATCCTAAGCATGTAGGTGCTCAGATGCCTGGTACTGTGGTATCTATCAACTGTAAAGTTGGAGATGAAGTTAAACAGAATGATTTGATTATCGTTACAGAAGCTATGAAGATGGAATCAGCTATCCATGCGACGAGCGACGGTGTCATTAAAGAAATTTATGTCCAAGAAGGCGAACAAATTGAAGGCGGCGACCTTCTAATCGAATTTGAATAGAAGAAATGAACAGCCCAAAAAGCCCACCTCACATATCGAGGTGGGCTTTTTTATATTGTTGTAATCCTTATTTATTCAGCAGTTTTTGGATGAAGCTTTTTTCTTCCTTTTCCAGGGGTTCAAAGGTTACTCTGTCAAAATTATAGCGTCCGGTGTCTTTTAATGTATCTACAGTTTGATTAAAATGGTTATCCTGCCAGATGAAAACAAAGCGTTCTTCCTCTACTTGTCTTTCCTGTGCGAGAAAATCATCCAGGTCGAGCCGGTGGTCGTTGACGAGCTGATGAAGATATTTAATAAATGCTTGTAGGAAACCCTTTTCGACACCTTTTTCTTCATCGATTTCAAAGGATTTCAGATAAAAGCCAGGGTCGATAAAAGAGATCCCGCTGTCATAAAAAGCTACACGATCAGCTAAGAGCAGCTTCTGACTTGTATTCACCCTGCCCGTAGTATCCATCAATTTATAAGATGAACTCTCCGGAAGGTCACTTTCCAACATGAAAAAACATTCATAAACTTTCTGACTTTCATCATAAGACAGCTCCCAGTAAAAATTGGCCTGGCTCTCCTCCATCTTTTGATGAAAATATTGATAAAATTCTGTCGTTTCCATAAGATACCTCATTTCAACCTTGGAATGCTTTGATTTAATCTTCGTCTAAGTTCAAGACAGCCATGAAGGCTTCTTGAGGAACCTCTACTGAACCAACATTCTTCATGCGTTTTTTACCTTCTTTTTGTTTCTTCAATAATTTATCCTTACGCGTCTGGTCCCCGCCGTATAACTTGGCAGTAACATCTTTACGGTAAGCCTTGATTGTTTCACGGGCAATGATTTTATGTCCGATAGCTGCCTGAACCGGAATTTCAAACTGCTGACGCGGAATCAATTCACGTAATTTTTTCACGATTTGACGGCCGCGTGCCTGCGAGTTGCTTTTATGCGAAATGAAGCTTAAGGCATCGACGCGTTCACCATGCAGTAAGATATCCACTTTAACCAGGTCACTTTCCTGATAACCGATTAAGTCATAGCTCAAAGAAGCGTAGCCTTTGGTGTTGGATTTTAAGCGGTCGAAAAAGTCATAAACGATCTCTGATAGAGGTATTTCGTAAATCACGTTCACCCGGATATCATCTATATAGTCGATGGTCTGGAAGGTCCCGCGTTTTTCTTCACAGATTTCCATGACAGCACCAATATAGTCACTTGGAACGGTGATTTCTGCGCGGGTATAAGGTTCTTCAACAGAATCTATTTCTGTCGGATCCGGCATCTCTGATGGATTATCGACTTCAATTAATTCACCGTCTGTTTTGATGACATGGTAGACAACAGAAGGTGCGGTCGTGATGATATCCAGGCCGAATTCACGTTCGATTCTCTCCTGGATGACATCCATATGGAGCATGCCCAGGAAACCGCAGCGGTAACCAAATCCTAAAGCCTGGGAAGTCTCCGGCTCAAACCATAGAGCCGCATCATTTAACTGCAGGCGTTCCAAGGCTTCCTGCAGGTCCAGGTAATCCGCTGAATCTGTCGGATAGAGCCCGCAGAAGACCATCGGGTTCATCTGACGGTAGCCGGGCAGGGCTTCTTCGGTCGGGTTGGAAACCAGTGTGATCGTATCCCCCACCCGTGTGTCACGGACATTTTTAATATTAGCCGTAATATAACCTACTTCTCCCACCATCAGCTGATCACGTTTTAAAGGGCTGGGCGAGAAGACGCCGACTTCTGTCACTTCAAATGTTTTGCCATTGGACATCATTTGAATCTCATCGCCGGGCTTCACTATGCCGTCAACAATACGGACACTTAAGACAACACCCCTGTAAGTATCATAAGCTGAGTCAAAAATTAAGGCTTTCAAAGGTGCATCCAAATCACCGTCAGGAGCAGGAACTTCCTGGACAATCATCTCCAGTATATCTTCTATCCCTTCACCCGTCTTGGCACTCGCCGGTATAGCTGTATCTCCATCCAAGCCGATCACATCTTCAATCTGCTTTCTGACCCGCTCCGGATCTGCAGCCGGCAGGTCAATTTTGTTGATGACCGGCAGTATTTCCAGATCATTATCTACTGCTAAATAAACATTGGCTAAAGTCTGGGCCTCTATACCCTGAGCAGCATCTACTACCAAGATGGCACCTTCACAGGCTGCCAAACTACGCGAGACCTCATAAGTAAAGTCCACATGGCCCGGAGTATCGATTAAATGCAGGATATAAGTTTCTCCATCCTGGGCCTCATACTCAACTTCCACCGTATTCAGTTTGATGGTAATTCCACGTTCTCTTTCCAAGTCCATGGAGTCTAAGACCTGCTCTTCCATCTCCCGCTCGCTGATTGTCTGGGTTTCCTGTAAAATTCGGTCAGCTAATGTCGATTTCCCATGGTCAATATGCGCGATGATCGAAAAGTTTCTTGTATTTTCAATCCTTTTTTGGGCTTCTTTCTTATCCATTTACACAGTTCCTACTTTCTTTCAATAAAATTGCTCACAAGTCATTATATCAAATAATCCGGCCATTAGACAGTTTAGACTGACTCCTGTTTTCATCCTTCATAATAAAAACCCCTCTGCTGATACAAAGGAGTTTCAATTTCAATTTTATTTATCGCCCCGGAAAACATCTTTTACTTTACCAAAAAAAGAATCATCCGCCTGCTCATCTACTTTAATATCGCTTACCTCAGCAAAATCACGTAAAAGTTGGGCCTGTTCTTTAGTTAAGTTCTTAGGAATCTCAACTTTGACTTTTACCTGCTGGTTGCCGGTCCCGCTGCCATTTAACCTGGGCGCTCCTTTGCCCTTCAAGCGGAAAATAGTTCCAGGTTGAGTTCCTGCAGGAATTTTCAAGCTGACATTTCCATGGACAGTCGGAACTTGGATATCGTCACCTAAAGTCGCCTGGACAAAGTTGATCGGCAGTTCATAGTAAATTTCACTGCCGCGCCGGATAAACTGCTTGCTTGGTTTCACATGGAAGACAACATACAGATCCCCATAAGGTCCGCCGTTCTTGCCGGCATTCCCCTGACCCTGCAGGCGGATCTGGTTGCCGTCTTCGATTCCAGCTGGAATGGTTACTTTAACAGAATGAGTTTCCCGTCTAAGACCGCTTCCCTGACAGTCGTGACACTTCTCTTTGATCTCTTTACCTGTACCGCCGCATTGATCACAAGCGGTCTGAGTCTGGAAAGTTCCAAAGGCTGTCTGCTGAGCTGTGGTCATCGTACCTGTTCCGCGGCACTTGCTGCAGGTCTGAGGCTGGGTGCCCGGTTTGGCCCCGCTCCCGGAGCAGGTGGAACATACTTCATCCCGTTTATAATGGATGGTCTCTTCCTTACCAAAAATTGCTTCTTCAAATTCTAAATCCATGGTGTACTGCAGGTCATCTCCCTGCACAGGGGCATTCGGATCTCTCGTTGCTGCACCGCCGCCAAAGAATGTGTTGAATATATCTTCGAAACCGCCGCCGCCGAAACCGCCCGCATTAAAGCCGCCATAACCGCCTGCACCGCCGCCGAAGCCTTGTTGGGCACCCGCCGCATGGCCAAACTGGTCATACTGCTGGCGTTTTTGTTCATTACTCAGGGTTTCATAAGCTTCAGTTGCTTCCTTAAATTTTTCATCCGCATCCTCAGCATCATTAATATCCGGGTGGTATTTTTTAGATAATTTACGGTAGGCTCTTTTGATGTCATCCTGTGAGGCATCGCGAGAAATACCTAAGACATCATAATAATCTCTCTTATCAGCCATTGTTTCCTCCCTTTTTTATTTCTGCATTTTTCAAAGACCTGATTTACTATACCCGATTTAATCTTCTTTGAAAATAGAAAAGCCAAAGACTTTTGCTTTGGCTTCATAAAGCTTTCATTTTATTGCAGCTTAATTTATTTATCTTCAGAGTCGTCTGCTTCTTCAAATTCACCGTCGACAATATTATCATCATCAGAAGAATCCTCTGCTGAACCGTCTGCACCTTCAGCTGCCTGCTGAGCGGCTGCTGCCTGTTCATATAATTTCACAGTCAAGTCTTGGACGATTTCGCTTAAAGCATCGCTCTTCGCTTTGATATCTTCGATATCTTCACCTTCTAAAGCTGTCTTCAATTCTTCTTTAGCAGACTCTGCTTTATCCAGTTCAGCCTGGTCGATACTGCCGGCTTCTTCTAAATCTTTAAGTGTTTTCTCAGTCTGGAAAACGAGTTGATCCGCTTCGTTTCTCGTTTCAACTTCTTCTTTACGTTTTTTATCTGCTTCAGCATTGGCTTCAGCATCTCGAACCATCTGATCGATGTCTTCATCTGACAATCCTGAAGAGGATTTGATCGTGATCTTCTGTTCTTTATTCGTACCTAAGTCTTTAGCAGATACATTTACAATACCGTCTTTGTCGATATCGAAAGATACTTCGATCTGAGGCACACCACGTGGAGCCGGTGGGATATCCGTCAACTGGAAGCGGCCTAAAGTCTTGTTATCTTTCGCCATCGGACGCTCACCCTGCAGGACATGGATGTCTACAGCCGGCTGATTGTCTGCAGCTGTCGAGAAGACCTGGGACTTGCTCGTTGGAATGGTCGTGTTACGGTCGATGAGGACTGTCATGACGCCGCCCATTGTTTCGATACCCAGTGATAATGGAGTAACATCAAGCAGGACGATGTCTTTGACATCTCCAGATAGAACTCCACCCTGGACAGCCGCTCCAAGAGCTACTACTTCATCCGGGTTAACAGAACGGTTAGGTTCTTTACCAGTTTCAGCTTTTACCGCTTCAACGACTGCTGGAATACGTGTCGATCCACCTACTAAGATAACTTCATCTAACTCTGATGCAGATAAGCCGGCGTCGCTTAAAGCCTGGCGGACAGGCTGTTTCGTACGCTCGATTAAATCATCAGCTAATTCTTCAAATTTCGCCCGTGTCAACTTATTTTCTAAGTGGACAGGCCCTGCATCACCGGCAGAAATGAAAGGTAATGAAATATCTGTCTGTGAAGTTGATGATAATTCTTTTTTCGCTTTTTCAGCTGCATCTTTCAAACGCTGCATCGCTGTTTTGTCTTGTTTTAAGTCGATACCGTGTTCTTTTTTGAATTCGTCTACTAAGTAGTCGATGATTTTATTGTCAAAATCATCTCCACCCAGAGTATTATCACCTGAAGTAGATAATACATCGAAAACTCCGTCTCCTAATTCCAGGATAGAAACGTCAAAAGTTCCTCCGCCCAGGTCAAAGACCAAGACTTTTTCTTCTGTTTCAGTATCGTTTAATCCATAAGCAAGAGCTGCAGCTGTAGGCTCATTGACGATACGGTCAACTTCTAAACCGGCAATCTTACCTGCATCTTTTGTTGCCTGGCGCTGGGCATCGTTAAAGTAAGCCGGTACGGTGATAACAGCATTGGTCACTGTCTCGCCTAAATAATCTTCAGCGTATGCTTTTAAGTGCTGTAAAATGTAAGCCGAAATCTCTTGAGGCGTGTAGTCTTTACCTTCAGCATTAACCTTGTATCCTTCATCACCGATATGACGTTTGATGGATCCAATGGTATTCGGGTTAGTTAGCGCCTGACGTTTAGCAGTTTCTCCTACTTGAATCTCACCGTCTTTGAAAGATACGATAGAAGGAGTCGTACGGTTTCCTTCCGGGTTAGGGATGATGACCGGTTCTCCACCTTCTAAGACTGCCACTGCTGAGTTAGTTGTTCCTAAGTCAATTCCGATAATTTTACTCATTATTTCACTCACCTTTATAATTATTTACTGATAAATTGCTACTTGAGCTGCTCTTAGTGTACGGCCGTTCAATACATAGCCTTTCGCAAGCACCTGCGCGATCGTGCCGCTTTCCTGTGAATCGTCTGCCGGAAGCATGTTCACAGCTTCATGAACATTCGGATCAAAAACTTCACCTTCAGGATCGATCACTTCGATATTCTCGCTTTCAAAGGCCTGGTAAAAACTCGCAAGAACCATCTCGATTCCCTTTTGAATATTTTCGCCTTCTTCAGTCTGAACCTCGACGCTCAACACTCTCTCTAAATTGTCGATCACAGGAATAAGTGATTCAGCCAATTTTTGAGAGCGGAATTTAGCACTGTCTTCTCTATCTTTTCTATTCCGTCTTTGTAAATTCTGGATTTCTGCCTGTAAACGAATATTTTTATCTTCTAATTCCTGGATTTTCTCTTCTAATTCAGCAAGACGCTCCGCTTCATCTTCAAGATTCTGCTGAGAATCCTCAGCAGCTTCAGTTTCTTCTTGAACTTCTTCTTCCGGAGTTTCTTCCTGAATCATCTCTTTTTCATTGTCTGACATCAGTAACCTCTTTCCAATAAATACTAATCATCATGATGTTGATAGTA
>CAYTHW010000034.1:0-11520 GCA_964437675.1 uncultured Atopococcus sp. | reverse complement strand
ATATCGGAGCCTGGATGATCATACCGGAAGAACCTTGGGAAAAGGAAGAAGACGAACAGAGATATATCGCCGGGGAATGAAAGTGAATCATCAGGGCACAAGGCTTCTCTTTTTTAAGGGAAGTCTTTTTCCTATGGTAGAATAGATTCATCATTTACGGGAGGTCCATTATGTCTTTTTTTGATATCCAAACCTTGCACAATCGATTCGTCAACCGGGAGCTGTCCCCTGTGGAGCATCTGCAGGCGACCATGGAGCGGATGGAGAGATTGAATCCAACGATCCGCGCCTTCGTCCAGTTCAGCTATGACGGCGCTTTAGAAGCTGCCCGGGAGGCGGAGGAAAATTACAGGAAGGGAATCGTCAGGAGTCCGCTGCAGGGCATCACGGTAGGCATCAAGGATGTCATCCAGACCAAGGATGCCCCGGTCACCATGGAGACAGAGCTCTATTATGAAAATCCCATCCATCCCGAAGCAGATGCTTTTGCAGTCCAAAAATTACGAGAAGCGGGTGCCGTCATTCTGGGCAAGACCAACACCCATGAGATGGGGATGGGGCCGACAGGAGATGTCGGCTACTCGGGTCATGCGCGCAACAGCTACAATCTGGATAAAGTGACGGGCGGTTCTTCGAGCGGCTCGGCGGCAGCCATCTCAGCCGGTCTCTGCGATGTGACGCTCGGCTCAGATACGGGCGGATCCATCCGCCTGCCGGGTGCGCTCAGCGGAGTCGTCGGGATGAAGCCCAGCTTCGGCCGCGTCAGCAACCGGGGCTTCTGCCCGCTCTCTTATTCCTGTGATGCCATCGGACCCATGACCAAGAATGTCCGGGACAATGCCGAGGTCCTCCAGGTTATTTCAGGCTGGGATCCAGAGCATATGTACTCTCGATCTTTCGATGGCGCTCCTCTGACCGGTAAGATCGGCCGCTCCATCGAAGGGATGCGGATCGGCCTGCCTGTCCACTGGCTGGAAGAAGCCTTGGACGAAGAGATCCGGGCCAATGTTCAGGAAGTGGCGGAGGTCCTCAAAGAGTTGGGGGCAGTCCTTGTGGAAATAGACTTACCCAGCCGCGCAGAATTAGAAGATCTGCGGGCCCACCACCAGAGAGTCCTGATCTCTGAAGGCTACCACGCCCACCAGCCGGAGCTGGCCCATCGAGGTAAATTTGATGAGGGAATCTATCAGCGTCTCTTGGGCGGTCAGCAGAGCTCTCTGGATTATGTGGCTTCCTACCAGCACAAGCAGACCCTGATCGATCTTTACCAGAAAGTCTATGACCAGTGTGACGTGCTCCTGACGCCTGCGGTCATGCTGCCGGCCTGTGATCTTTACCAGAAAGAAGTGGAGCTGGACGGGCAGACTTATACCACCATGAAAGCCTATACGGAATTCACCTGGCTGGATTCTTTTTCAGGTTTTCCGAGTCTGAACCTGCCGTCCGGGTTCAACCGGGACGGCCTGCCCCTGGGTGTGCTGCTTAATGGCAGGATGGGCGACGAAAGCCGGATCTATCAGGTGGCTGCACTCTTGGAAACTGCCCTGGACTTAGATTTATTACCTCAAGGAGATGATTAGATGGAAGCTTTCCTGCGACCGATTGAAAAGAAAGATAATGCGGCGATGCAGATGATCGTGAAGAAGAGTTTAGAGGAGTTCGGCCTGGACAGACCAGGTACGGCTTATTTTGATCCGGAACTGGAAGATTTGACCCAGGCTTATGACCAGGAAAAGGCCGGCTACTGGGTCCTGGAGCTGGCCGGCGGGGTCATCGGTGGTGTCGGCGTCTTTCCCCATGTCGAAAAAGACGGCCGGTCGGTGGCCGAGATGCAGAAACTGTATATCGACCGTGATTTCCGCGGACAGGGTTTTGCCCGTCCTTTAATCGAACAGGCCATTGCTTTTGCCAGGGAGAATTACGATGCCCTCTACCTGGAGACGAGCAGTGACCTGCAGGTGGACCGGCTCTATGAACATTTCAACTTCCAGAAACTGGACGGGCCGGTTGACGGCGGTGTCCATCCCGCCATGGATCTCTGGTATATCATGAATTTTGACTAGGGCAGGCCCCTTTTCCCTCAGAGGAATAAGGCTAATATTATTGTTCGCAGAAGAAAAGTGGTATAGTTATTTTAGAACACTGGGTGTGTTCTCATGCTATTTAAGGGATACCGGGCACGGATCAACAGGATTCGGGCCGGAGTGTAAGACAGGATTAAATTTAACCTTAAATTTACACTATATTAACTTTGGAATAGTATAATCGAAATGTAAGACAAAAAGTATATTCGGAGGTATGTTATGAAAATTATTGTAGCAGGTGGAGACGGTTTTTGCGGTTGGCCGACAGCAGTTTATCTATCTAAAAAAGGTCATGATGTAGCCATCATTGACAATATGGTACGCCGTGAAATTGACAACGAACTACATTCTAACTCGATAACACCCATTGCAGACTTAGAAGACCGAGTAGCGAAATGGAAAGAGGTATCCGGTAAAGAAATCAAAGTTTACGAGGGAGACTTGAACCACTACGACTTCCTGTCGATCGTGTTCGAGCAGTTCCAGCCGGAAGCTTTCGTGCATTATGCCGAGCAGCGCTCCGCTCCATACTCGATGATCAGCCGTGAGCATACAATTTATACACAAGAGAATAACGTTTTAGGAAACTTAAATGTCTTATACGCTATCAAAGAATACGCACCGGACTGTCACCTGATCAAATTAGGTACGATGGGTGAATATGGAACGCCTAATATCGATATCGAAGAAGGCTGGCTGGATGTCGAGCACAAGGGGCGTAAAGACCGTGTCCTCTATCCTAAGAAGCCGGGTTCTTTCTACCACTTGACGAAAGTACACGATACAGCCAATATCGAATTTGCCTGCCGTACGTGGGGGATCCGTGCAACGGATCTGAACCAGGGTGTCGTTTATAATGTCAATACAGAAGATACAGCCCAGGATGAGACACTTTACAACCGTTTCGACTATGACGGCGTTTTCGGAACAGTCTTGAACCGCTTCATCGTTCAGGCGGCTAAAGGCCTGCCGATTTCTGTTTACGGAAAAGGCGGACAGACGCGCGGCTTCATCAATATCGAGGACACTGTCCGTTGTATCGAATTGGCGGCTGAAAATCCTGCAGAACGCGGCGAGCTTTTAATCTACAACCAGATCACGGAATCTTTCTCTGTTCAGCAGCTGGCTGAACGTGTCCAGCAAGTAGCGAAAGAATACTTTGACATCGATGCGGTGATCGAAAACATCGAAAACCCGCGTGTTGAGCAGGAAGAGCATTACTTCAATGCCAAGCATACTGCATTAGAAGAATTAGGCTTGGAGCCTCACTTACTGACAGATGAAGTCATCCGTGACATCATGCAGTTAGCTGTCGACCATGAAGACCGCATCCTGGAAAATGTAGTCATGAACTCACCGAACTGGAAGTAATCTTTGTGAAAGTAGGCCGATAAAAGAATGAAAATTGCGATTGTTACAGAGACTTTTTTACCATCTACTGACGGAATTGTCACTCGTTTAACGAAAGCAATCGATTATATGCTGGAAGAAGGTCATGAAGTCATCGTCATGGCTCCGGATGTGGGGAATATGCCCCACTCTTATCGGACCGCCAGGATTTATCCCATGCCTTCCAAAAACTTTTTCTTCTACAAGCATCGTCCCTGGGGTGTGCCCTCGACCAAAGTGGGCAAGCTCCTGCAGTCTTTCGAACCGGATATCGTGCATGTCGTGAGTCCCTTTTCTTTGGGAGTCGCAGGTGTTCACTATGCCAAAAAATATGATATCCCCCTGATCTGCAGTTTCCACACGAATATTCCTCATTATCTCGGTCACTACGGCTTCGAGGCCTTTGAAACGATCGTCTGGAAGTATATCGTGAAGCTGCATAATGAAGCCAAGGTCAACCTGGTGACTTCAGAAGCTATGTATGAGCTGCTGGATGAACAGGGTGTCCATGGTTTAGAGATTCTGCCTAAAGGGGTCGATGTCGAAAACCGCCACCCGAGCTTCTATTCAGAAAGCATGCGCGAGCGGCTGACGGAAGGAGAAGTCGATAAGAAGCTTTTGATCTTTGTCGGCCGGCTGGCTCCCGAGAAGAATATCGCTTCCTTGAAAGAGATCCTTTCCAGACGGGAGGACCTGCGCTTAGCGATCATTGGAGACGGTCCTTCTAAAGAAGATTTAGAAGAGACCTTTGCCGGAACACCTACTGTCTTTACAGGCTTCCTGCACGGGGAAGAATTATCTAAGGCTTATGCCAGCGGCGATGCCTTCATCTTCCCGTCCAAGTCGGAAACCCTGGGCCTCGTCATCACAGAAGCGATGGCCTCGGGAACTCCCGTCATCGCGGCCTACAGTGAACCAACGGCTGAACAGATCACCCATCTGGACAATGGTTTCATGTTCGACGGTGAGGATCTGCCGAGCCTGGATGAAGCAGTCGATTTTATCGATCAAAAAGGCCTGATGGCAGAAGTCTCTGAAAATGCCAGGGACTATGCCGAACAGTTTTCCTGGGAAAATGCTTCAGCCGCTATGGTTGAAGCTTATGAAAAGACCCTGGTGCTCAACGGCGTTTACGAATACTATTATTAAAAGCTGCGGCCTGGAAGAAATTCCAGGCCATTTTTTTTATCTTCTTCGAATTTAGAAGGTGGACTTGGTATAATTAAACTAAAGAAAGGAGAGAATTAAAATGAATACTGGCAAAAAACTTTACCGCTCCCGTACAGACAAGAGATTTGCAGGTGTCTGTGGGGGTATAGCTGACTACTTTAATATCGATGCTTCTCTCGTCCGTTTGATTACTTTTATCCTCATCTTCTTCACACAGATCGGCCTGCTCTTTTATATCGCGGCCTGGCTCATCATTCCAGAAGAGCCGATCGAACATACTTCCGATAAATTTGACGGTCCCTATCACAGTTAATCCGTTAAAAAATAAAAATACCGATCCCTGGGTGATCGGTATTTTTAGATGAAGATATAGAGACCCAGATTCCAGAATGAATGCATCAAGAGAGAAGGCCAGAGGCTTTTCTTTCTGATAAACAGGGCCGAATAGACGATATTCAGTACGACGACCAGGATGACCGCTCCCGAATTAACCGCTTCGAAGAGCGAGGAGGTCTGATAGGCCCAGAAGACAGCATAAGCCAGGAGGTAGATGAGGGTATTGACAGTGACTGCCTGCCAGTTCTCCATCTTCTTCATCAGGATATTGAGCAGGAGGCCTCTGAAGACGATCTCGATCGCGATGCCGTCCAGGAAGATGGAATGCATCACATTATCAGAAAAATGGGTAAGGTCGTAGTAGATGATCGCCTCCTCCGTATGGGTCAGAGTCAGAAAGTAAATCAACATCACCAGCATCATCATGACGATGCGGTGGGAGCGGAAAGAAAAGGACCAGAGTTCCTGAAAAGAAACCGCCAGGCCTTTTGGGTTTTTATAGATGAGATAGAGACTGGGTAAGCTGACCGTCACAAAGATGACAAGGGAACTCATCAGATAGCCGCTGAGGGTATCCGGAAAAAACGGCACGATGAAATGTTCGTAGACAGCCAGCCAGGCGAGTATGAAGCCGATATAGATCGATAATTTTACAAATAGGGAGTTTCTCATGGTCATCAGGCAACCTCCTTTGGAGTTACTTTCAGTTTAGCGATTGTTGGAATATTTAGCAATATGATTGCAAAATATTTTTGAGAATGAGATTATGGATGAAATTGATGGGAGGAAAAGACATGAAGATCAAACCAATCCAAGCTTTTGAAGACAATTATATCTGGCTGATAGAAAAAGAGGGGCGGGCTGCCGTAGTCGATCCGGGGGAAGCCGCCGGAGTGAAGGATTATCTGCAGGAAAACGACCTTGCTCTTGCAGCGGTTCTTTTGACCCATAAGCATGACGACCATACGGCAGGTGTCGATGAGCTGGTCCGGGAATATGCCGGCACACCGGTTTACGGCCCTGTCGAATGTGCCCGGTGGACGAGTGAAACCGTAGCGGAAGGCGATTCTTTTGACCTGCTGGGTGAACCTATTGAAGTCATGAAGACAGCCGGCCACACCGAAGAACATATTTCCTATCTGATGGAAGAGCATCTCTTCTGCGGGGACGCGCTCTTTTATGCCGGATGCGGCCGGGTCTTTACCGGAGACTACCAGGCCCAGTATGACAGCCTCCAGCTCTTCAGCCGGCTGCCTGATGAGGTCAAAGTTTATGCCGGCCACGAATACAGCCTGACCAATCTGGAATTTGCCCATTCCGTCGCGCCGGACGATGACAGGATCCAAAAGACTCTGGAAGAAGTCAGAGCGATGCGGGAGAAGGATCAGGTGACTCTGCCCTCGACCATCGGCCGGGAAAAAGAGGTCAATCTTTTCATGCAGGCAGAGGACGTCCAGGCTTTTAAAGCGTTAAGAGACCAAAGAGATAATTTCTAGGAAAAAACGGCCAACAGAGCCCTTTCTCGAGAAAACCCTTACACTTTATTTTTTTACCGATAGAAATTGATTGACAAGGAGAAGGAAACCATGTAATATTTTCCAAGGGTAAAAAAACAAGAAAGGGTTGACCACAAATGACAATCAAGCACCTGACCAGCACCAGTGATCTGAACATTGAGCAGACACATGATATTTTAAATTTAGCACATTCTATTCTAGAGAGTCCTAGTAGTTTTTCTGATTTATGTCACGGAAAAATACTTGGGACTCTTTTTTTTGAGCCTTCGACCAGAACGCGTCTGAGTTTTGAATCAGCTATGCAGCGCTTGGGGGGAAGCGTCCTGGGTCTGCAGGATTCGAGTTCATCTTCGACCACCAAGGGAGAAACCCTGGCCGATACTATCCAGACGGTATCCAGTTATGCGGACATCATCGCCATGCGCCACTTTCACGAAGGAAGTGCCAAACTGGCGTCGAAATACGCCCGGGTGCCTCTGATCAATGCCGGAGACGGCGGCCACCAGCATCCCACCCAGACCTTGACGGATATGCTGACGATCCGGGAGACGAAGAATGACCTCGACCACCTGACCATCGGCTTATGCGGAGATTTGAAGTTCGGCCGGACGGTCCACTCTTTAATTGAAGCGATGTCTGTTTATAAAAACAACCACTTCATCCTGATCTCGCCGCCGGAACTGCAGGTGCCGGATTATATCAAGAGTGCTTTGGATGCGCATCAGATTTCTTATGAAGAAGTCATCCGCCTGGAAGAAGTCATCGACCGCCTGGATATTCTTTACATGACCCGCGTGCAGAAAGAAAGATTCTTCAACGAAGCGGACTATGTGCGCCTCAAAGATTCCTACATCTTAGACCTGGCCAAATTGTCTTATGCCAAAAAAGATTTGGCCGTCCTGCATCCGCTGCCGCGTGTGAATGAGATCCATGTGGAAGTTGATGCAGACCCGCGGGCCAAATACTTTGACCAGGTGACTTACGGCGTCTATGCCAGAATGGCTTTAATCCTAAAACTTTTAGAGGAGGGACCACAATGTTAGAAATTTCTTCCATCAAAAACGGTATCGTCATCGACCATATCGAGCAGGGGCAGGGCTACCGCATCTTCAAGTTTTTGAAGCTGCATCATTCCGATTATAAGGCTGCTCTCATCATGAATGTCGAATCATCCAAGACCGGGCGTAAAGACCTCATCAAGATTTCGAATAACCTGGACGTCGACCTGGGCATCCTGGGCTTGTTTTCAGATAAGATCACCGTCAACTATATCGAAAATGAAGAAGTGGCCGGCAAGGTCAAAGTGGTGCTGCCGGAAATTGTGGAGGGTATCCTGGTCTGCGGCAACCCGCGCTGCATCTCCAACCACGAAAGAAATATGGAGACCAGCTTCAAACTCGTCAACCGCGAGACTCATGACTATATGTGTGAATATTGTGATCACCACTTTGATGTAAAGGAGATAAATAAATGATCGTCATCAAAAATGCAAGACTGGTAGATGCCAAAGAAAGTATCCAAGCAGATATCTTACTGTCAGACGGAAAAATTACAGCCATCGGAGAGAATCTGGAAGCGGATCAGGTCATCGACGCCCGTGGTAAGGTCGTCATGCCGGCCTTCATCGACTGTCATGTTCATTTCAGAGACCCGGGTTTCACTCAAAAGGAAGACCTGGCATCCGGCTCACGTTCTGCCTTGAGAGGGGGCTACTCAGCAGTCACCCTGATGGCCAACACCGATCCGGTCGTCGATAATAATGAAACTTATGAAAAGATCATGAAAAAGGCTGAAGAAATCGGCCTGATCCATATCATCCAGAATTATGCAGTGACTAAGAACCTGGCAGGAGAAGAGCTGGTCGACTTGGAAAATTTACCAGAAACAGTGAAGTTCATCTCAGATGACGGCCACGGTCTCCACAAGAATAAAGAGACTTTCGAATTGTTCCAAAAACTCAAAGAACTGGACCTTGCGATCATGATCCATGAAGAAGACAAGGACCTGTCTCAGATTGACTACCGTTACGCGGAAGATGTCCACACCATGCGGGATGTCTACTTTTCAGGCAAGACCGGAGCCCGCGTTCATTTCTGCCATGTTTCGACCATCGATTCAGCTAAAGCAGTGGAGTACGGCAAAAGCCAGGATTATCCTGTGACCATGGAAGTGACTCCCCATCATATTTACATGACGGATAACGACTTCAAGGTCCACCCGCCGATCCGTGCGGAAGAAGACCGCCGCTACTTGATCGATGCCATTATCAGAGGAACTGTCGACTGCATTGCGACCGACCATGCGCCCCACCAGCCGGAAGACAAGGCCAAGGGAGCGCCGGGGATGATCGGTCTGGAGACCGCCTTCCAGATCGTCTACAAGGTCCTGGTCGAAGAATACGGTCAGGACCTCCAGCTCGTCTCCAAGATGATGAGTGAAGGACCCGCCCAGATTCTCGGACTTAAGAAGGGGCGCCTGCAGGTGGGCTGGGATGCCGACCTGGTTATCGTGGACTTGGACCGGCAGGAGACGGTTTCAGAAGAGACCATCCAGTCCAAATCGAAGAACAGCCCCTTCATCGGTGAGACTTTTACAGGAGTCATCGAAAAAACCATCGTGGGCGGCCAGGTTAAATATGGAGGTGAAGACGAGTGATCATCGACCGCTTAATCGAAGATATCCAAACTAAATCTTTCGTCTGTGTGGGTCTGGACCCGCGTCTGGATTTGATACCGGAGAGTTTCCACGGAGGAAGCGTTTCAGAGACCATTTTCTCCTTCAACAAAGAAATCATCGACGCCACCCATGATCTGGCAGCCTGCTTCAAGCCGCAGATCGCTTTTTATGAAGCGCTGGGTTTGGAAGGGCTCCAAGCTTATACCCGGACCGTCCAGTATCTGCGGGGAAAAAATATCCTGGTCATCGGCGACATCAAAAGAGGAGACATCTCTTCGACAGCTGATGCTTATGCCAAGGCGCATTTTACAGGTGACTTTGAAGTGGATTTCATCACCATCAATCCTTACATGGGCTACGACACTCTGGATGCTTATCTGCCTTATCTAGAAAAGGAGAACAAGGGGGTCTTTGTCCTGGTCCGCACCAGTAATCCGGGAGCGGGCGATATCGAAGGCCAGCAGGTGGGCGGTCAGCTGCTTTATGAGAAAATTGCAGAGGATCTGGCTCAAAAAGCCCAGGATTACCTTGGAAAATCGGGCCATTCTTCCCTAGGTTTCGTCTTCGGCGGTACCCAGTCGGAAGATATCGAAGCCATCCGGGAGAATTTCAAAGAGATTCCTTTCCTCATCCCGGGCTACGGAGCCCAGGGTGCTGAAGCTGCCGATATCAAAGCCTATCTGGGCAGCGGCAGTAACAGTGTTGTCAATTCCTCGCGGGGCATCATCTATGCCTGGCGCCAAGTCGAAAATGGAGATCAAAAAGTCGGCGAAGCCGCAAGAGCAGCTGTTCAGTCAATGATTAGAGAAATACAAGAAACATAAAGGAGCAAGGACATGGATCAAATTCAAAAAATATTGAGAGAAGTCGATGCTTTACAGGAAGGTCATTTCTTATTATCGTCAGGAAAACATTCGAGTGCTTATGTGCAGTGTGCCCAGTTGTTCCAGTACCCGGACCAGGCGGCCAAAGTGATGGCCCTGGTCGCTGAAGAAATCAAAGACGTGGATTTCGACATCTTATGCGGTCCGGCCATCGGAGGCATCATCGCCTCTTATGAACTGGCCAGACAGATCGGCAGACCGAGTATCTTCACCGAGCGTAAAGAAGGAAAGATGACCCTGCGCCGGGGCTTCAGCTATCCGGAAGGGACCAAGATTCTGATCGTCGAAGATGTGGTGACGACGGGGAAATCTTCCCTGGAAACGCGTGATGTTCTGGAAGAGCAGGGCGGGGATGTCGTAGGGATCGCCTGTGTGGTCAACCGCTCAGGCAGAGATGATGTAGGCCTTCCTCTCTATTATGGGACCTCTGTCGATGCTGAAACGTTTGATGCAGATGAACTGCCGGACTGGCTGGCGGAAATTCCGATCACCCAGCCCGGTTCAAGAGACATGAAGAAAGGATAAGATAGATGACGATTAAAACACAACTGGCTTCTTTCGAATTTGACAGTCCCCTGATGAATGCCTCAGGTGTCTGGTGTTCGGATGAAAAAGAATTAAGAGAGATGGATGGATCCAAGGCCGCAACTTTTGTGACCAAGACAGCTACTTTAGAAGAAAGACCAGGTAATGCTTTTCCACGCGTCCACCATTTTGATGGTAACTCCATCAATTCAAGTGGGCTTCCCAACTTAGGAATCGATTATTACCTGGAAACGACAGAGGAATTACAAAAAGAGAATCCTGACAAAACTTATTTCCTGTCTGCGACAGAACTTTCAGAAGAGCGTATCTATGAAATCTTGAAGAAGATCGATGCCTCTTCTTTCGAAGGTGTGGTGGAGTTGAATCTTTCCTGTCCGAATGTCGAAGGCAAGCCGCAGGTGGCTTATGACTTCGAGACGACGGACCGCATCCTGGCTGAGGTATCCGGCTTCCTGAACAAGCCTTTTGGCATCAAGCTGCCGCCGTATTTCGATATGTCCCACTTTGACCAGATCGCTTCTATCATCAAAAAATACCCGGTCACTTATGTCAACGCCATCAACTCAATCGGCAATGGCCTGGTCTTGGAAGATGAGACGGTGTCCATCAAGCCTAAGAATGGTTTCGGCGGCCTGGGCGGACCGATCATCAAGCAGACGGCCCTGGCCAATGTCCATGCCCTCCACCAGCGCCTGGGTGACCAGGTCGCCATCATCGGAACAGGGGGAGTGCAGAACGGCCGCGATGTCTTCGAGCACATCCTCTGCGGTGCTTCCATGGTCCAGGTAGGAACCAGCCTGCTGCAAGAAGGAACGGCTATCTTTGACCGTCTGGAAAAAGAACTCCTGGCCATCATGCAGGAGAAGAATTACGAGAGCCTGGAAGATTTTAGAGGAAAAGTCAACTATCTAAGTGAAT
>CAYTHW010000033.1:5963-11668 GCA_964437675.1 uncultured Atopococcus sp. | reverse complement strand
GGATCATCTTCCCACCCGGCTACAACCGGTGATAAATTGAAAGATGTTTTCGAGGCAGGAGAAGCAGTCGTCGGCTTAATCGAGAAAAATATCCGTCCGAGTGACATTATCACACGTAAATCGATGGAAAATGCCATCGTCTTGACGATGGCTCTTGGCGGGTCTACGAACGCTATCCTTCACTTACTGGCTATCGCTCATGCGGCAGATGTCGATTTAACGATAGAAGACTTCAATGATATTCAAGCAAAAGTGCCGCACTTGGCAGACTTGAAACCTTCTGGTAAGTATGTTTTTCAGGACCTCTATGAAGTAGGGGGCGTGCCGGCTGTATTGAAATATCTTCATGAAAATGGATATATTCACGGAGACTGTCTGACAGTTACCGGTAAAACTATCGCAGAAAACTTGGAAGATGCAGAAGGTCTTGCGGAAGGCCAAGACGTCATCATGCCTCTTGAAAATCCAAAACGTGCAGACGGACCATTGATTGTATTGAAAGGTAACTTAGCTCCTGAAGGTGCGGTTGTCAAAGTTTCCGGCTTAGAAGTACGACGCCATGAAGGACCGGCTAAAGTCTTTGATACAGAGGAAGCAGCAATCGAAGCTACTCTTGCAGGTGATATCGTAGATGGAGACGTCGTCGTTGTCCGCTATGTTGGACCAAAAGGCGGCCCAGGAATGCCGGAAATGTTATCTTTATCTTCGATTATTTCAGGTAAGGGGATTAAGGTTGCTCTTATCACAGACGGACGATTCTCAGGCGGATCCCATGGTTTCGTAGTAGGTCACATCGCTCCGGAAGCGCAGGTCGGCGGACCGATCGCTCTACTCGAGATGAATGATACGATCATCATCGATCAGGACACGAAAGAAATCACCATGCTTGTAGATGATGAAGAACTAGAGAAGCGTCGTGAAAAATTAGTCTTACCTCCACTAGAGACTCGAGGAGTCCTAGGTAAGTACGCTCACATGGTTTCCTCAGCTTCACGAGGAGCTATTACAGATTTTTACAATAGAGAAATCTAACAGTTTGAAAAACTTTTCTGGGAATTTTACAAAAAATAACGCGGAGCCTGCCGCGGCGTAAGATGCCCTGCATTTCTTACAAAATTCGGAACAGTATTTCTAAGAAACTCAGCAGAAAATGCAGTAAAAATAGCAGAGAATTTAATTTCTTTGTATTTACTGCGTTTTCTTTTATATTAGACTAAGCATAAAGTGAATAAAAATTTATATGCTTGCTGATTTTTAATACAGCAGAATGAAATGGCAACTCATCATTTCAAATAAAAGCTAAAAAAAGAGAGGACGATACAATGTCAGAACTAGTAATTAAAAACCTACATGTCTCAATCGAAGACACAGAAATTTTAAAAGGCGTTAACTTGACGATGAATACTGGAGAAATCCACGCTGTCATGGGACCGAATGGAGCAGGAAAATCTACTTTGGCCGCTGCTATCATGGGCCACCCGGCTTATGAAGTCACTGAGGGAGAAGTCCTGTTAGATGGAGAAGATTTACTTGAATTAGACGTCGATGAGCGTGCCCGCGCCGGCATGTTCTTAGGTGTTCAATATCCAAGTGAAATCCAAGGGATTACTAATGCTGAATTTATCCGAACAGCGATAAATGCCCGCCGTCCTGAAGATGATCAGATTAATATCATGGAATTCATCAACAGACTGGATGAAAAGATGGAAGTCTTAGAAATGGACCAGGATATGGCGGAGCGCTTCCTGAATGAAGGTTTTTCAGGCGGAGAGAAAAAAAGAAATGAAATCTTGCAGCTTCTGATGATTGAACCTACTTTTGCTATCTTGGATGAAATCGACTCTGGATTAGATATCGATGCTCTGAGAATCGTAGCTGAAGGAATTAACTCCATGCGCGGAGAAGAATTCGGAGCTCTCATCATTACCCACTACCAACGCCTGTTAAATTATGTAGAGCCTGATTTCGTCCATATCATAATCGACGGACGAGTAGTTAAAACAGGAGATAAAGAGCTTGCCAAGCGATTAGAAGCAGAGGGCTATAAAGGAATAGTAGAGGAATTAGGATTAGATATAGAAATTGATGAATAGGAGGAGCCAATAGATGAGTAATATCAAAGAATTAAATGACAGACTAGAGGCACACTCCCAGCAATTGAAAGAACCTGCTGGAATGACGGAAAAAAGATTAGCTGCTGCCCGCTTAGTAGATGAATTAGACTTTCCTAAGATTGAGCGCTCCCACTACTACCGCTGGTTACCGCTGGATACCGATAATTTTGATCAGCCGGTAAAGACTAAGACAGAATTATTACCTGTCAATCAGGCGGAAAAAGGAGCTTATCTACGTACCTTCCACAATGAAATACTGGATCATCACCTGCCTGAAGATTTAGCTGATCAAGGTGTCATTTTTACCACTATTTCCGAAGCCTTGGAAGCCCATGCAGATCTGATTGAGAAATACTATATGACAGATGTGGTAGCTTTAGACCAGGACAAGCTTTCAGCCCATCACTATGCTTATATGAATGCAGGAGTATTCCTATATATTCCTAAAAATGTTGAAGTGAAAGACCCTGTCCAACTGCACATGATTCAGGATGCGACAAGCCAAAAGCCGTTTAACCAACATGTTTTAATCGTGATGGAAGAAAATTCACAAGCCAGCTTTGTTGAAAAGATGGCGACAGAAGGATCAGAAACTACTCCAGCTAATATCGTAGTCGAAATCCTCGCTAAAGAGAATGCACGTATTAATTATTCGACTATAGACGAATTAGGTGAGGCGACCAGTGCCTTTATCCGACGTCAGGCTGTTTGTGAAGCTGGAGCTAATGTAGATTGGGCTGTCGGCTCGATGAGTAATGGAAATATTGTTTTAGATGCTTACACTGAACTGCGGGGAAGAGGATCTCAATCTGATTTGAAAATAGTTTCTCTCACTCACGGTGACCAGGAGCAGATCATCAATTCTCATGTGCTGAACATCGGTGCGCAGACTGCAGGGAATATCTTTCAGCATGGAGCAATTTTAGACCAGTCACGCTTAACTTTTAATGCGATCGGTAAAATAGAAAAAGGTGCTAAAGATGCTGATGCTCAGCAGGAGTCCCGTCTGCTTATGTTTTCTGATGGTGCGCGTGGAGATGCCAACCCGATTCTCTTAATTGAAGAATATGAAGTAACGGCAGGCCATGCAGCTTCCGTGGGACAAATCGATGAAGAGCAGTTGTATTATCTGATGAGTAGGGGAATCCACCGCAAAGAAGCGATGAGACTGGCCATACGCGGTTTCCTGGGACCGGTTATTGAAGCTATTCCTTTAGATTCCGTTAGAGAAGAGCTTATTGAAAATATCGAAAGGAAGTTACACTCTCTATGATTTTTGATGTAGACGCTGTCCGCCAAGACTTTCCAATATTAGATCAGATGGTTTTTGACCACCCCTTAGTCTACTTGGACAATGGAGCGTCTGCTCAAATGCCGCAAGTAGTGATAGAGGCTGTGTCAGATTATCATATCAAGCATCATGCAAATGTCCACCGCGGCGCCCATACTCTAAGCGGCCGTGCGACGGATTTGTATGAGTCAGCCCGTGATACAGTCCAGAAGTTCATACACGCCGCTTACCGCGAAGAAATTATCTTTACGAGCGGGACCACCCACAGTTTGAATCTGGTTTCTCAATTGATGGCAGATCAAGTACTTCAAGCAGGGGATGAGATTCTGATTTCTGAGATGGAGCATCATGCTAATTTAATTCCTTGGCAGCAGATTGCCAAGAGAAAAGATGTCCGCTTAAAAAGGATTCCACTCGATGAAAATGAAGAATTAGACTTAGCTGAAGGTTTAAAATTAATCAATGAAAAAACAAAAGTAGTAGCTGTCGCTCACGTATCCAATGTTTTAGGGGTGGTCAATTCTGTCAAAGCTCTAGCTGACGCTGTACACGCAACAGGCGGCTATCTCGTGGTGGACGGAGCACAGGCTGTGCCTCATATGCCGGTAGATGTTCAAACGCTGGATGCTGATTTTTATGCCTTTTCAGGACATAAAATGTGCGGGCCGACCGGCATTGGTGTCCTGTATGGTAAGAAAGAGTTATTAGAAAAGTTCTCTCCTGTTTTTTATGGGGGCGAAATGATTAACCGCGTAACATTTGAAGAGAGTCACTGGAAAGAGCTGCCCTATAAATTTGAACCCGGCACGCCGAATATATCGGGTGCTGTTGGACTCGCAGCAGCGATTGATTATCTATCCGAGATCGGGCTGGAGAATATCCATGCCTATGAGCAGGCCCTGGTTGACTATCTCTTTCCCCGACTATTAGAAATTGAAGGATTGACGGTATACGGACCAAAAGACCCCAGCAGACATACCGGGGTGATTGCCTTCAATATCGACGACGTCCATCCCCATGATGTGGCTACCGTTTTTGACTCCAACGGGGTAGCAATTCGTGCAGGCCACCATTGTGCTGAGCCCCTGCTTAATACTTTAGGCACCCGGTCGACCGCCCGAGCGAGTTTCTATTTCTATAATACTTTTGAAGAAGCCGACCGTTTAATTGAAGTGATTAACAAAACAAAGGAATTTTTTAATTATGGATAGATTAGAAATGTTATATAGAGCTGTTATCATGCAGCATTCTCAAACGCCTCAAAATAAAGGGGAGTTGCCAGATGCATCCGCTGAAAAAACAGCTTATAATCCCACATGTGGGGATATGGTCAAAGTCCAGATTGAAGCAGAGCATGGGAAGATCGACCAGGTACAATTCGATGGTGAAGGCTGTGCCATTTCCATGGCTTCATCTTCTATCATGACAGAGCTGCTGAAAGGAAAAACCTTTGAGGATGCCTTAGCTTTAATTTCTGATTTCACCAGATTAGTATCAGGTGAAGAGCCTGAAGATAAAGAAGCACTGGGTGAAGCTGCAGCGCTGCAGGGAGTCGTACAATTTCCAACCCGGATCCGCTGTGCACAACTAGCCTGGAAGGCTGTAGAAGATGCTATTAATCAAATCGCAGCAGATGAGTAAGAAGAAGGGAGAATAACAATGCCAAAAATTAATGATGTACCAACAACAAGTAATGAGCAGTATGGCTTCCAAGATGAGGGAATAGAAGCAGTTTATGATTCCGGTAAAGGGATCACAGAAGAAATTGTCCGGGAAATATCCAGACGTAAAGATGAACCTCAATGGATGCTGGATTACCGTCTGGAGTCATTTAGACACTTCGAAGAACGCCCAATGCCTAAATGGGGGACGAATGACTTAAGTGAGTTAAATTTAGACGAGTTTACCTATTTCCGACAAGTCACAGACGAACCGGCTCGTGATTGGGACGATGTACCTGAAAAAATCAAGGAAACATTTGAACGTTTAGGTGTTCCTCAAGCGGAGCGTAAATTTTTAGCCGGATCAGTTGTGCAATATGAATCAGAGGCTATTTATCAAGGCTTACAGGAGGAGTACGAGAAATTAGGTGTTATCTTTACCGACACGGACACCGCTTTAAAAGAGTATCCTGAATTATTCAAAGAACATTTTGGTACGGTGGTACCTTATGATGATAATAAATTTGCAGCTTTAAATGGTGCTGTCTGGTCGGGGGGGTCTTTCATCTATGTGCCTAAGGGCGTAAAGATTGATGTGCCTTTACAACTTTATCTACGAATTAACGAAGAGACGATGGG
>CAYTHW010000033.1:3859-5863 GCA_964437675.1 uncultured Atopococcus sp. | reverse complement strand
AGCGCCAACCAGATTCAGGATACAGGGGCTAAAGTTTTCCATGAAGCGCCGGATACTAAGAGTTCTATCATTTCCAAATCCATCGCAAGAGGAGGCGGGAAAGTAAATTATTTAGGTCAGGTCGGCTTTGGAAAAAATGCGGATCGAGCTTTTTCACATATTGAGTGTGATACGATCATCATGGATGATTTATCGACTTCGGATACTATTCCATACAATGAGACGCATAATCCTTCAGTTACTTTGGAACATGAAGCTAAGGTTTCTAAGATTTCAGAAGAGCAGCTGTATTATTTGATGTCTCGAGGTCTCTCTGAAGAAAAGGCAACTGAGATGATCGTCCAAGGATTCGTTGAGCCGTTTTCTAAGGAACTGCCTATGGAATATGCTGTGGAGCTTAACCGCCTGATAGCATATGAAATGGAAGGTTCAGTAGGTTAAAAAATTAAGAAGTAAAAAACGATCAATTGGATTGATATTATCTTGCAGGGAATTATTCCTCATAAAGAGATAATATAAACCTTTTGGTTGTTTTTTTAAGTGTTATATTATCTATCATGAAGTGATATAAATAGTAAATACACTGAAATATAGTGTAAGATATACTTATGCACGTACATTTAAGGATACTGCATGACAAAGCGTATAAATTTAGGAGGAGATACTATGTTACCGGAAAAATTTTATGATGTTTTAAATTACGATGGTGCAGTTTCTATGACTTCTTGGAGTGATGATATCGTTCATGTAACTTGTACGTGGAATTCTTATATTCAGGTAAAAGAGGATAATATTCTTTTGATTCCTTCAGTGGGAATGAAAGCTACAGAAGAGGATTTGGATAGGAATAGCCAGATAATTTTAACTATAGGTACCCACGAAATTCAGGGTTTAAGAGGATTTCCGGGGACTGCTTACCGCGTTCATGGGCACGGAGAGTTTCTTGATGAAGGAGACTACTTTGAAGAAACTAAAGAAAAATATTCATTTATCACACGTGTATTGGTAGTGAAAGTAGACTCTGTCGATCAAATCTTATAAGTATATAAAACATTTAACTCATCAAAAATCCCCCGAAATCCGACTAAGGACTTTGGGGGATTTTTAGTATAGATATTTTTATTCCTCGTATAACTTGGCTTTCTCTTCTGCCACCGTCTCTTCAACTTCCTGTCGGGACATTTTTTCCCGACCTTTTTTCATAGCATTTAAGCTCTTGTGGGCAAATACAAGCGGCAGACGGCAGAACATGATGGCACTTTTATCTGTCAGCATATCGATGTACTTATCGGCTTTGGCTAGATTTTCTTCGGCATATTCAAATAATTGGTCGCGGGTCCATCCATCGGGAACAAAACTGACTCCACGTTCATCCATATCTTCATCTTGGTTACGCAGGATATTTACAGCCTGCAGTCCGCGTCCGAAACCAAGCGCCAGCTCATCATCTGTTTCTTGTCCATAAGACCACTTCCAGATTTCAGACAGATAGAGCCCGACAATACCCGCAACGTAATAGGTGTATTCATCTAAATCTTCTTTCGTTTCGACCTGCCAGTTTTTCTGAGCCCATTTCCCCATTCCGTATGCCATCTCGCTGCCAGTTTCCATCATCATCGGACGGGAACCTTCCGGACAAGCCTCTATCCATTCCATCAGACGAAGAGAAACTTCGGGTAACTGCTCTTTAACAGGCTCAATGATAGATAAATACTCTTCCTCACTGAACGGCTGTTTGAAAAGTTCACTCAACTGCATCAAAATAGAATGTTTTGTTTCATTCGAGATATCTTCATGGTCCTCAATTTCATCGATGGCTCTATAGACCAAATAGGCTGCAGCCACTGAATGTTTCATATCAGTTTTTAAGAATGTAATGGGTATATAAAATGTTCGGCTGGTATCTTTCAATACACGCATAGCCTCTTTAGGGAAGGCTTTTTCTTTCCTCATCTTTTTCCTCCTAGTTCACATACAAATGCTATTTCCATTATATAAGAACGA
>CAYTHW010000033.1:0-3759 GCA_964437675.1 uncultured Atopococcus sp. | reverse complement strand
AAATCTTCATAACTTAATCCTGAATGCTGCTGAGAAGCCGGTTCTTGACTGCCGGGTGCAGTTGTTTCCTGGCTGGCCACAGGAAAAGCCGCTTCACTGGCAGCAGGTTCACTGCTTTCTTCACCAAGGTTTTCCTGGACTACATTTTCAGGGGCAGCCTTTTCTTGATTGCTGTCTTCTCTCTCAGAAGCCGGCTCTGACACGGGAGCTGTTTCGATAGAATGATTTACAGCCTCTGTCTCTAAAGACTCTTTCGGCTGGCCGGTTACTCTCTCCGGCTGGCTTTCTGTCACACGATCACTGTTAGACGGGGCAGTACAGGCACCTAAAATGGTAATTAGTAAAGTAAAAATGACGAGTAACTGTCTGACTTTATTTTTCATTGGATTGCCTCCTCTGTGTTCACATTATACGAGCTTTTTTCTCGAAACTGTAGTGAAAAGCTTTCCATTTTCAAACAGTAGGTGGCAGGAGATTTCTGAAAAAGCTCACGAGGAAAAGCAAAGCTTAGAAGAAATCCGAGGTGTTTTTTGTTAATATAATAGTAATCAAAGACATTTCAGCTTATGTCTGCAGGTGATCGTTCTTATGTCGCTTCAATTATTAAAGAAGGAGATTTTATGCCACAAGAAAAAAAGAGCCCCCATCAAATTCGTCAAGAAATTGGAGGTTTGGGACACTATAATGATGAGGAATTGGTTTATTATGATTTAGGAGATCCTGAATCTGAAACTAAATTTAAAAATGCATTATTTATCGCCATCATGCTGTTGATCTTTGCTTTTACATTTATCCGGCACTGGACATATAACAGTCTGGGTATCGAGTTAACCTATGTGCATTTAATACTTTTAATCTTTGCCCTGGGTGTAGCCGCTGCCTGGCTCTATCGCCAAAAACGGGACAGGGATATCATGGAAGCGGCTGTTCCCTTATTAAGATTAAACGAAAGAGGTATATTTGCAGACGGCAATTTCTATGAATGGCAGGATTTGGAATCGGTATCTTATGTCAAAGTGGTGACAAGTAACTCCTATGGTCAGAAACAATTTTCTAACCACCTGGCCTTCCTGCAGAAAAGCTCCTATAAAGATGATGAACAGGTAAGTATACCTGCCCAATTATTTTCAGACCCGGCCTTTTTTATGGATTATATCGAAAAACATCTCGGGCAGAGACCTCGAGTCGTAGAGATCGAAAAACAAATATAATCATTTATTTCTATCGTCAGAGATTTTAAGGAGAAAATTATGAAGATTAAGTACAGTATGCTGATCATGCTTCTACTATTAGTCACAGGATGCTCAGCCAATGATACGGATGATACTGAAATAAATTCCAATGACTCTCAAATAGAAACACAGAGCCAGGCAGAGCCAGCTCAAGAGGAAGAAGTCAGCCAAGAAGGGCCTGGCTTTGAAGAACTAGTAGGCCAACTGGAGCAGGCGCCATCCCTGGTGCCGGCCTATGACCCGCTTATTTCTACTGATACATTCATCAATGAAGAAGGGATGAATGGCTGGAGAGACTTTAAAGAGCTGGCCCAAGAATACCAACTAGCCGACTTTGGTGATCTAGATAACAGCGAGGGAAGCCATCCAGATGATATAACAGCCTTTTTTGAAGGAAAAGACCAGGTGCAGATTCAGGATTATGGTGAAGCAGAAGGTTCCCGCCAAGTTGATTTCCAATATCTTAGTTCCGGGTCTTCAACGGACAACGATGGGGATGCTGTTCCTTTCTTTTCGAGGATAGTGACTATTTTTGTCGATGATAAGCTGGTCTTTGCATCTGTTCAGCCTGCCCTGCATTCTATGGATCCACAGACAGCTGTGCCATTTTCTATCGTGACAGACCAGGTGACGAGTCTGGCTGATTTAACTGCTGTGGAGCCGAGGCCGCAGGTTTTCAATGTCTCAGAGATGAAATATAAGGGGCTGCCTTTAACTAATGCTGGGGTTTTAACAGAGTCGCCTGAAGAGACAGGCCTGGAAGAGGAGCCCCTTTTAGTCTACTTCACCTTCTCACCTGATGTGTCCAGTAAAGAGGAAGGAGCTTCCACTTTAGTCGCAGCTGATACCAGCCCTTTTTCCGCAGCCTCACAAGATTTTGCTGCATCATCCTTCCAGTCGATGCTGTCGATATCTGATTATATAGACCAACAGTCACAATAAAATAAAGAGCGGCCGGAAGCATATACCTCTAGAGTGGATGAAAGAATCTTCCTTTAGAGGTATTTGAACTGTCCCAAATTCGCTCATCAATCGCAAGGAGATCACTCACTCAATGAAGAAAAGATTTGTCTTTTTATTAATGTTCGTTTCAAGTTTATTTTTATCAGCCTGCAGTATGGATGATATTCAAGAAATCTATCACATATATGAAGCTTTCGTCACCGAGATTGAAAAAGAAGAATTACCGCAAGATCTCAGAGAGATCCATGAAGTGCCTGAAGGTCAGGCTTATATTGAAATAAATAGGAATATTCCTTATCTGGAGAAAGAAGACCCTTCTCTCATAGAAGCTTATGAGGAGACAGGCTCTTTGGACTGGCTGGGGCGCACGACATCAGCTGTCGCCGTCCTAGGCGAGGATCTCTATACTTACAGTGAACGGCCGAATATATCCTCCATTCATCCCAGCGGCTGGAATCAGAAATTTTATACGAATATACCTAACGGTGCTTTGTATAACCGCAGTCATTTGATAGCCCGCAAATTCACTTACAATGATACACCTGAAAATTTAATGACGGGGACCCAATATTTCAACCAGGTTGTCATGGTCCAGATTGAGAATTATGTAGAAAAATATATGAAAGAAACAGGGCACCATGTGAAATACCGGGTGACTCCTGTTTACGAAGGAAATAATCTACTGGCTTCGGCTGTTTATATGGAAGCTTACTCTATAGAAGATGCCGGTGAAGGCCTGCAGTTCAATCTGTATATTCCCAATCGCCAGCCCGGCATCGCCATCAACTATGCGGATGGATCAAGTTATGGACCGATTGGACCACTCGAAGAAGACCAGCAGCCGGAAGAATGGGAATTCTAATGAAGCGTCAGCATTTATCAACTTTCTTCATTGGTCAAAGTGCTAAAATCGTAATAAGGTTAAGATATGAAAATCGAATGTGAAAGGAGCATTCTTAAAATGTCTGACAAACTTGAGTTGACCTATCCCAGTGGTTTAATCACTAAAACTAAAATTAACGACGGCGAGTTTACTATTTTGACGGATTATGAGGAAGAAAGAGGGGGCTATAACATATCCTACAGCCCTTGGAAGGTCTTCTTAACAGCTGTGCTGTCCTGTCAGGGTGTTAATTTAGCTAAATACTGCCGAGAATACAATATCGATTATTCTGAAGTTACAGTAAATTTAGAGTCTCATGTGGAAGACATCAGGCATGAAGAGTTCCCTGAATACCACTTGAAGGTCACTGTACCGGACAGCTTTCCAAAAGACCATATCGAGCCGATGGTCAACAGTTTCATGGACTGCCCTGTGATCAATCATCTGACAGAGCTCAAACCTGTCATGAAAACTTTCGTCAATGATGAATTAATCGGAGAAAAAAGAAGATAATTTAGAAGGACGATAAGGCATCGAATCAGCGAAATGATTCGGTGCCTTATTTTTTTAACGATAAATGCCCCTTTATTATTAATTAATTAAATAAGGGGTGTCTTGTTAAAGGTTTCACGCACTGTTAAATTAAAGACGATTAGGTTAAAAAGTTTACAAGGAGGTTAT
>CAYTHW010000032.1:4159-12168 GCA_964437675.1 uncultured Atopococcus sp. | reverse complement strand
CCGAAAGCTATAACGACTATTTCTTTTAAGAATTCTTTTATATTAATATCCATATGAAGACCTCTCTCACTCTCATGCCTCATCATAAGGCGTGATATTTTCCATTCCAATCATTGGTGATACCGCCTGGTTTTCCACCATTTGGGGAGTTAATCTATAATCTTTTTCTGACTCGGCAACTTCTTCCTGAACGATTTCGTCCTCCGAAGCTGGATCTTCTGAAGGATCGGACAATACAGGGTCAGAAGTTTTTTTTCTGCCGCCTGGAGCTAAGCGCTCGACCAGATTCGTCCGGCGGTTGGCCGATGTCTGGGTCAGGCTGTAAGAAAAAGCCTCTTTCTCTCCACATAAAATCAGCCAGTCGCTGGCCCGGGTAATAGCAGTATAGAGTAAATCTTTGCGCAGCATTCGGTAATAGCTCTTGACGAAAGGCAGGATGACCACCTTAAATTCACTTCCCTGGGCTTTGTGGATCGACATACAGTAAGCCAATGTGATCTTGTTGAAATTGTTCCGGCTGTATTCCACCTCGACTGTGTCGAAGAGGATGGTCAATTTATCGGTCTTATCTGTATTTTCACCGGCCAGGCTGATGCCTGTGATGATGCCGATGTCCCCATTAAAAATCTGCAGTTCCGGTTCATTGGTCAACTGCAGGACCTTATCCCCGATCCGGTAGATTGTCTCGAAGTTTTCAACTTCTTTCCGGCTGCCGTCCGTGTTGGGGTTGAAGACCTCCTGCAGGGCGACATTCAATTGATCAATGCCGGCCTGACCCTTGTACATAGGCGCCAGTACCTGCAGATCTTCGATAGTAAAGCCCTTCTGCACGGCCCGGTCTGCGACCTGGCTGACCACACTGACCACCTGCTGGGTCGAGCAGGGAATGAAACTGCGGTCAGTTTTATTTTCCCCGAAATCAGGCGGCAGGGTATTATTTTTGATATGGGCTGCCAGAAAAGGAATAGATGAATCGGATTCCTGGCGGTAAATTTCAGTCAATTCTTTCACAGGCAGCTGACCGCTTTCGATCAGGTCTGAAAAGACCTGGCCGGGACCAACTGAAGGCAGCTGGTCCTTATCCCCGATCAAGATGACCTGCATATCATCAGGTACTGCACTGAGCAGATGATTGAACAGCCAGGTGTCGACCATCGACATCTCATCGATGATCAGCAGACGCCCCGCTAATTGATTGTCATAATATTTAGGATCCAAGTCAAAATCATCATCTGCCCCCAGTCCCAGCAGGCGGTGAATTGTGCCGCTGGAGAGATCGGTCGTCTCCCCTAAACGCTTGGCTGCACGTCCTGTGGGTGCGGCCAGGACGACAGGAAAATCATCCCCTTTATAAGCATGGGGATCCAGGGATCTGTCCGTCAAGAGGGAATACACTTTTACCAGACCATTGACGACAGTCGTCTTCCCGGTACCCGGTCCCCCGGTCAAGATGAAGACAGGAGAAAGGATTGCTTCTTTGATTGCTTCTTTTTGCGAAGGACCGAAAGCAAAGCCCTGCTCTTTTTCTACAGCTGCGATCGCTCCTTCGATATCCTCTTCATCATGATCCAGGTCGATTTCATCTGATTCTTTGAGCCGCTGAAGGTGGGTGACGATGCCTGCTTCCGCATTATAGAGAGAAGGCAGATAGTACCTTTCATCATCGTCCTGGGCAATCATCCGCTCATCTACTAATTGAATCAACGCTTTTTCTACCTGCCCGGCTTCGATGATGAAAGGGCGCGCCGCTTCCAATAATTGGATAGACTGGCTGATGAGCGGTTCTTGGAGGATATAGGTGTCGCCGGACTGGAAACAATGGTTGGATACCGACTGGAGAAGGGCCGCCCGCAGACGTTCATCTGCATCAGCTTCAATGTCCATCTCTTCTGCCAGGGCATCTGCCCGGGCAAAGCTGAACCGCTCGATATCCTCGACCAGCTGATAAGGATTGGTCTGAATGACTTCCAAGGTTTTTTCCTCATACTGTTCATAGATCTTATAAGCCATCGTATTATTCAGTCCGTAGCGGTTCAAGGTCAGGATGACCTGGTCCATTCCCTGCTCTTCGGTCAAGGTTTCGACCAGATTTCTCTTCCTCAAAGCCGTCACACCGTCGATGCCGTCTAAACAGTCGGCATCCTCCAGGATCTGCGAAATCGCATCTTTACCCAGAGCTTCGACAATATTGCCGGCTGTCACCGGCCCGATCCCTTTGAACTGGGGACCGGAGAGGAAAGAGATCATGGCTTCTTTAGAGTCCAGCTTGGCCTGTTCGTAACGGTCTACTTTCATCTGCCGGCCATATTTAGGATGGTTGACCAGCTGGCCGTAAAAAGTATAGGAGACAGAATCTCTCAGCTGACCGAAAGTGCCTGTCACTACTATTTCCGGCTCGTCATAGTCCATATCGGTGTCTTCCAGCTCGATTAAAAGGACTTTATAGTAGTTGCTGTCATTTTCGAAAAAGACAGCAGCCACTTCCCCTTTTATAAAATTTTCTTCCCCATTCATCATGGTCCCGGCTCCTTCCTGTTTCTTCTATTTATATTATCACAATTTGCTTCGATCCAAAAAAAACCATTCGACAAGTCGAATGGCTCTCTCTTAAACGTATTGCAGCTGCTCACTGTGGTTGTAAGCTGCGTCGATGGTCCCCCCGCCGAGACAGACGTCGCCGTCATAGAAGACGATCGCCTGGCCGGGTGTGACTGCTTTTTCAGGCTGGTCAAACTCCACACAGGCGGTCGTTTGATCAGGTCCTAAGTGGACAGTGACCGGCACGTCTTTTTGTCGGTAACGAATTTTGGCTGTACATCGGAATGTTTCTGGATATTCTTCACCGGAGACAAAGGAGATGTCACTCGCATCGAGGTGGGTGGCATAGAGTTTATCGTTTTGATCTCCCTGCCCCACATATAACACATTTTTAGTAATGTCTTTGCCGACGACGAACCATGGATCATTATGGCCGGCACCGTCTCCGCCGATACCCAGACCTTTTCTCTGGCCTATCGTATAGTACATCAGGCCGTGGTGCTCACCTTTGATTTCCCCGTCATAAGTCATCATTTTACCCGGCTGGGCAGGCAGGTACTGGTTCAGGAACTCATTAAAATCTCTTTCACCAATAAAACAGATACCGGTGGAATCTTTTTTGTGGGCTGTCGCCAGTCCGGCTTCTTCCGCAATGCGGCGCACTTCAGATTTTTCCATACCGCCCAAAGGGAACATAACTTTAGATAATTGCTCCTGGCTCAGCTGATTGAGGAAATAGGTCTGATCTTTATTGTTATCCACACCGCGCAGCATTTTAGTCACGCCGTTTTCATCACGCTCTACACGGGCATAGTGGCCGGTCGCCAAGTAATCTGCGCCCAGTTCCATCGCATAGTCCAGGAAAGCTTTAAATTTAATCTCTTTGTTGCACATCACATCGGGATTAGGTGTACGATTTTTCTTGTATTCCTCTAGAAAATAAGTAAACACGCGGTCCCAATATTCTTTCTCAAAATTAATGGAATAATAAGGAATGCCGATCTGCTCTGCAACACGTTGTACATCTTGATAATCTTCTGTCGCTGTACATACTCCGTTTTCGTCTTTTTCTTCCCAGTTTTTCATAAAAATCCCAATGACATCATAGCCTTGTTCTTTCAATAGATAAGCTGTCACGGAAGAATCGACGCCACCGCTCATACCTACAACAACACGAATTTGACTGTTATCTGACATTTTATCACCATCTTTTCTCTTAGATTCTGAAATAATCTACGATAGAAGGTCGTATTTTTCCAGTACTCTTTATTATACATTTTTGTTTCTTTTTTGTCAACATGGCTTTAAGAACAAAGAAGTCTCTCCCCTCTTCACTGAGATGAGGAAGGGACAGACTTCTTGACTTGACAGCTTTTGCACCCAGGGGTTTAGAGGCGGGGCTGGAAATCGATGCCCAGCTCGGGAAACAATTCATCCAAGAGGGCCATCGTCAGACGGCTGCCTTCACCCTCACTGACGAAGAGATGGCCGTACATCCCCGGATTAGCATTAGTCTCGATCACATAGTAGCCCGGCTCTTCGGGCGTACCGGCCTTTGTCAGATCGTCGATCATCATATCCACACCGCAGACCGGCGCACCAATGACTTCCGCTACTTCTTCAGCGATCCGCACATAAGAAGGATGACAGACTTCTCCTACGATTTTAGAATCTCCGCCGGTAGATATGTTGGAGTTCTCACGAAGGTAGACCTGCTCTCCCTCCGGGGGAACGCTGTCGGGATGATAGCCCTGCTCCTTGAGCACTAATTTTTCGATGCGGCCGATTTTAATATTGACGAGCGGCGTCCGCCCCTCTTCTCCGCGGAAAGGATGCTGATTCTTGATCTCGACCAGCTCAGAAATCGTCCGGCGGCCGTCCCCCTTGACATGAGCCGGTGTTCTCAAGAGGACATCTTTACATCTGCCGCCTAAAATATGGAAACGGTATTCGACACCTGTCGCAAATTCTTCGACTAAAATACTTGCATCTTCGCTGAAAGCGATGTCCACAGCTTCTTCATAGGATTCCTGGGTGGTCGCCTGTTTGAAGACAGTGATTCCGATTCCGGCATTGGTCGATTTAGGTTTGACAACGAAAGGCCGGCCTTCAAAGCGCCAAAATTCACTCTTGGCTTTTTGAGGATCCAAATAGATTTCTCCCCGGGGAACTTGGTAGCCCTTTTCATCCAGGAGGAGTTTGGTTACGTGTTTGTTTTCCATGATGATGGAATTGATGTAAGAAACTCTGCCTGAGCGGTTGGCCTGCTGGACATACTCCCTGTGATCAGCCACAGACAGCCGCAGGAGGTGATCTTTCTCATCCAATATTTCGACCTTGACTCCCTTATAGATGGCATCGAAGAATAAGATCTGAGTCGATGCCTCCATCTCTTCAAATCCTTTGATGATCCAGGGCCTCTCTAATTTCTCTCTGAGATAACGCCTGGCCAGGTCTAAGGGATCTGGAGGTGAAGACTGAACCCGGTTGTCCTCCAGCAGCCTCTGCGCCCGGTCTAAAGCTGCTTGGTAATCAGGAAGTGCCCTCAGAGACTGAGCCAGCCGGTCCAGCTCCTCGACTATCATCCGGGTCTCTTTTTCCGGATTTTCCTCCAGTTTCTCCAGACTTTCGGCGATTTCTTCCCTGCCTGTCTCTGCCAGATAGACAATCAAGAGGTGCAGGACATATAAAATATCCCTGCCGGTCCCCTCAACCTCACGAGGATCGACAGCATAAGAAAGAACCATATCCAGATCAGAATCTGAAAATTCGAAAGTATCTTGACCGACGCTGAAGGAGTTTGTCAGATAATCCCCATAGATATGAGTGAAAAAAGGCTCATAAAGAAGAAGGCTATTCCTCAACTCTTCATAAAGCTGTTCCTTATCTTGAGGATTGAACACACCTAAGGCAGCCAGGCTCTCCTCGGAAAAGGAAAAGGCCAGGAGCTGGCGGGAGTCAGCCTCATGTTGAGACGGACCAGGCCAGATATAGTGCCCCTCCTTGACAGACCGTGAAAGCACATCATAAAGAGCAAGATAACTGCGGTAAGTCTGTGCCGGCGAGTCATGGGTATGTGTTTCAATCTTGATCTGCTGATGGTCTGAACGAAGATAAGGATGCTTCCATACTTCATTGCCAAAGTCTTTGGGTAAGCTATCAGCTGTGATTTCTTCCTGATCATCGACTAAGTAAAGATAGCGGCCGATTTGAAAATGACCGTCCAATACAGCGGGTGAAACCGATCTTTTTTTCTTCATCTTCATACACATCCATCAACTTATTATTTTTCTACAAGGATTTCTTCTTTCACCATTTCAGCTAAAATACTGTCGGCATACTCGATGTGATCCGCCTGGGTCAACTCCATCTTTTTCAGTCCATTGGCACTCGTCGTGGAAACTTTCAGACGCGAAAGCTCATTGGAGATGACCACCTTCAATAAAGGGGCACTGGTGTCTGCTCTTTGACCCAGATGTCTTTCAAAACGGAACTTGCCGGGACTTGATTCCACAAATCCAAAATCTCTCAAACCATATTTTTTCACTTGGGAATGGACGGCATAGGTCTTGCCATTCACTCCTACCGTCACTGTATTATTTTTTGACATGATATCAACCGCCTTTATTTACTTTTCTAATATCTTTCCAACAGCCTGAATCGTATAATCCAATTCCTCTTGATCTGTTCCCAGGCCGAAAGAAAAACGGATGGATTCTGTGATAGCCGGATGGTCTTCTCCATACATCGCGACAAGAACCGGGCTCGGATCGACTGTTCCCGCAGAACAGGCAGATCCCGCTGATACCGCTATACCATTCAAATCGAGCTGGATGATGAACTGGCTGGCATCTACCCCGTGTAAGTGCAGGTTTAAGACGTGTCCGATCGCATGTTCGCGGTCTCCGTTGACAGAGTAATCGACGCCGAGCCGCTCCAGGCCTTTCATGAGATAGTCCCCATAATCAAAAGCAGTCCGGCGTTTTTCTTCCTGGTCTTCCTTGGCTATGCGCACAGCTTCGGCGAAGCCTGCCATACCCGGAATATTCTCGGTTCCTGCCCGGCGGCCGCTTTCCTGTCCGCCCCCTACGATCAAAGGCGGCAGTTCAATATCATCTGACAGATAAAGGAAGCCAATTCCTTTGGGACCGTTAAGTTTGTGAGAAGAGACAGACAGCATATCGATACCCAGGTCTTTGACATCAAGATCGACCAGTCCATAGGCTTGAACGGCATCTGTATGGAAGTAGGCCTGGTGGTCTTGTTCTTTTAAGTACTGACCGATCTCGCGGATCGGCATGGTGGTCCCTACTTCGTTATTGCCGTACATGATAGTGACTAAAATAGTATCCTCTCTCAAAGCTGTTTTAAAATCTTCCAAAGAGATACGGCCCTTTTCATTCACCGGCAGATAAGTCACTTCATAGCCCCGCTCTTCTAAGAGACGGAGAGCCTTAGTAACCGCCGGATGCTCAACTTCACTGGTGATGATGTGTCTCCCTAAATCTTTTCTCTTTTCTGCCGTACCAAGGACAGCCATATTGTCGCTTTCCGTCCCGCAGGAAGTCATCACGATTTCATGCGGATGGGCATTGATACTGTCAGCCAGCACCTCCCGCGATTCATTCAACGTGCGGCGGCTCTGGCGGCCGAAGGAATGGCTGCTGGAAGGGTTCCCGTAGGCTTCTTCCATGGCCTTCGTCATCGCCTCGACGACCTGTGGGTGGACCGGGCTGGTTGCTGCATGATCTAAATAAACGTGTTTCATTCTTTCTCCCTCTATCCTATGCTTCTAAAAGTTTTAATTCCGGGAAAAGCAGATTCAAAATATCTAATGTTACTCTCTGCCCTTCTCCATCCGCCACATACATATGCATATGCATCGCCGGGTTAAAGTTGGCCTCCAGACAATGGTATCCTGGCTGATCCGCCCGGCTGGCCTGCTGGTAATCTGGAATGATCAGATCGATACCCGATACCGTCGCACCCAGGGCATCAGAGATTTGTCCGGCTATCTTTTTATAGGATGGATCCATCTGGTCTGTAAAGTCGATGGAATCGCCTCCTGTAGAAATGTTTGAAGTCGTTCTCAGAAAGACTGTCTGACCTTCTTCCGGGATATCTTCCACTGTCAGACCCTGGTCTTTCAAGGTCAATAACTCACTCGCCCCTACCTGGAGACTCTCCAAAGGCGAACGGTGACCTGTCCCTCTGAGAGGGTTGTCATTTTTCCGGTCGACGAGTTCCTGAATGGTATGTTCGCCGTCTCCAACCACATGAGCCGGTTTACGCAGGAGCACAGCACGTGTCTCGCCGTCAACAACGAAGAAGCGGTACTCCGTTCCTGGAATATATTCTTCAATTAAGACACTGTCGTCTTCAGAAAAAGCGATTCTGAGAGCTTCAGTATAGTCTTCCTGGCTGGTCGGCTCGGCAAATACAGTGATGCCGATTCCATAATTGGTCGTTTT
>CAYTHW010000032.1:2361-4059 GCA_964437675.1 uncultured Atopococcus sp. | reverse complement strand
GCATCGAACATCAGCATCTGAGTAGACATCTCCATTTTCTCATAGCCGTCGAGAATATAAGGTGTTTTCAAATATTCTTTCTTGAACTTACGGGCGATATCCATACCAAAATCAACCAGACTGCCCGCCTCTTCAATAGACTGTGAGACACGATAGGCGAGTGTCTTTTCAGGGTCTTCCATCTCTTCTAAAGCCTGAGTGATAATTCCCTGATAGTAGGAGTCTAAGTTCAACTCATCAGCCATCTCCTGCATCAATTTCAGCAGATAGATTCCCTCTTCCTTGTACTGGGACTCTGCATCAGGTGACTCCAGACCGGACTGTTCATTCATATAGGTGCCTAATTCTAAAGCTTCAGTTGAAAGATTATCTTCGTCCATCCATACCATCAACAGACAGTAGAGGTGGGTGAAATGCAGCTGGTCTAGAGTAAGACCGGTCATCGAGTAAGGATTGTTATCCAAAGAACGTAATTCGATGTATTGGACACCCTTTTCAGCCAAGCCGGCGATACTTTCTGTACCCCGAGGGCGGGCTGCTCCATAAAATTCACGTTCCTGGCTCAATGTTCCGTCTTCCACCATCCCCAGAATATCACCGACATAGTCTTCTATAGAAGCATAGGAGACCTGGCGGGGCAGCGCATTATGGTAACCCAGGGGGCTGCTGCGCATACTGCGGATATGGTGGTCGATATAGTTACTTTCTTTATCGTAGAAAGAAGGATCGGCAGTCGGAGCCGCTCCAAATAAATAGGTCAAGAGCCAGCGGTAGCGGATGAAGTTTCTGGCCAGCTTCATGTGGATCATATTCGAAATGCTTTGCTTGCTGTAATCCTTGAAGGTATCTGTCGCACTCAACCCTTCCATCAGCTCTTTTTTAAATCCGAAATTAAAGTGCATACCGGAAATCATCTGCTTGCGTTTACCGTATGTCTCTGCCAGACCCTCTCTGTAAGTAATCTGGCTTTGATCTTCCACGCGGACGATAGGAATTAAAGACTCATCTTCTGGAAGAACAGCCGGCATACTGTAAGTCCACAAGTATTCATCTTGCGGCAAGGACAGCATCATCACCTTTTCCAGTGCCTGCATCTTTCTATACATGTCGTCGACCGAGTGGCTGACCGGTGTAATTAACTCCGGCTGGGCCTCACTAAAATCCGTCGAAATTGTTTCATGATAGGTACGGTTGCCTAAGACATGAGGATGATCATTGAGAGATATCGTCCCATCATCATGCACACGCAGAGCTTCTCTTTCTAAACCGAAAGTGCCCTGCATGAATTCATATTGAAGATTATTATTTAATATATTATTTTTTATATCCACTTTATCACCTCTTAAATTTAAGCTTTACACTGTTAATTTTAACACAATTTGCAGCTTTGCCCTATTTATGTGTTCTCAATTCCCCGCCTGTTTATTAATTAATAGGCTGATCTGGGGACAAATGTTATACTTTCTTTATTAACAGACAAAGGAGTTTTACTATGGATGCACCTCTAGCTTACCGCATGCGGCCGACGCATATTGAAGATATCGTGGGACAGGACCACTTGGTCGGTGAAGGCAAAATTATCTGGCGGATGGTCAAAGCTAAAAAACTATCCTCGATGATTTTATACGGCCCGCCCGGTATCGGAAAGACAAGTATCGCTTCCGCTATCGCCGGATCTACTCAATATGCTTTCAGAAA
>CAYTHW010000032.1:0-2261 GCA_964437675.1 uncultured Atopococcus sp. | reverse complement strand
CTGTCCAGAGCAACTGACGGAGATGTCCGCTCAGCCCTGAATGCCCTCGAAATAGCTGTCGATTCCACCGACCCCGATGAGGACGGTTTCATCCGAATCAGCTTTGAGATCATAGAAGAATGTCTGCAGAGAAAGGCCTTGACTCATGATAAAGACGGTGACGCCCATTATGATGTCATTTCCGCTCTTCAGAAGTCCATTCGAGGCAGTGATGTGAATGCCAGTCTGCACTATTTAGCCCGTCTCGTCATCGCCGGCGAGCTGGAAGTGGCCTGCCGACGACTGATTGTCACCGCTTATGAGGATATCGGACTGGGAAACCCGGCGGGAGTACAGCGGGCCGTGACGGCTGTTCAAGCCGCCCGGCAGCTGGGTCTGCCTGAAGCACGCATTCCTCTGGCGAATGCAGTGGTCGAACTGGCTCTCTCGCCTAAATCAAACACAGCTTATCAGGCCCTCGATGCCGCAATCAAGGACATCAATGATGGAAAAGACATCAAGATGCCCGACCATATCCGCGATGCCCACTACAGTGGAGCAGCTAGTCTCAACCGTGGTCAGGGCTATAAGTATCCGCATGATTATCCACAAGCCCATGTGTCCCAGCAGTATTTACCGGACGGACTTCTCGCTTCTGAATATTTCCGTCCTAAACAAACGAGTGCTTTCGAAGAAAGCCTGGGTAAGCAGTACCGCTACTTAAAGAAACTGGACCAGGGCGAGCAGAGGTAAGCGCTTACAAGATGATGATTATAATCAATTGATTTTATTGACATCTGAAAAATTGACTGTTATACTCTGTATAGAAATTAGAACTGACTGTGATACTCGTGCTTCTATTATTGCGCTGACCGAACATCTATCTATAGGGGTTCAAAAGAACAAGCGGATGACAAGCCTTCTCATTTGGTAGCCAGAACCTTGGTCGGTGAACACCCACCTGAACATTTTATGGTTCAGCCAACATAGATCTTAACACGGTATCTACGGTATTCTAATTGTAGGGCTGGATTCTTCCAGTCCTATTTTTTTGCTCTTTTTTCTCCTATTTTGAAGGGATTTCACTGGAAAGCGCTTTCATTTAAAGTTAGAATTAGGCTAGGAGCCATAAAAGGAGGTTTGAAAGGTCATGAAAAATCTTTATAGGAATATTTTAGTTGGTGTTGACGGATCTGAAAACGCGGAACATGCCTTGCAGCGGGCTATCCAATTCGCTACTATGCATGAAGCGAAGTTGCATATTGCACATATCATCGATACACGTGCATTAAATACTTATGCAACGGTCAATTATAGTTACAATGATTTAATTACTGAAGAGACGGTCAATGCGCTGAATGACTATAAAACTTTTGCTTTAGATAACGGGGTTAAAGAAGTAGAAACAATCGTCGAGTACGGCTCTCCACGCACCTTGATGTCCAAAACGATCCCGGAAGAATATGACATTGACTTAGTCATCGTCGGGGCAACCGGACTGAATGCTGTTGAGCGGATGTTTATAGGATCAGTTTCCGAGCAGATTGTCAGACAGGCACCGTGTGATGTCATCGTCGTTCGAAATGTGCACGAAGACACTGAACCTATACGCAGACAAGCCGAATAATCTAGTCAGATGAATACAAGTAAAAAGCTTTTATTATAATTTTTTTAGACTTTTAAGGAGGTCATAAAAATGACTCAATTATATCAAAATATTTTAGTTGGTCTCGATGGTTCCCCCCAGGCAGAAGTTGCCTTAAGAAAAGCATTACAGCTTGCTCAAGAATCTGGTGCTAAAATCTATCTTGCCCATGTCGTAGACACCAGCCCGATTTCCAGTTTTGCCAGCAGATCCGAAACTTATGAAGATTTAGAGGATCCAAAAGTGATGAGTGCTCTTGAAGATTACCGACGTTTCATCGAAGACCATGGCTATGATAATGTAGAACTTCTCGTAGAATATGGTTCTCCTCGTGACATGATGGCGGAAAAACTGCCTAAAAAATACAATATCGACCTGATTATGGTGGGTGCTACCGGTATGGGTGCTGTCAACCGTGTTTTCATGGGATCAATCGCTGAATACATTACAAGAAACGCTATCGTTGATGTGACGGTTGTCAGAACTCCCAGCTTTGAAACAGTCGAACCTATCCGCAGAGATTAGATTCAAGTCTTTATTGAATACTTATTATGTATAATAAATAAGAATCGCGCGCTCCTACGAGTTGCGCGATTCTTTTATTCGTATTCATTTATCAATTTTCAAATTAAAGAAC
>CAYTHW010000031.1:0-12920 GCA_964437675.1 uncultured Atopococcus sp. | reverse complement strand
GCGACCAGTAAAGCATCTGCTTCCAGAGTCCGCCCGTCTTCAAAATAGATCTTAGGCAGGTCTACTTTAGATGTCTCGGCTTCAAAGAGAATCTCCACGCCGGATGCTTTGAGATCTTCGTAGGCCATTTGAGCGACATCCAGATCGGGATCTGCATGGGATAAGAAATTCTTGTGATCGGAATGTGAAATGATAGTGACCTGTGAGCCGAACTGCTGGTAGATGTGGGCAAATTCCAAACCGATCTTACCATCACCTAATATTGCCAGTTTCTCCGGCAGTCCTTCTTCATCCATTAAAGTTTTAGAAGTATGAATATTCCCGCCGACTTCCAATCCTTCAATTGGTAAGATATTAGGCTGGGAACCGGTATCGATAAAGATACGCTCGCCGCTCACCTGTTCTTCACCTACTTGAAGCGTATGGTTGTCGACAAACCTTGCATGACCATTCATGATTTCGACATTGGCTGTCTGACTGACCTTCTCATAGATGGCTGCATTGAGTTCAGCTGTCAATTCATTTTTAGACTGGATGCTTTTTCGATAATAATCGGCCGGGTCTGCATTGTTTCTCTCTTCCGCCTGATTTAATAAGTATTTAGCTGGTATGCAGGCCACATTGGTGCAGGTCCCGCCGTACATTTCGGGATCTTTTTCGATGAGAAGGGTCTCTTCTCCCCGTCTGCCCAAGTCTAATGCCAAATACTGACCGCCTTCCCCAAAGCCGATGATAATATTCTGAACTTTCTTCATTATTTTCACCTCTCAGCTGTTATTATCCAGCGAGAGGCGGGCCTTTACAAACCATATGCCTTCCTTTTTTCCCTGAAAATTCTCATGGTAAAAGGCAGGACGCCTAAAAGATATCATTGAACGATTCTGACATGGTCGGGTGAGTAAAGATATGATTGCGCACCAGAGCTGCCGGCAGATTTCCTGCCATGGCCAAAGCGACGCTGTTGATGATTTCGTGGGACTCCGCTCCATAAAGAGTCGCCCCTAAAATCCGGTCTGTTTCGGGATCAACCAGGGTTTTGAATAAACCTTTCGTTTGTTTCAAAACTTTAGCCTTAGGGATATCAACCACCTCCAGGGTCTTCAGCTCATAGTCCACTCCTGCTTCCTGAACAGACTTCTCATTATGTCCTACTCTTGACAGAGGCGGTGTTAAAAAGACTGTGGATGGAATATACTGCCGTTTGGACAAATTGTAGGCCCCTTTTTCAAAGAGATGGGAGCGGACGATGCGGTAGTCATCTAAAGAGATGTAGGTGTGCTGGAGGCCGCCGCGCACATCACCTAAAGCATAGATATGCGGCACCGTGGTCTGGAGATGGTCATTCACTTCGATTCCCTTTTTAGCATCGAAAGCGATGTCTGTATTTTCTAAGCCTAAGCCGGCAGTATTGGGGTGGCGGCCGACTGCAACCAGGAGAGCATCTGCTTTTAATTTCCGGCCGTCCTTGAAAGATATCTCGGGCAGATCGACACTTTCTGTCTCTGCCTCAAAGAGAAATTCGATCCCCGACGCTTCTAAATCTTCTACAGCCATCTGTACGACATCGGCGTCCTCTTGGGCCAGGAGGTCTTCTCGTCTGGAACGGGAGATGACCGTTACCCGCGAACCGAACTGACGGTAGATATTGGCGAATTCCAAGCCGACTGTTCCGCTGCCCAAAATAGCCAGGTGTTCAGGCAATTCTTCTTCCTCCATCAAGGTTTCAGAAGTGTATATTTTACCGCCTAACTCTACTCCGTCGATCGGTGGAAGAGTCGGACGGGCTCCTGTATTGATGAAGATTCTCTCGCCAAAGTATTCCTGCCCTCCTGCCTGGATGGTATGGTTGTCGATAAAAGATGCTTCTTCCGTCAAAACCTCCACATTATCTGTTCCGCTGACCTTCTTGTAGTTGGCATCATTAAGTTTGGCGATGAGTTTCTTCTTCGCCTGGATACTTTTTCGATAATAACTCTCTGCCTCTTCATTTTTACGATTTTCTGCATGATGCAGTAAGTTTTTTGTCGGCAGACAGGCGGTGTTGATACAGGTTCCTCCATACATCCTGGAATCCTTCTCGATGATCAAGGTATCTTCTCCGCGGCTGCCTAAGTCCATAGCCAGTGTCTTCCCGCCCTTACCAAAACCGATGATGATGTTCTTAAATTTTTTCATAATCTTTCACCTCTACCTTATTATCCGGATAGCTGCAACTTTTAGCAAAAGTTTCGTTTTACTCCTCGAGCCATCTAAGATCAGCCTGACTTTATTGTTTGAGCAATCTGTTTTATACTGAGGACACTACAAATAGAGAGGTGTAATTATGGGCGTTTTTGACGTTGATTATAATTTAGTGAATGAAATTGAAGACCTTCCTCATGAGGTTGAAATCATCGACCACACATGGATTCCGATGAAGGACGGCACCCGTCTGTCAGCTAAAATCTGGCAGCCGAAGGGTCTGGATAAAAGTAAGGGGACCATTTTAGAATACCTGCCTTACCGCAAGGATGATTTCACGGCCCTGCGTGATGAGATCCGTCATAAATATTTTGCCGGGCATGGTTTCACATCCATCCGGGTGGATATCCGCGGGTCCGGGGATTCTGAAGGTTTGACAGAAGGTGAATATACCCAGCAGGAACAGGATGACTGCCTGGAAATCTTTGACTGGGTCACCAGCCAGGAATGGTCCAGCGGCTGTATCGGAATGATTGGTAAATCCTGGGGCGGCTTCAACGGCCTGCAGATGGCAGCTTACCAGCACCCGGCCCTCAAGACCATCATCTCCCTCTGTTCGACAGATGACCGTTATGCTGATGATGTCCACTACCGCGGCGGTGTTTTGATGGGGTCCGATATGCTGTGGTGGGCCTCTACGATGTTTGCCTACAATGCGCGTCCGGGGTTCCCTCAGTTCATGGGTGAAGGCTGGTATGACAACTGGCTGGAGCGTATGGAAAATACGCCGCCTTTCGTAGAAGACTGGGTGTCCCACCAGACACGCGATGACTTTTGGAAACATGGCTCAATCTGTGAAGATTATTCGAAGATTCAAATACCGGTCCTTACGATGTCCGGCTGGGAAGACGGCTACACGAATGTGGTCGAGCGTCTGTGGAATAATCTGGACGTTCCTAAAAAAGCGGTGATCGGTCCCTGGGCTCATGAATTTCCTGATTTAGCCATACCCGGACCACAGATCGGTTACCTGCAGGAATGTGTCGACTGGTTCTCTAAGTGGTTTGTCGATGACCAGAGTCAGGTCGAGCATGAAGATGAGTACTATATCTATCTGACGGATTCGGTCGAACCTGCGACTTCCTATGAATACCGTGAGGGTCAGTGGATCAATTATAAGGATGTTGAATTGAAAGATGTGGATGTTTTAGAAGAGACGGCCGGCCGGGTGGAATTAGTTAATCACCTGCATCACGGTCTCTACTCCGGTGTTTTCTGCCCATTCGGCCAGGAAGGCGACCTGCCGGCAGACCAGACGATAGAAAATTCACTGGCGACGACCCTGACCTTCACACCGAAAGAGAACCTGGCAATTGCCGGGCGTCCTCAAGCGAAGCTGCGCGTCGCTTCTTCAGTCGAAGATGCCAATATGCATGTGCGTTTGACAGACCTGCATCCGGACGGCCAAAGAAAATTAATCACCAAGGGCCAGCTCAACTTGAACCACTACAAGAGCCATGAGTTTCCGGAAGATTTAGAGGTTGGGAAGTTTTATGATGTAGTCTTTGATCTGGATATCATCGGCTATACCCTGCCGGCTGGTCACCAGCTGGAAATCAGCCTCTCCCCTTCCTACTGGCCGCTCATGTGGCCGTCTAAAGAGATGGCTCAGTTGACAGTGGACCTGGATCATTCTTCTTTAATTCTGCCGGTGGCTGCCGACTATGAAACGGTGGAACCTAAGTACCCGACGGCTGAGATGGCCCTGCCTTTGGAAAAAGAAGTTCTCAAAGAAGGTTACCGTACCCGCACAATCAACCATGACCTCGTCAACAATACCTGGGTTCTGGATGATTTTTCTGATGAAGGCCTGCGCCGTCTGCCTCATTTAAATATCACTTACGGCTCAGAGAACTCGAATATCTACACCATCAAGGAAGATGATCCTTTGTCAGCTGAGGTTGTCTGTGACTGGATCGTCTATGTAGAAGATGATGAGATCGATACAGAAGTCCATACCCACTCGGTCATGTCATGTGATGCCGATCATTTCTACCTGGTGAATGAACTGACGGCTTTCTCGAAAGGCAAAGAAGTCTTTGCGAAATCCTGGGAGAAAACGATTCCGCGTCAGTGGACCTAGACGAGCAGCCGGGAAACTTTTTCCGGGCCTTTATCATCTGTTACTGATAGAGTAAGAGAAATGAAGATTACATGAGGAGGAAGATCTATGAAACACTATGAAATTCCTGTTGAAGAGCGTCAGTTTACTTTTGACAAGAAGCATGCACCTGTCGAGCACGTCCAGCCCGGTGACCAGGTGACCTTTCACACAATCGATTGTTTTTCAGGCCAGCTGGAATCGGAAAGCGATCTAGTCGGCGATATCGACTTTGACCAGGTCAATCCGGGGACCGGTCCTGTCTATGTAGAAGGAGCTGAAGTTGGTGATGTACTGGCTGTCCGCATCGATGGGATCGAGGTGGCTGATCACGGGGTGGCAGTGACCTATGGCGTGGGAGCTCTCAAAGACAAGTCTGAAGTCCGCACCAAAATCATCCCGATCGACAACGAAACAGGTACGGCGGCTTACAACGATATCGAGATTCCACTGCATAAGATGATCGGGGTCATCGGTGTGGCTCCGGCCGGTGAAGCGATCGGCTGCGGCCGCATCGGGGACCATGGCGGCAATATGGACAACCGTAAAATCCAGGCAGGAAGCACGGTCTATTTCCCGGTCAATACACCCGGCGCCCTCCTGCAGATCGGTGATCTGCACGGTGCTATGGGAGACGGTGAATTAGACGGGGCGGGACTGGAATGTTCCGGCTCGGCCACTGTGACCCTGGAGGTTATCAAAGACTTCCACCTGGACCGCCCGCTCATCGAAACAGAGGACTGCTGGTATACAACAGCGGCACGCGAGACCTATGAAGAAAGTCTGTCCCTGGCCATGCAGGATATGCAGCGGCTGATGAAGAAAGCTTACAACTGGGATGAAACAGACATCGATATCTACTTGTCCCTGGACGGCCATCTGGGTGTCAACCAGGGGGCTGATTTAGAGGCTATGCCTATCAGTTTGAGATTAGGTATTCCAAAACTAGAAGGTAAGGAATTGATTAAATAACGAGCAAGTCATAAAGACATAAAAAAAGATTAGGACGGCAGATCGCCTCGTCCTAATCTTTTTTGTTTTCTTTATTTTTATTGCAGCGGGTCTGTCTTGCGTTCGATGAAGGCCAGGATAGCATCGAGGCCCAGGGCCATGATGACGACCGGGATAACACCGGCGAGGATGATGGCCCCGCCGTCTGTGACGGATATTCCGCGGGTGATGATGTCTCCCATACCGCCTGCACCGATGAAGGTACCGATGGTCGCAATTCCAACAGCCATGACCGTGGCGTTTCTGACACCGGCCATGATGACAGATATAGATAAAGGCAGGATGACTTTCATTCTGACTTGATTCCCAGTCATTCCCATGGCTGTGGCAGCATCAACCAGGTCAGGATCGACTGCTTGGATGCCCGCATAGGTGTTTTTCAGGATCGGCAGGATCGAGTACAGCATCACCGTGATGACGACAGCATTGGTTCCTACCCCGAAGATCAGCATCAAGATAGACAGGACCGCCAGAGACGGCAGGGTCTGGATGGCATTGGCCGCCGGGATGATGACCCGTCCGAAAGATTTATATCGAGCGGCTAAAAATCCGAGAGGTATCGCGATGACGACCGCAAAGATTACCCCGTAGAGAGAGATAAGGAGGTGGCGGATAAATTGATCCCAGATATAGGCCGAGTTTTGGTTAAAGTAAGAGAAAAACTGGTTCCAAAACGACAATTGGGATATATCGGTTAAATTTGAAATATCTAACATTAATCTTCTCCTCCTGCAGGTGTGATCAGGGGTTCCTTGTCCACAAAATAGTCATTGGCTTCCAGGAATTCCCTGGCCACCGTCGACGGTTCCAACAGATAATCATCGGACAGGAAATTCAGCTGCTGCATCTGCTCGTCCGTGATGGTATCTTCCAGCTTGAGGAGGATATTATCGATGACCGGCTGGCTTTCCAGGCTGGAAAAGTTGGCAGTCGGACTGGCATCATAGGACGGGAAGAAGCGCTGGTCATCTTCTAAGAGCTGCAGATCATATGAAGAAATACGCCCATCCGTCGAATAACCCAGGATGACATCTACCTGGCCGGATGCCAGGGCACCGTAAGCCAGACCGATATCCATCGGGAAGATATTGCTGAAATCAAAGCCGTAATGTTCAGTAAAAGCCTGATAGCCGTCTCCTTCTTTAGAGATCCAGGCCTGGTCGACACCGGCAGATAATTCATCCGCCACTGCTTCTAAATCAGAGACCGTCTCCAAGCCGTATTCTTCAGCTGTTTCCGGTCTGACCATGAAGGCATAGGTGTTAGCAAAGCCCCAGGTTGGGTACCATTTCTGGTCTAACTGTTCCGCTACTCCTTCACGGGCGACTGTCATCGCCTCCTCCGGGTCAGTCGGAATCTCATCCATGCCCAGGATGCCGGCAATGACCGAACCGGTATACATACTGGAAGCGATATTGGCATCATTTTGAACCATGGCCTGGTTAGCCATCGTGGTCGATCCCATGTTGACGATGACATCAGCATTCAGGTCCGAATAATACTCGATCATGTCATGGACGATATACGTGAGGATCTGGCTCTCTGTCGTCGTCTGTCCGATGACCGTAACTTCATCGTCCCCGCTTCCCCCGCCGAGACCGGGCAGAGAACAGGCTGAGAGGAGGAAGACCAGAGGCAGGACCACAAGTAAGTGTTTTAATTTTTTCATCCTATACCTCCCCTTCCCTTTGGTTGATTGGTGTCAGACGCTTTTCAAGCAGACCTAAAAGATAATCGGCCACAAGAGCGATGACCATCACGGCAACCGCACCTGCGATGATCAATTCCGGAATATAGATCGACAGACCGTTGAAGATGAAGTCGCCAAGACCCCCTCCTCCGATATAAGAAGCGAGTGCTGCCCAGGCGATCACATAGACCGTCGATAAGCGGATCCCTGTCATGATAATACCGGCGGCTTGGGGAAGTTCGACCTTGCGCAGAATCTGCCAAGAGGTCATTCCCATTCCTTTAGCGGCATCTTTCAAGTCCGGATCGACATTCTGAATGCCGTAGTAGGTGTTACGTAAAATCGGCAGTAAAGAATAGAGAAAAAGAGCGACGACAGCGGGCAGGGTTCCCACACCAAAAACAGGAACCATCAGAGCGAGAAGTGCCAGTGAGGGAATCGTCTGTAAGATAGAAACAAAGCCCATGACCCAGGAAGCCAGTCTGCCGCTTCGGGTGAGAAGCACGCCTAAAGGAACGGCCGCCAGAATACCTAAAGTAACAGAAAGAGCTGATATTCCAATATGCTCGAGGGTCAGCCGCCAGAGATCGGCTCCATTCTCCTGGAAAAAGCTAGTGAGCGTATCCATTAACGGACCCCCTGACTTTTAAAGCTTTCCAAGCCTGACTCCAGGTTAACCAACTCTTGATTAGAGCCCCAGGTAGAAGCCGCCATGACTTCCAGCACCGCCTGGCGGGTTAAGACGCCTTGAAGGGTTCCTTCTTTATCTAAGACAGGCAGTTCTTCGATGCCGTGTGCCAACATCAATTCCGCAGGCTTTTGAATATGTGCCTGCAATTTAGCATAGAACATCGGCTCAGCCATCGCCTCTGTGATTGGCGTGACCGCTTCATGGCCTTCCAGCCGCTCTTCAGTCACATAGCCCAGAAGCTTGCTGGAGGCGTCCAGAATATAGAGAACAGCGGTGTCCCAGCTGTCCAACCATTCGCGGGCCTGTTTGACATCAATCTGGTCGCTGACACTGTGAATATCTGCTTTCATCAGAGATTGGACTGAAAGATCGGCGACAGCATCCTTCAAGCGGTCTTCCCCGATGAATTCACGGACGAAGTCGTTGGCAGGATGGGCGATGATATTTTCCGGCGTATCGAACTGCAGCAGCTCCCCTTCCGAGAGAATCGCAATCTTGTCGGCAATTTTCAAGGCTTCGTCCATATCGTGGGTGACAAAGACGACTGTCCTTCCCATGTTTCTCTGTAAATCGATGACGACTTCCTGAAGAGCTTCACGCGTGATGGGATCCAGAGCCGCAAAGGGCTCGTCCATCAGGATGATATCCTGGTCGGCAGCTAAAGCACGGATGACACCGATTCTCTGCTGCTGACCTCCTGAAAGTTCGGAAGGATAGCGGTTAAAGTACAACTCAGGCTCCATGTCGACCTGCTCCATCAATTCCTCAGCCTTGGCGCGGATACGTTTTTCATCCCACTTGAGGAGACGGGGTACCATGGTGATATTTTCATAGACTGTCATATGAGGCATGAGACCCGTTGATTGGATGACATAGCCGATCTTCCGGCGCAGCTGTACAGGATCTTTCTCCCTGATATCTTCACCATTGATAAGTATCTGCCCGGACGTAGGCTCCTCCATGCGGTTGATCATCCGCATCGAGGTCGTCTTGCCGGAACCGGAAGTCCCGATGAAGACGACCAGCTCCCCTTTTTCGATAGTTAAGGATAAGTCTTTCACTGCTTGTGTCCCGTCAGGATAAAGCTTAGAGACATTCTTAAATTCAATCATTATATGTATACCATTCCTCTTTTTTATTTTTTACATCATAACATTGTAACGTTTTTCCTACGTAACTTCCGCTTTTTTATTATGTCAAAGATAGCAGGTATTTTCAATAGAAGTGACCCGGATTATCTTCTTTCGAAAAAATACCTGGCCACTTGGACATTTTAATAGCTGCCTTAAGAAAGGCTCCGGCAGTCAAAAAGAAAAAATGAAAACTGACACTCTTCCCTTCTGACGACCTCCCTCAAAATGATAATCGCTCTCAGACGATAGAAAGGGGAGTATCAGGTATAATGAAAATAAAAAGGGGTGCTTATCATGAAAAGATTATGGATGGTCTTTAGTCTTTTATGGGGGTTACTGTTGTTGACAGGCTGCCAGGAAAGGGCGACTGCCCCTTTGCCTTCGCCTTATGAGGAGGTTAATGAACTGCCTGGTCTCTCCTCATACATTTCAAATTCCAGTGCGGTTGAAACGGGGATCATCATCATCTACGACAACCAGACGGACAGAGAATTCACTTATGGAGAGCCCTTCGTCATCGAGCAGCAGATTGACGGCAGCTGGTATCAACTGCCTTATCTCGATGAAGATGGTGTAGCATTCATAGAAATCGCCTATCTGCTAGCTCCTGGGGAAGAAAGAGAGTGGCGGGTGGACTGGGAAAATATTTACGGTCCATTAGATTCCGGTGACTACCGTCTGGTCAAAGAATTTACAGGCGGTGAAGGGGATGGCAGCTATTCTATTGCGACTGAGTTTGAAATCGAATAATAAATTTCAGGTAAGGCAAAGATAAAAAGTCTCGACAGATTTGACAGGCTGTCGAGACTTTTTACCTTCTCTTGATCTATTTTTTGTGAGACGCTATATTCCCGGCTCGATCTCTTCTTCTGTGATCCATTTGTGGTTGCGGATAATTTCTCCGCCCTCTGTCGGCTGATAATCGACCATATAGATCGTCGTCTCGATCACTTCCTCGATCACAGCTGTCTGCCCTTCCATCCCGGGCATATGATAAGCTTCCAAAGTAACTTCATCTCCTACATCAAAAGCTTCTTCCTGCTGGCCGGCTTCAGCCAGTTCTTCATGGACGACCCACTTGTGATGCTCGACCATCTCACCGGTTTCTGAATCCTCATAGGTCACACTGTAGGCGATAGTGTCAAAGGCCTCCACTATCTCAGCTTCAGCACCCTGCATGCCGGGCATATGGTCTGTCGATAAAATGACAGGATCTCCCTTAAAGTAGGTAGGATTGACTGCCGGTATCATCCCCTCCGGAATCTCACCTGATTCATCGTGTTCCATCTGATGGCCTTCTTCCGAGGAGCTTTCGGCTTCTTCGATCATCTCTTCTGTCTGTTGGTCTGTTTCAGGTGCCGGTGCCTCGGCTGTTTCCTCTGTTCCACATGCGGCTAAAAGGAATAAGGTTGACAGACTGAGTAAACTTGTCTTCCATCGATTCATTTTAATCATCCTTTCTTAATACTTTGATCTCTTGTTCTTTCGATTCATTTCTTGTCCCCATCCTGTGTGTCAGAGGTATTAAAAGACAAGATGAGGAAAGTGATGCCGATGATTGCAAAAGGCAGGCTGTCATTCATGATGGCCAGCAGCAGGAAGAGGAAGGCGGCCGTTAAAAATAAAATTTTAGTATTTAACATGGCAGACCTCCTCAACTCGCTCGACTGGTTTCGTCCATCTTAATACATCTCTAAAAAAAGTGCAGGCAAAATGACCTGCACTTTCTGCCTTGCTTATACCGTTAAGCCTGGATGGTGATACCTGTTTCATATAAGAGGTCTTCAACGATGACCCGCACGGCATACTCCCCTTTCAGACCTTCTTTGGAGATAATCGTCCGGGTGTCCCGGTCGTCATCCGGCAGGAAGGTACCTGTACACATAGCTCCTCGTCTGCCTCTTGAAGTCGAGATGAAATACTGGCGGCTGTCTTCTTCGCTTTCCAAGAGGAGCATGGCCAGGGTCCCTGCCTCGAATTTAGCTTCGAAGGTGACCAGGTCCATTTCTTCTGTGACCCGGGCCTCATGCCAGGCCGGCAGAAGTGCCCCGGTCTCTTCTGCCGGGATGCGGGTTTCCATCTGCCGACTTTCTCCTATCGAACCTAAAATTTCCCCAGGTCCCGGCTCTAAGTCCGACATACCCTTTTCTTTGGCATAGAGGGTTATCTTATTGGTCCGGTAATAATTGGAATTGACTTCCAATTCCAAGACGACTTCATCATGGACTGTCTCCACTGTGATCGATTTCAAAATCACATCCGGGTCTTCCAGCTGGGCAAAGGGACCTAATTCTGTAGATGCCCTGCCCTCAGAGTCATAGGCGATGCCGCCTGAGTGGGTCAGATAGTGACCTTCATTATAGTAGATCGTATTAGAAATATAAGGAGAGTAAAAATCTTTTCCGCGTTCTTTGCCGTACTGGAAGACCTGCTCGATCTCCATCTGCTCGGTGTCGATGCGGTATTTGACAGAGCGTGAGAAACTGTCATCCGCTTCTACATAATGCTCGGGGTTCTGTGAACCGTATTGGTGGTTGTCAAAGCACATCACGTCGCCCAGGGGTGTGATGAGGGGGGAATGCGGCTCGTAGGACCAGTCAAAATCCCCCTTGCCTGAGGGAGTGAAAAGATATCCCTGATACTCCTCCGGCCAGCCTTCAGGATCTGAGATGATCCAGTTGAGGGCCGATGTATCAAAGTCAATATTGAAAAGTGCATTCATGTGGCGGCTCGATAAGGTCAGAGAGTTGGAATACTCGTCATACCAGAGACCGTTGCAGTGGAACCAGTCTTCCCCGGACCAGGAGCCTGATTTCTGTGCCCCCGGCCGGATGAAGTCGGAAAAATTGAAAAGTTTCTTCACCCGGCCGGTCTCCTGATCGAGTACGACGGCCGTGTCTTCCACCGTTCCTTCAGGAAAATTACTGTTCAAAGCGACGATATCACCATTTGGCAAAGTGATCTGGTCATGATGGTAACCATGAGGCAGGCGGTATTCCTTATAAATTTTCCCGACAAGACTCAGTTCATAGAGCCCTGTGACGAAATAAGGCATGCGGACGAGCCGCTCCGTTCCCATGAGGAAATTCCCATTGGGCAGGCGTTTGATATCCCAGACCAGGGGTTCTGTGAATTCTAAGCGCACATCCCCTGCATAGTCGATCGCAAGCGCCAGGTCTGAAATCGCCGGACAGAGGAAGATGACCTGATCCTGCAGGTATTCCGGAGTCGTCTCCATCTTCTCGATAAGCTGGTCCCCTTTCGTCTGCGGCGTCTGGATGATATGGGTGACTTTTTCTTTATACCGCTGCCAGGGATAAATTTCAATTTGATTGTCATAGTTGCTGTAGAGGCCCAGGATGGGGAGAATGTGTTCTTGACTCTTGGGAAAGGTCTGATAGAAATCTGCCTGGGGTGTTTTGCCTTTGACCCGCACAGTGACAGCGGTCTCTTCCTCCGTCTTAAAAAGGATGACAGCGGATAAAGCATTCAAAAAATAAGGATTATATTTGATCAGAGGCTTCTGAAGGGTGTAATTCCCCGCATGAAACTCTTCCAGCATCTCTTTTTCAGCCCGGGCCTGACGCTCTATCAAATGTTCTTTGTATCGATAGTCTGTTGTTTTCTCCATTCTTATCTCTGCTCCTCTATCATCTTGATAATTCCTGTCTTCTGAACCAGACCCTCTCTGCGGCTGACTTCCTGTCCGTCCTTGAGATGGATCAAGGTCGGATAGCCTGTGACCTGGAAAGTTTCGATCAGCTCTTCATGTTCTTGGTAATTGATTTCGACGATATCGAGCGGCTGATCCGAACTTTCCCGGACATCCTCTAAAATAAAGGCCAGCATCTTGCAGGCCCCGCAGTTTTCGGAATAAAAATTCAGCAAGACGGACTCTTTTGCGACGATTTTTTCCTCTAGTGTGTTGCTGGTTGCTTTCATCATTTTCCTACCTCCACCAATTCTTATCGTTCAGGCTCATTTTAACATGTTATGAGATGATAATTAATAGTTATCACTTGGAGATAAAAAAAGTACAGCTCAAGCTGCACT
>CAYTHW010000030.1:2883-13767 GCA_964437675.1 uncultured Atopococcus sp. | reverse complement strand
TCTAAAAAAGTAAAAGAATATAATTTAGGAGGAGTTTTATAAATGAGTTATGATGTTATAGTTACGAGCAAATATTTCGGCAGCGGTGATGAAGCTTTATCTGAAAACTTGATGTTAGCTTATATCAATACAATGACGATGAAAGAAGATTTACCGGAAAATCTTTGGTTCTACGGTGATGGTGCTTACTTAACTTGTAAAGGTTCAGACGCTTTAGAAGATTTAAGAGCATTAGCAGATAAAGGTGTAAATATCGCAACTTGCGGTACATGTCTGAACTATTATGAAATAGAAGAACAATTAGAAGTAGGAGAAGTAACAACAATGTCTGACTTTGTTGACTTATTCGCATCAAGTGAAAAGGTTGTTACTCCTGCTTAAATAAAGAGGAGAGATTTATTGTGACGGAAGATTTTAAGCCATTTACAACAACATTGTTGGGCTCCATGCCTCGCTCGGAGGGGTTAATAGAAGCAAGATCCCGACAGGATGATAGTTCTGAAGCATACGATGAATATCAAAAAATCTTGCATGATGAAACTGAAGAAGTTATCCGATTTCAAGAAAGACTGGGCTTGGATGTTGTCGTTAGTGGTGAATTAGACCGTGACAATTATATGTCCTATGTAGCCCAGCATGTCTCCGGCATTAAATTATTAACTATGGAGGAACTGGTCGAAATTACCTCGTCTAAAGATAATTTTGAAGCCAGTTTGGTTTTCGGGGATGCTGACGGAACAGAAATAAAAAACCCAATTGTAGTTGAGAAGATCGATACCCAAGCTGAATTGGACGCCAATCAAATAGCGGCCGTCCAAGAGATGACTGACAGGAAAGTTAAAGCAACTTTACCGAGCCCTTATCTCCTCACGCGTTCTTGCTGGCTGGATGAAGTAACAGCAGGCGTTTACGAAAGTAAGCAGGCTTTGGGTGATGATATTATTGAGCTGTTAATTAATGAAGTCCACCGACTGGCCGATTTAGGTGTAGATATTATTCAGCTTGATGATCCTATCTTATCAGAGGTAGTCTTTACGGCTGCATCAGAAGATACTTCTTTCTACTGAGGGGCTTTGTCTGCGAAGGTCAAGGCTGACAAAGAATTGCGTTTTGCTCAAGGTTTGATTATCCCTGTTTTAGAAGCAATCAATGAGGCAGGTGTCACAAGTGCTTTCCACATTTGCCGGGGGAATTACACACGGGATGAAAATGCTTTGCTGGTAGGTGCTTATGATAAACTGGTGCGTACCTTAGAAAAACTGCCGGTCGATGTCTATATGTTGGAGTTTTCTACCCCGCGTGCAGGAGAATTGGATGAGTTATTTTATAATAATAACTTAAATGAGAAGATAATTTTAGGCTTGGGTGTGGTTAATCCACGTGACTCCAGAGTAGAAACAGTTGAGGAGATTGTTGCTCGAGCTGAAGAGGCTTTGAAATTTGTTCCTCCAGAGCAAGTGTGGTTAAATCCAGATTGTGGTTTTGAAACATTTTCTCACCGCCCGATGAACACGTACGATATTATTGAAGAGAAAATAGCGAACATGGTAGAAGCTTCAAAAATACTTCAAGAAAAACATATGAAATAAGAAGAAATGCTGATGGTCAAAATCATCAGCATTTTTTATGGGCATAAAATCTTCGGGAGACAAAAAGTTTTTAAACAGCTTGGAATGCCATTTAATATACTGTTAAATAATGTATAATTAATACACATTTTTAATTTAGCAAAAGATGTAAGATACTTAGTATATATGGAAAATCGATGGTTTCGAAAAAGGAAAAGAGGCAAAAGATATGGGAGTGACGTTAAGATGATTGATATCCACAACCATTTATTGCCCAATCTAGATGATGGGGCACAAAATTTTGAAGAGTCTGTCCAGCTGGCTCAAAAGCTGGTGGAGGAAGGTGTGACTCATGCGATTGTTACGCCACACCATATGAATGGAAGATATGTGAATCCGGCTGCAAATATTAATGAACGGACTATTCAGTTTCAGGAATATTTAGAGCAGGCTCAGGTGCCTCTCCAGGTTTTTCCAGGCCAAGAAGTGAGGATCCATTCTCATTTAGTTGAAACTATCCGCGAAGGAGATATCCAGTTTTTAGATGAGAATAATCGCTATCTCTTGTTGGAGTTTCCCACCGCAGAGGTACCGGCTTATACAGAAGATTTGGTCTCTGATCTGAAGCTCTTAGGTATCACCCCCATCATCGCACATCCAGAGCGGAATCATGCCATCCAAAAAGATCCGGATATCTTGCTCGATTTGATCAATCAAGGGTGTTTAAGCCAAATCACAGCGGCCAGTCTGGCGGGTGTTTTTGGTTCTGATATACAAACGCAGTCTTTAGAGATGCTCGACCACCACCTTGCCCATCTAGTAGCTTCAGATATGCATGATTTGGACTTTCGCCGAGCATATCTCAAAGAAGCCTTTAGTTTTCTCGAAGTAGAGATGGGTCAAGAGCGGATGATTCAAATTCAAAACTGTGCAGAATGTATCGTGAAGGGAAAAAAGGTAGAGACTCCACTCCCCGAGACTATACGCAAAAAAAAGAAGCGCAGATGGTTTGGTTTGTTTTAAATTGTCTTTACCCTGTTCTGGTTGTCTAAAAATAAGGAGGTTTCATGAAACTTACCCGTCAAAGAATTAAATTGATTCTGATGTTAGTAGATACGGCTATCATCACAGTCAGTTTTATTATCAGTTATTTATTTTTAAGCTACTATATCTCTTTTTCATTGCAAGAGTTCATCATGATTTTAATTGCCTTTACCTTAATTTATATCACTATCAGTAATATGCAGCACCTGTATTCAAAGATTAACCGTTATTATTCTGTTTATGACATCTTCCAGACGGTTAAAGTTGTGGGATTGGCAACACTGATCACTTTCCTGCTAAATACCGTATTTTTAGATGGGGCCAGCCTTCGTTTCTATATTCTGAATTTGGTCTTTACTTCTCTACTCATTAATACTTCCCGTATCTTTTGGCGTCTCTTCAGCGAATATCGTATGAGAAAGAATCAGCGTCTGCCGGAAACTCAAAGCCGGATCCTTTTAGTAGGCGCAGGTCAGGGAGGCCATCTTCTCATCAGTCGAATCAAAGAGCAGAGGGATGATGTAGATATTTTCGGTCTGGTTGATGATGATTTAACTAAAAAGGAAACCTCTCTTTTGAATGTACCTGTTTTAGGTACGACAGCCGATATTCCGAAGCTTATCGTGTCTAATAAGGTCGATGAAATTGTCGTTTCAGCACCGAGTATGTCTCCCAAAAAGTATGAAATGATTTTAGATATGGGTAATGAGGCCAACATACCTGTTAAGAAGATGCCTCTGATGGAAGATGTCATGCTGGGGAATGTACAAATATCTAATTATGTGGATATCGATATCACAGACTTACTGGGACGCGATGAAGTCCAGTTGGATACTGACGAATTAGATAAAGTTTTTGGCGGTAAAACCGTGCTGATCACCGGCGCCGGGGGGTCCATCGGGTCTGAAATTGTCAGACAGCTCTCTCTTTTCCGACCCGCCCGCATTCTTCTGCTGGGCCACGGCGAGAACTCTATCTACCAAATTCACCAAGAAATGATTAAATATGATTACTCTCGCATAGAGTTCGTACCGATCATTGCCGATATTAAATCTGAGGACCGGCTCCATCAGATTCTGCAGCAATATAGACCGGAGTATGTTTTCCATGCAGCAGCCCATAAGCACGTCCCCTTGATGGAATACAATCCTATGGAGGCTGTCAAAAATAATATTTATGGAACATATAATGTGGCCAAAGCCTCTATCGCAGCCCGTGTGGAGAAGTTCATCATGGTCTCTACGGATAAGGCCAATAATCCTACCAATGTCATGGGGGCCAGCAAACGGATTGCCGAAATGATCGTGGCAGGAATGAATGATTTAGGACCAACTTCATTTGCGGCTGTACGCTTTGGGAATGTATTAGGTTCGCGTGGTTCGGTAGTTCCTTTATTTAAGGAGCAAATTCGCCGCGGGGGCCCGATTACGGTGACTGATAAGCGGATGACAAGATACTTCATGACTATTCCTGAAGCATCGCGATTGGTGATTCAGTCCGGAGCCTATGCTAAAGGTGGAGAAATCTTCGTTCTCGACATGGGGGAACCGGTTAAAATATTGGACTTAGCTAAAAAATTAATCAAATTATCCGGTTATACAGAAGACGAGATCGAGATTAAAGAAACAGGTATCCGACCAGGAGAGAAGCTGTATGAAGAACTTCTATTGAATGATGAGACAACGGGTGAGAAGGTCTTTGAAAAGATTTATGTGGGAAAAGTAAAAAATGACTCTTTAGAAAAAATACATGACTTTCTGATTTCACTGGATCTGTCTGGAGAAAATAACGAAGAATTGAGCTGCCGCTTGGTTAAATATGTTCAGCATTAATTTTTCATCATTTTATTTAAAAGTACAAAGAAGACACGAGAAATTTCTCGTGTCTTCTTTCCTTTTTCTGAATGGAAATTAGCTTAACCAAGCCTCAAAGAACCAGATAGTCAAGTCAATCCTGCTCTGCAGATCTACAAAAATATCTACTGTTACTTCATCTTCCTCTTCTTCAGCATTTTTACGTGCCTCAATAGCTAAGTCACGGTAAGCTTTTAAATCTTCCAAAGTAGCCTCAACCATTTCACGGTCAGATAAGTTTTTGTCCGCTTGATTTTCTTTGATTACACTCTGGTCTAAGCTCTCTTGTAAAGTAGCAACCGGCTCGCCGCCTAATTGGATAAGACGTTCGGCCACTTCATCCATATCGGCAGTGACTTCATCATACATCTCTTCCCATTTTTCATGCAATGTAAAGAAGTGAGGTCCTTTGACGTAGAAGTGGAACTGGTGTAAGCGAATATATAGTACATTCTGAGTAGCAACGACTTGGTTTAAGACATCAAATAATTTTGACATACAATACTCCCCCTTATATCTTTTAATACCATCAACATCTTCAATATCACCTAAAAACCAATTAAGGTCAAATGAAATGCCTGGAATCGCCGGGAGATTTATTTGCAAAACAAAAGAATAGGTCCTTGACCTTCCTTTTTAAATGGGGTATAATTATTTGGAATCAATTGTTGATAAATGCTTCAAGCGCACTCTTATCCGCTTGAATGCTTCATATAAACAAAAGACAAATGAGTGATCACTTGTTCTTTTGTATTTTTTTTGCCTTGAAAAGGTAGAAAACAACAATTGTAATGGAATTGTAATGAAACTGTCTTGTTTGTAATATTTCGATATTGCTTCAGTTAGAATTATTAGAGAGGTGAACCCATTGGCAGGCCATGACGTACAATACGGTAAACATCGTACACGCCGCAGTTATTCACGTATCAGTGAAGTTTTAGAATTACCTAACTTAGTAGAGATTCAAAAGAATTCTTATAAATGGTTCGTAGAAGAGGGACTTCAGGAGATGTTTGATGAATTTTCTCCTATTGAAGATTTTTCACAAGATCTAGCTCTTTCTTTTACCAGTTATCGTTTCGAAGAATCAAAATACAATGTAGATGAAGCTCGTGAGCAAGATACGAACTATTCTGCACCCTTGATTGTAACTTTACGTTTATTAAATAAAACAACAGGGGAAGTTCAGGAACAGGAAGTATTTTTTTCTGATTTCCCATTAATGACAGATCAAGGTTCTTTTATCATTAACGGGGCGGAACGTGTAATTGTCTCTCAGTTAATTCGTTCTCCGGGAGTTTACTTTAGTGAAAAAATAGAAAAAAATGGTTTCCAGGGAGTCTCTGGCACAGTTATCCCTAACCGGGGAGCTTGGCTGGAGTATGAAACGGACAGTAAGGGTATTTCTAATATCCGTATTGACCGTACACGTAAAATTCCTCTGACCACTTTAGTCCGTGCTTTGGGAATCGAAACAGATGATGAAATTGTCGATCTCTTTGGACGAACAGATACTTTAATAGAAACTCTTGAAAAAGATGTTCACAAAAATCCGGAAGATACGCGTACAGAAGAGGCTTTAAAAGATGTCTATGAGCGTCTCCGTCCAGGTGAGCCGAAGACAGCAGATTCTTCGAGAAGTTTACTGGAAACACGCTTCTTTGATCCCAAGCGGTATGACTTGGCCCCAGTAGGGCGCTATAAGCTGAATAAGAAATTAAACTTAATCACCCGCTTATATGAACAGACATTAGCTGAAACCTTAGTGGATCCTGAAACTGGTGAAATCATCATGGAAGAAGGCAGCTATTTAGACCGTGATGCCATGGATAAACTGACTCCATATATTGAAGCGGGTATGAATACAGTTACTCTTCATCCTACTGATGATGCGGTTGTTCCAGAAGATTTTGATGTTCAAATTTTCAAAGTTTACTCTAAAAAAGATTCAGATGTAATCGTACATCTTGTAGGGAATACAGATTTAAGCGAAGATATCAAACATATTACACCTGCTGACATCATTGCAGCAACGAGCTACTTCCTTGGTCTTCAAGAGGGAATCGGCGATATGGATGACATTGATCATTTAGGTAACCGCCGTATTCGTTCAGTCGGTGAACTGATTCAAAATCAATTCCGCATTGGTTTAAGCCGTATGGAGCGTATCGTCCGTGAGCGTATGTCCTTAAATGATGCGGATGCAGTTACACCCCAGCAGTTAGTCAACATCCGCCCTGTGACCGCTTCTGTTAAAGAATTTTTCGGAAGTTCTCAGCTTTCTCAGTTTATGGACCAGACAAACCCGCTAGGCGAGTTGACTCATAAACGTCGTCTTTCAGCTTTAGGACCTGGAGGATTAACACGTGACCGTGCCGGAATGGAAGTACGTGACGTCCACTATTCTCACTATGGCCGTATGTGTCCAATTGAAACACCTGAAGGACCGAATATTGGATTAATTAACTCACTCGCATCTTATGCGCGTATCAATAAATATGGGTTTATCCAGACGCCATATCGTCGGGTTGACCGTGAAGCTGGTCGAGTAACCAACGAGATTGACTATTTAACGGCTGACGAGGAGGATTTATATGTAGTTGCTCAGGCGAATGCAGAGTTAGATGATGAAGGACATTTCATAGAAGACAGTGTACTCGCCCGTTACAAAGACGAAAACTTGGAGATGCCTGTTAACCGTTTAGATTATATGGACGTATCGCCCAAGCAGGTCGTATCTCCTGCCACAGCCTGTATTCCATTCTTGGAGCGTGACGACTCTAACCGTGCTTTGATGGGAGCGAACATGCAGCGTCAGGCCGTACCTTTAATCGAACCTGAAGGACCTCTTGTAGGGACTGGTATGGAATATATCACAGCGCATGACTCCGGATCAGCAGTTATTTCTGAAGAGGCAGGAACAGTAGAATATGTAGATTCGAACCGTATCAGTGTACGGGAAGAAAGTGGAAATCTCCGTCAGTACCACCTCTCTAAATTCCGCCGCTCGAACGCGGGCACATCTTTTAACCAGCGACCGATCGTTAAAGCGGGTGACCCGGTGGAGAAATCAGAAATCTTAGCTGACGGTCCATCGATGGAAAAAGGGGAAATGGCGTTAGGCCGTAATCCGCTCGTAGCCTTCACTTCATGGGATGGCTTTAACTTTGAGGATGCCGTAGTTATGAGTGAACGTTTAGTCAAAGATGACGTCTATACTTCTATTCATATTGAAGAATATGAATCAGATGCTCGTGATACCAAGCTGGGACCTGAAGAAATTACACGTGAAATCCCTAATGTGGGGGAAGAAGCTTTAAAAGATTTAGATGATATCGGTATTATCCGTATCGGTGCCGAAGTTAGAGAAGGCGACATCTTAGTCGGTAAAGTTACACCAAAAGGAGTAACTGAGCAGTCAGCTGAAGAACGTCTCCTGCACGCTATCTTTGGAGAAAAAGCGCGTGAAGTACGTGACACTTCTCTACGTGTACCTAATGGTGGTGGGGGAATTGTATCAGATGTCCAAGTTTTCCGCCGCGAAAATGGTGATGAATTATCACCAGGTGTAAACATGTTAGTACGTGTGTATATCGCTCAAAAGCGTAAGATTCAAGTTGGAGATAAAATGGCCGGTCGCCACGGTAATAAAGGTGTTGTTTCTATTATTTTACCGGAAGAAGATATGCCTTACTTACCAGACGGCACCCCGGTTGATGTTTGTCTAAATCCTTTAGGGGTACCTTCTCGTATGAATATCGGACAAGTTTTTGAACTCCATACCGGTATGGTAGCTCGTAATCTCGGTATCCATATCGCTACACCAGTTTTCGATGGTATCCAGGAAGAAGATATGTGGGACCTCGTCAAAGAAGCTGGAATGGATGATGACGCGAAGACAGTTTTATACGACGGCCGTACAGGAGAGGCCTTTGAAGACAAAGTCTCTGTGGGAGTTATGTACTTCTTGAAACTTTCCCACATGGTCGACGATAAACTCCATGCACGTTCAATTGGACCATACTCATTAGTTACGCAGCAGCCATTGGGAGGTAAAGCTCAATTTGGGGGACAGCGTTTTGGAGAAATGGAAGTATGGGCCTTGGAAGCCTATGGTGCTTCATATACTCTGCAGGAAATTTTAACTTACAAATCAGATGACGTGCAGGGACGTACGAACACTTATGAAGCTATCGTTAAAGGTGAGCCTATTCCAACGCCGGGAGTGCCGGAGTCTTTCCGCGTTCTAGTTAAAGAGCTCCAAGCTCTTGGTTTAGACTTGAAAGTTCTGGATGATAAGAATGAAGAGATTGATTTAGAGCATAATGAGCTGGACGATATGGAACGTGTGGATTCCTTGAAAGAGATGGAAGAGCAGCAGTTACGTTCTCAGCAAGAAGCAGAAAGAGCAAACGAATAACATATAAGCTATCTTCTCAAGCCGGCCTGAAGTTAATGGCCGCTTGAGGAATGTTAGCCTAGAGCATGGGCAGCTCTGTCATATTTATAAGGGAGGTTGGCCCCTTGACTACAAGCATAGATGTTAATAATTTCCATTCGATCAAAGTTGGTCTTGCATCATCAGATAAGATCCGCTCGTGGTCCTATGGAGAAGTAAAGAAACCAGAAACCATTAACTATCGTACATTAAAACCAGAAACAGACGGTTTGTTTGACCAGCGTATCTTCGGTCCGACGAAAGACTATGAATGTGCGTGTGGAAAATACAAGCGCATTCATTATAAAGGTATCGTCTGTGACCGTTGTGGTGTAGAAGTTACACGTTCTAACGTTCGCCGTGAACGTATGGGACACATTGAATTAGCCGCACCAGTTACTCATATTTGGTATTTTAAGGGTATTCCAAGCCGTATGGGACTCATCCTGGATATGTCGCCGCGTGACTTAGAGGAAGTTATCTATTTTGCGTCTCATATTGTGATTGAGCCGGGAGATACACCTTTAGAACACAAACAGCTCCTGTCTGAGCGTGAATACCGTGAATTAAAATCAGAATTCGGTAACCGCTTTGAAGCACAGATTGGTGCTGAAGCTATCCGCACACTTCTGCGTAAAGTGGATGTAGATGCAGAAGTAAAAGAATTACGTGAAGAATTAAAAACATCGACAGGACAAAAGCGTAACCGTAATATCCGCCGTTTGGATATCTTGGATGCTTTTGCCAACTCTGAAAATAAGCCGGAATGGATGGTTCTTGACGTTTTACCAGTTATCCCGCCTGAATTACGACCAATGGTTCAGTTAGAAGGCGGCCGTTTTGCGACGAGTGATTTAAACGACTTATATCGTCGAGTAATCAACCGTAACAACCGTTTGAAACGACTACTGGACTTAAATGCACCGCACATCATCGTTCAGAATGAGATGCGTATGCTGCAGGAAGCGGTAGACGCTTTAGTGGACAACGGACGTCGCGGTCGTTCGGTCACAGGGCCGGGTAACCGTCCATTAAAATCTCTTTCTCATATGTTGAAAGGGAAGCAGGGGCGTTTCCGTCAAAACTTATTAGGTAAACGTGTAGACTATTCCGGTCGTTCCGTAATCGTAGTAGGACCGAATCTCCGGATGGATCAATGTGGTCTGCCGAGTGAAATGGCACTTGAATTATTCAAACCTTTCGTCATGCGTGAACTCGTTAAAGATGAAATCGCAAGCAATATCAAACGTGCTAAACGTATGGTTGAGCGACAAGATCCAGAGGTTTGGCCAGTTTTAGAAGAAGTCATTAAAGAGCACCCTGTTCTCTTGAACCGGGCACCTACCCTCCACCGTCTGGGAATCCAGGCATTTGAACCCGTCTTAGTTGAAGGTAAAGCTATTCAGCTTCACCCATTGGCCTGTGAGGCTTACAACGCCGACTTTGACGGTGACCAGATGGCTGTTCACGTGCCATTAAGTGACCAGGCTCAGGCTGAAGCGCGTATCCTCATGCTGGGCGCGCAGAATATCTTGAACCCTAAAGATGGATCGCCGGTTGTAACGCCTTCTCAGGATATGGTACTGGGTAACTATTACCTGTCCAAAGAAAAAGTGGGGGCAGTTGGTGAAGGTGAAGCTTTTTCATCAGTAGACGAAGTGTTCAAAGCTTTGAAAATGGGCTATGTTCACTACCATACAAGAGTAGCGATTTTAGCGCGTGACCTCTCGCATAATCCATTTACTGATGACCAACGGAATCAGTATTTGATTACCACGGTCGGTAAACTGTTATTTAACGAAATCATTCCGGATGAGATTCCATATCTTAATGAACCAACGAAAGATAACCTGGAAAATGGTACACCGGATAAATATTTCGTAGATTATGGCAGCAACTTAAAAGAAACGATTGCTGAGATGCCGGCTGTTCCGCCATTTAAGAAGAAATACCTCCAGCAGATTATTGCGGAAGTATTCAA
>CAYTHW010000030.1:0-2783 GCA_964437675.1 uncultured Atopococcus sp. | reverse complement strand
TCGGTCTTAGAGATGTTTATCTCGACTCACGGTGCGCGTAAAGGGATGACGGATACAGCTCTGAAAACAGCGGACTCGGGTTACTTAACACGTCGACTGGTTGATGTCGCTCAAGAAGTGATCGTCCGTGAAGATGACTGTGGTACGCAGCAAGGTCTGGAAGTACAGGCTATCATGGAAGGTAACCGTGAGATTGAATCATTGGAAGACCGTATCATCGGGCGCTATGCACGTTATGATGTAGAAAATCCTGCTACAGGTGAAGTTTTAGTTGAAGAAAATGAAATTATCACTATTGAAACAGCGCGTCAGATTACAGCAGCGGGTATCGAGTCAGTCTGGATCCGCTCAGTTTTCAACTGCTACTCTCACAATGGGGCATGTAAGAAATGTTACGGCCTGAATCTGGCAACGGGTTCTGAAGTAGAAGTCGGAGAAGCGATTGGTACGATCGCTGCTCAATCTATCGGTGAGCCTGGTACTCAATTAACGATGCGTACTTTCCATACGGGAGGGGTAGCCGGAGCGGATATCACGCAGGGGCTTCCTCGTGTTCAGGAAATTTTTGAAGCACGTAATCCAAAAGGTAAAGCCACGATCACAGAAGTAACAGGTCAAGTCGTATCTTTAGTGGAAAAAACATCGAATAATACTGTAGAAATTGAGATTAATGGAGTAACAGATGATCGGTCTTACACTGTCCCGGCAAACTCACGCCTGCGTATTAAAGAAGGCGATTATATCCGTCGCGGTGAGCCGTTAATCGAAGGATCTATTGATCCAAAAGAATTACTCGAGGTCACTGATTCATTGACAACGCAGAAATACTTACTGCAAGAAGTACAATATGCCTACCGCTCTCAAGGGGTAGAAATTGCAGACAAGCACGTGGAAGTAATGGTTCGTCAAATGATGAGAAAAGTGAATATTCTTGAGCCGGGAGATACTGATGTTCTGCCTGGTTCAACCATCGATATTCAAGAATTTAAAGCGATTGCAGCTAAAGCCTTGAAAGCTGGAGAGAATCCTCCAACAGCTCGTCCTTTAATCTTAGGAATCACTAAAGCTGCTTTAGAGACAAATAGTTTCTTATCAGCTGCTTCTTTCCAGGAAACAACAAAAGTGCTGACAGATGCTGCTATCCGCAGTAAAGTAGACCCACTGGCTGGATTGAAAGAGAATGTCATCATCGGTAAGGCTATTCCAGCAGGTACCGGTATGAACCGCTATCGTAATTTGGAGCCTAAAGAAGTCGGCTTAGATAGTGTATCTGTTTATGATGCAGATGAAAATTTAGAAGAAATTACTGAGTAAATCCTGAATGGGATTTTTGAAAATTAAAAACAGCCGGTCTCTTTATAGAAGAGACCGGCTGTTTTTTTATTTCAAAAGGATAGAAACAACCTGCAGCAGGCCAGAAAGGAAAGATTTCTTGTTTTTCCTTATTTATTGACAGCAGTCAATTCTTATTCAGTCCAAAAGACTTAAAGTATAGTCAGTTCCTAGGAAAGCAAGCAGTCAATCGACATATTTCATAAAAGAAATTTAAACTTGATAGTCATCAATTTGAAATTAAGATAAAAGTCATACAATAAAGGTGTAATAAAAAACGGAGGTTAAAAAAATGCAAAAATTAGTCTTGGGTAATAAAAACAAAATCATGGCTGTTCAAGCCATTTTGATTATTGGAGCATTCATTGCTCACTATGGTTTTCATAATGAAGCAGTCGCACAGTGGTCGTTCTTAATAGCAGGTATTATAGGTATCGTTCCAATTTTACTGCAGGCCATCTCAGCTTTACAGGTTAAGGTCGTCTCTATCGATGTTCTGGTTTCAATAGCAGCTATAGGTGCCTTATTCATACAAAACTACGAAGAATCCGCTATCGTCACCTTCCTATTCCTCTTCGGTGCATGGTTGGAAGAGAAAACTCTCAACTATACTCGCTCCTCTATTAAAGAGCTGACAGAGATGGCACCCGAAAAAGCATTGGTTCAGCAGGAAGACGGTTCTTTTGAAGAAGAAGATGTCGACTTTGTAGATGAAGGAGCGGTCATCCTTGTTCGTACAGGAGCAAAAGTTCCGGTTGACGGGACGGTATTAACTGGTGAGGGGCATTTAAATGAAGCTTCGATCACTGGTGAGTCAGTCCCGGTCAGTAAAAGAGAAGGGGACGAAGTCTTTGCGGGAACTATCTTAGATAATGGTACGATTCAGATTCGCGCTGACAAAGTCGGGGAGGATACAACCTTTGGACGTATTATCGAACTCGTTGAAGAAGCTCAGGACTCCAAGTCTGAAGCAGAGCGTTTCATCGATAATTTCTCTAAATGGTACACGCCTACAGTACTCGTCATCGGATTCTTAACATGGTTATTCACCGGTAATGTTGAATTAGCTATCACGGTGCTCGTTTTAGGATGTCCGGGAGCCTTAGTTATCGGAGTCCCTGTTTCTAACGTTGCAGGTATAGGTAATGGAGCGCAGAATGGTGTTTTGCTAAAAGGATCAGAAGTTATTCAAGATTTTGCCAAAGTCGATACGATTATCTTTGATAAGACGGGTACTTTGACAGTAGGTAATCCAGAAGTTGCTGAAGAAAAATACTATACAGATGACATAGAAACTTATATGAGTTATTTAGCAGCAGTAGAAAGTGAGTCGGACCACCCATTAGCCAAGGCAGTATTATCACACCTGGCCTTGACTGATCTGCCGGATGTTGAAGAAACAGATGTTGTTAAAGGTGGAGGAATCGTAGCTCAAGTTGAAGGTCATACGA
>CAYTHW010000029.1:10891-13964 GCA_964437675.1 uncultured Atopococcus sp. | reverse complement strand
CCGCTGGATCTATTAAACAATGCGAAAAAAGTATTTGATATCGCAGAGGAAGTATTACCGCTGATTAAAAAAGGTATCATCTCTGACGTAGGTGTAGGCGTGCAGTTATTACGCTCTGCCATCTTATCAAGTTCTTTAAATGTGTACATCAACGCGTCTTCACTTAAAGATGAAGAGACAAAAAACAAATATATTAAAGACACTGAAGAGACATTAGAAGAGTATGTAGCTAAAGCTGATGCAATCTTTAATGAAGTAAATAAAGTGATCGGAGTCTAAGTTCATCCGAACATTTGTGAATAATCATTGAAATTACAAAAGATTGTGATAAAATATGTTTGTACAATTGCGGTAGTGAACCTACCTAAATTTGTAATATTAAAGAATGGAGTGATTTAATGAGTGAAATTCAAGACATTCAATTAGACGAAAACGGATTACGCAAAACACCTCTTTACGACTATTATGTTGAAAAAGGTGTGAAATTAGTAGACTTTGGTGGGTGGGCATTACCTATCCAGTTCTCAAGTATCCAAGAGGAGCATGAGGCTGTGCGTAATAGCGTTGGATTATTTGATGCTTCACACATGGGAGAAGTTCGTGTTACTGGTGACGATGCGATTGGATTCTTAGACACAGTTCTATCCAACGATCTGACAAAAGTAGCGGACGGCCAGGCAATTTATAATGCAGTAACCAATGAAGAAGGTTATACTTTAGATGACTTAATCATCTACAAGAACTCTGATCAGGACGTAATGGTTACTCCTAACTCAAGTAACTATGAAAAAATCTTCAACTGGTTACAAAAACACAACGATGGATCAGTAGAAATCGTTGATGAAACTGCAGAATGGGGCTTAATTGCTATTCAGGGACCGGATGCTGAAGAAGTTCTGGCTAAAGTTACTGATGCTGACTTACCAAGTATCAAAGGCTACCACTTCTCTGCTGATGAAACAGTTGCTGGTGTAGAGGGAGTAGTTGTTTCTCGTACTGGTTATACTGGTGAAGACGGCTTCGAACTTTACATTCCATGGAATGAAACTCGCTCTATTTGGGAAAAATTATTAGAAGTTGGAGCAGACAAAAATATTACTGAATGTGCTTTAGGTTCACGTGATACTTTACGCCTTGAAGGTGGAATGGCTCTTTACGGTAATGATTTATCCGAAGAAATCAATCCTCTTGAAGGTGGAATTGCCTTCGCAGTTAAAACTGGAGACAAAAAAGAAGTTGACTACCCAGGAAAAGCTGCTTTAGAAGCATACAAAGAATTACCTGCAAGCGAACGCCGTGTATCTAAAGGCTTCGAACTGGAAGGTAAAGGAATTGCCCGCCAAGGATATGAAGTATACTCTACTGACGGAGAAACAAAAATCGGTGAGGTAACTTCAGGAACTAAGAGTCCTACATTTGGTAAAGCAATTGGTTATGTTATGATTAACAAGGAATATGCGGACAACAATGACGAAGTATTAATTCAGATCCGTAAAAACCAAGTTCCAGCTAAGCTTGTTGCTAAAAACTGGTTAAGACGTTAATCTTTACTTATGTTAATTAATTTTATTAATTAAAAAATATTTTAAATTAAAAAGGAGAATGTTTAATATGGCTGATGTATTTTACACAGAAGATCACGAATGGATTTCTATCGATGGGGACACAGTACGCGTTGGAATCACTGACTACGCTCAAGATCAATTAGGAGATATCGTTTACGTTGAATTACCAGACGAAGACGACGAAGTTGAAAAAGGCGAAGAAGTAGGTTCAGTTGAATCAGTTAAATCTGTTTCTGAAATTTACGCTCCAGTAGATGGAACTGTTTCTGCAGTGAACGAAACAATCGATGATGCACCTGAAACAGCTAACGAAGATCCTGAAGGAGAAGGATGGTTCTACGAAGTTACTGTTGAAGGAGAAGTAGATACTTCTGGTTTAATGGATAAAGCTGCTTACGACGATTTTATCGCGTAATTAGTTCATTCTAAATATTTATAAATATTAGTGGTACCTCGTGGTCACTTTTAAAGGTAACCACGAGGTGTTTTTTAAAACAAAAAATAAAGCGCTTACATTAGCGCTGTAAATACTATCGAATTTAAAGGGAGTGAATTGTATTGGTGCAACGTAGATATTTACCAAATACAGAGCAAGACAGAAAAGATATGTTAGAGAGCATTGGCGTTAATGACATCATGGATCTTTTTGAAGCAGTTCCGGAAGACGTTCGCAGAACTGAAAAAATGGATTTACCAGATGCCTTATCTGAGTATGAATTAGTAAAATATTTCAGCGAATTAGCTGATAAAAATACAAATTCATCACAAGTGCCATTCTTCTTAGGTGCTGGAACTTACGACCACCACATTCCAAACCTAGTTCACCATATTACTTCTCGCCAGGAGTTCTTAACTGCATATGTTCCTTACCAACCGGAAGTTTCACAGGGTGAGTTACAGGCAATGTTCGAATGGCAGACAATGATTTGTGAATTGACTGGTATGGAAGTTACTAACTCAGGTATGTACGACGGCTTCAACGCTGTAGCTGAAGCTGCAAACTTAGCTAAAGGGAACAACAAAAAAGGTAGTAAAGTTTTAGTATCTGGTGCTGTTCATCCTCAAGCAATCGAAAACTTAGATACTTATGGTTATACTCGTGACTATGAAGTAGAAGTTCTCGATACAAAAGCTGATGTCACTGATTTAGATGACTTGAAATCTAAATTAGATCCTAAAGACACAGTTGCTGTAATTGTTCAATATCCGAACTTCTTTGGATCTATTGAAGACATCAAAGCGATTGCTGACTTAGTACACGAGACTAAAGCTCAATTAATCGTTTCATCAAACCCATTAGCTTTAGGTAAATTAGAAGCTCCTGGTAAATTAGGTGCGGACATGGTTGTCGGAGATGTACAGCCGTTCGGTATCCCTATGTCTGTTGGTGGACCACATGCTGGTTACCTGGCTGTTAAAGAATCATTAACTCGTAAATTACCTTCTCGTATCGTTGGTCATACATATGACAATTCAGGAGAAGAAGGATTCGTTATGGCTCTATCTAC
>CAYTHW010000029.1:7752-10791 GCA_964437675.1 uncultured Atopococcus sp. | reverse complement strand
TACTTGAAAAAGGCTACATGGGTGGATACGATGCTTCAGAAGCATACGGTGAAGAAAACGCTTATCTCTTATGTGCTACTGAAAAACGTACAAAAGAAGAGATGGACGGATTTGTTAATGCTCTAGCGGAGGTGGCTAAATAATGTTTACAGATTATAATACATTAATTTTTGACTTGTCACAAGAAGGTCATACAGCATATGACTTACCTTCATTAGAAATTGAAGAGTATGACTTATCAGCTGACTTAGACAACCATTTAGTACGTGAAGAAGCAGCTAATTTACCAGAAGTGTCTGAATTACAATTAATTCGTCACTATACTGCTCTATCTAGCCGTACATTTGGTATCGAAACAGGACCATATCCTTTAGGATCATGTACGATGAAGTACAACCCTAAAGTTAACGAAGATATTGCTGCAATGCCTGGATTTGGTAATGTTCACCCATTACAGTCAATTGAATCAAAACAGGGTGCATTACAGGTAATGTATGAAATGCAGGAAGCTTTGAAAGAAGTAACTGAATTTGATGCAGTAACTTTACAGCCTAAAGCAGGTGCTCATGGTGAATTAACTGCAATCTTAGCATTCAAGAAATACTTCCAGGAAAAAGGCGAGTTAGACACTCGTAAGTACATTTTCGTTCCAGACTCAGCTCACGGAACCAACCCGGCAACTGCCGCAGTTGCAGGATTCGATATCGTTGAGTTCCCATCAAACGAAAAAGGTATGATGGACGTTGAAGCAGTTGAAGCAGCTATCGAACAATATGGAAAAGAAACAGTTGCGGGAGTTATGATCACTAACCCTTCTACTGCAGGTATCTTTGAGACTTATGCTAAAGATATCGTAGAATTAATCCACGATGCCGGCGGACTTGCATACTATGACGGAGCGAACTTAAACGCTATCATGGGAATCACTTCACCGGCTCGTATGGGATTTGACGCAGCTCACATGAATCTGCACAAAACAATGACAGGACCTCACGGTGGGGGTGGGCCTGGATCTGGTCCAATCGGTGTAAATGAAAAATTAGCACCATACTTGCCAGCACCAATGGTTCAAAAAGATGGAGACAGCTACTCACTTTATGATCCTGAAAAATCAATCGGACGTGTGGCAGGATACTATGGTAACTTCGGAGTAAACTTACGTGCTTATGCTTATGTACGTGCTATGGGTGCAGAAGGATTACGCCGCGTTTCAGAAGATGCAGTATTAAACGCGAACTACATCCGTTCAAATGTAAAAGACCACTTCGATGTAGCATTCCCTGGATACTGTATGAACGACTTCACATTAACATTAACTCGTCAAGCTAAGGAAGATAATGTTACTGCTAAAGACGTTGGTAAACGTATGTTAGACTACGGTGTTCACGCACCAACTACATACTTCCCATTACACGTTGACGAATGTTTACAGTTTGAGCCGACTGAAACTGAATCTAAACAAGATTTAGATATGATCATCGATGTTATGCAGAAGATTGCTGAAGAGATCAAAACTGAACCAGAAACTGTTCAAACAGCTCCTCACAATGCACCGGTAGTGCGCTTAGACGAAGTATTAGCTTCTCGTAAGCCTGTATTAACTTACGACAAAGAAAAGATCGCTGATCAATACGAAGCTTTCAAAGAAACTCACGCTGAACTTTTTGAATAAAAAGTATCAGGTGATACAAAAAAGAGGCAGATGCCTCTTTTTTGTTTGGATAAAAGCTTGACAAATGAGGTCAGTGCGGTACAATAGAGAATGTGTAAAATAATGCAGCAAGAAATGCTTTGCACGTCAACATTCCTTTGCCTGTTAATTGAACAGTAGCGTATGATTGTGTAACCCGCGGCTGCATAGGGCGAAGATCCAACAAAGGAATGCACGTTGAAGTAAATTTCCTAAATTATTTTACTCCAAATACAGCTGAAAAAATTGGAGGAATTTTATTATGGCTAGATATACAGGCCCAATGTGGAAAAAATCAAGAAGATATGGTGTATCTTTATCAGGTACTGGTAAAGAATTAGAACGTCGTCCATATGCACCGGGACAGCACGGACCTAACTCTCGTGTTTCTTTATCTGAATATGCTTTACAGTTACGTGAAAAACAAAAATTACGCTTCATTTACGGATTAAATGAACGTCAATTCTTTAACCTGTTCGAAAAAGCAGGTAAGATCCGTGAAGGATTACACGGGGAAAACTTCCTGGTTCTATTAGAGCGTCGTTTAGACAACATTGTTTACCGTTTAGGTTTAGCTACAACACGTCAACAAGCGCGTCAGTTAGTTAACCACGGTCACATTTTAGTAGATGGAAAACGTGTCGATATCCCTTCTTACTCAGTAAGCATCGGACAAGTTATCTCTGTTCGTGAAAGATCAAAAGATATGCAGATCATCCAGGATGCTGTTGAGTCAGTTTACAGCCGTCCAGACTTCGTTACTTTTGATGCTGAAAAATTAGAAGGTTCATTAACCCGCTACCCTGCACGTGAAGAAATGCCGACTGAAGTCGAAGAATCTTACGTGGTTGAGTTCTACTCACGTTAATCAGGATAGAATATATAAGACCGAAAACAGAGAGTTTTTACTTTCTGTTTTTTTTATGTGGTTTTTCTGAAAGTCTCCCTCCTATTTGAGTATAAAATCATATTTAAATCTATTATAAGAAGAATAGCTCATAATTAATTCAAAGAATTATATATATTTGTTATAATGTAGACTGGAATTAAATATGAAAGGGGGACTTGAATTGGAGACTGCCATTATTATTCTCATTCTTGTGCTTCTGCTGCTGGTAGTACTTGGTTATTATTTACGTGAAAAGCATTTTAATACGATTGATACCCTTAACCAGCTCAAAGCTGATATCTACAATGAAAATGTCGATGCCTTGTTTGAGCAGGCAGAAGAGGTCAAATTTTCAGGTGCTTCACAAGAGAAATATGATGAGGTAAAAAATCAATGGAAGAATGTCCAGGAGATTAATTTCCCGGAATTGTCTAATGCGATTGCAGAATCTGAAAAATCA
>CAYTHW010000029.1:1864-7652 GCA_964437675.1 uncultured Atopococcus sp. | reverse complement strand
AATTAAGATCAGGATACAAAAGTTTATTGGATAAAAGAATTGCTTTTGCCAACGACAGCACTTTGGAAGATATAGTCTCCACAGAGTCTAAATTAGAGAATATCTACAACTATTTGGAAGATTTGAAGCTGAAAGAAGCACAGAAAGAAATGAAGGCAGTTGAAAGTAAGGTAGACGCTCTCTATGAGCTGATGGAAAATGAATATCAGGCGCAGGTTAAAGTCAATAATCAATTTTCTAAACTCAAAGATATTTTTGAGACCCTATATGACCGCAACCGCCAGATCAAGATCGAAACCGATCGAATGAGCCAGCTCTACCATATGACAGATGCGACCCTGAGTTACGGGGCCAAAATGGAACAGGAAATTTCCAGTCATGAGGCGAATTACGAAAGAATCCGTAATGAAGTCGCTCAAAGCGATATTATTTATTCTCAATTATCCAGCACGATGGATAAACTTTTCGATAAAACTCAAAAAATGTATGATCAGCAGAATACCTTTTTAGATGATTTATACGGTCTCGCTGATGAAGAGGAGCAGGTAAAGCAGGATTTAGATCTTTTTGCCCGCCGGATGAGCGAACTCAAACATATTTCCGACCGGTCAAATTTGCCGGGCTTACCTTCTGATTTCTATGATTATTATCATTATATAACGAACCGGATTAAGGAATTAGCTCATGAATTAGACCGTGTCCGGCTGGATATGCAGGAAATCAGGTACCTTTATGATATTGTTAAAGAAGATCTGCCGGCTTTAGAAAAGCAGATGAATGACATGTTATATTACGCCGAAGCGACGGAATTGATCATTCAAAGTCTGAATAAATACCGCCATGAAGTACCTAATATGAATGAAGTCTTTGATATGTTGTCTCATTATTATTATACAGAAAATAATTATGAACGAGCTTTCTCATTAGCGGCAGAGACATTGAGCAATATTGATGCTTCGGAACTGGACTATATTCAACAAAAATTAGAGGACCGCAAATAACATAGAGTTTATTTTCATCTAAACTCTATGTTTTGTATTTTCTGCTGAGAAAGGACATATTATGATTTATTTTGACAACAGTGCAACTACCCAGGTCTACCCAGAAGCCTTGGAGACCTATCAGGTGGTTTCTAATCAATATTTTGGAAATCCTTCAAGTTTACATCAACTGGGAGAATGGTCTTCCCAGTTACTCAGTCAGTCCCGTGAGCAGATCGCAGAGCTGCTTCACGTTTCACCCGAGGAAATCTTTTTCACCTCCGGCGGAACAGAAGGCAATAATTGGGCAGTCAAGGGGACGGCTTTAGAAAAAAGAGCTGTGGGTAAACATCTGATAACCAGTGCGGTGGAACACCCTTCAGTCAGAAATACTTTTGAACAGCTGGAAGATTTGGGATTTGAGACCACTTATCTATCAGTCGATGAGCAGGGACTCGTCGATTTAGAGGAACTGGCCCAGGCGATCAGACCGGATACGAGTCTGGTATCGATCATGGCAGTCAACAATGAAGTAGGCAGTGTCCAGCCGATTGAAGCGATTGGAAGAATTTTAGAAGATTATCCTTCTGTTCATTTCCATGTCGATGCGGTACAGGCACTGGGCAAGGTTGGATTGGATTTATCAGAAAATTCCCGGATTGACCTGGCCACTTTTTCCGGTCATAAATTTCACGGACCGCGCGGTGTCGGTTTTCTTTATAAGAATGCAGACCGAAGAATCCTGCCCCTTTTAACCGGCGGAGGTCAAGAGAGCGGCCAGCGCTCGGGTACAGAAAACCTGCCGGCTATCACCGCTATGGCTAAAGCTGTAAGAATCACCTTGGACCAGGCCGGACAGAAGGCCGAAGATCTGGCCCAGATGAAGCAGACCCTTAGAGATCAGCTGGAGTCCTATGAGCATGTCAAAATCTTTTCACCTGTCCAGGGCGCCCCTCATATTTTATGTTTAGGAATCGAAGGTATTCGTGGGGAAGTACTGGTCCATGCCTTGGAAGACCGGGACATCTATATCTCAACCACCAGTGCCTGCTCCAGCAGGAAAAAGACAGAGTCATCAACCCTCCATGCCATGAATATAGATTCGAGACTGTCTGAGTCGGCTGTCCGTGTGAGTCTGTCTGAGACTAATACGCTGGATGAAATGGACCAGTTTATCCGGGAATTCAAAGAAATTTATACACATTTTCAAGCTATTTTAAAAAATAAAGGAGACTAAGCATGCAATATTCCGAAATAATGATCCGCTATGGAGAATTATCAACTAAAGGAAAAAATAAAAGAGATTTCATCCGAAAGCTCCGCTCACATGTTCAATCAGCGATCAGTGTCTTTCCAGACGCCAATGTCAAGTCGAACCACGACCGCATGTACATCGAGCTGAATGGTGAGGATTATGAAGGAGTCAAAGAAAAACTGGTCGATATTTTTGGAATCCAGAGTTTCTCACCTGTCCTGCAGGTCGAGAAAGATATGGAAGCCATTTCCCAGGCTGTCGTCCAGATGGTCAAAGAGCTTTACAGCAGCGGGAAGACCTTTAAAATCGGAACGAGACGGGCGGATAAAGATTTTCCACTGGATACCATGGAGATCAACCGCGAAGTAGGAGCAGCTGTTATCGAAGCTCTGCCTGAGATCGAAGCACAGATGAAAAATCCAGATATCATGGTCAATGTGGAAATCCGAAAACACGGTGCTTTCCTCTACACTCATAAAGTCAAAGGAGCAGCCGGCTTCCCAGTAGGAACTGGAGGCAGAGCCATGCTGATGCTGTCAGGGGGCATCGATTCTCCTGTAGCCGGTTACTTGACTTTGAAAAAAGGGGTGGAACTGGAAGCCGTTCATTTCTACAGCCCGCCTTACACCAGTCCGCAGGCTTTAAATAAAGCCAAAGACTTGGCTGCCAAACTGGCTAAATACAGCGGTCCGATTCACTTTATTTCCGTTCCTTTTACTGAAATTCAGGAAGAAATTAAAAATAAAATCCCGGACCATTACAGTATGACTTTGAATAGAAGATTCATGATGAGAATCACGGACCGGCTGAGAGCAGAAAGAAAAGCTTTAGCTGTCGTCACGGGTGAATCGATCGGCCAGGTGGCTTCTCAAACCTTAGAAAGTATGGCTGCCATCAACGATGTGACGAACACACCTGTGTTACGTCCATTAATTTCGATGGATAAGACAGACATCATCGATCTATCTAAAAAAATCGACAGCTATGAATTGTCTATCCAGCCCTATGAGGACTGCTGTACGGTGTTTGCTCCCCAGCGTCCGGCAACGAAACCTGACCTGGATGAGGTGCTGAGACTGGAGAAGAAATTAGATGTCGATGCCCTGGTTCAACGGGCAGTTGACGGGATCGAAATAGACAAGATTAAGATCGAAGATTCGACAGAACAACAGGCAAGCGACATGTTTGCCGGCCTGCTGTAAAATCAAGTGGTCATAAAATATTCCATATGCTACAATAAGAGATGAAAAACTAGGATTAAGAGGAGTACTGGCTGGAAGCTTTTCAGAAAAAGGGTGGCTGATGAAAACCCCAAGTGGATAGGCAGGAAGTTACTTATGAGTTGATAAGAGATTATCTGGTACGACCCATTATCGTCGACGATGAGTGACTTACTTTTAAAAGTAGGTAATTTAGGTGGTACCACGTTCAAGCGTCCTATACAGCAGCGGACGCTTTTTTATTTTTAAATGAAAGGACAATGATCAATGACTAAAGAGATTAATATGCCGACTAAATACCAGCCGACAGAGGTCGAGCAGGGGAAATATTCCAAATGGATGGAAGAAGGTTATTTCAGACCGAGTGGAGATGAGGAAGCCGAGCCTTATTCGATCGTCATTCCGCCTCCGAATGTCACAGGTAAATTACACTTGGGCCATGCCTGGGATGTGACTTTACAAGATATCATCATCCGTCAAAAACGGATGCAGGGTTACGATACGCTCTGGCTGCCGGGTATGGACCATGCAGGAATCGCCACACAGGGCCGGGTGGAAGAACGCCTGCGCCAGGAAGATAACTTGACCCGCTATGATTTAGGACGTGAGAAATTCATCGAGAAGACCTGGGAATGGAAGGAAGAGTATGCTTCGATCATCCGTGAGCAGTGGTCTAAGATGGGTATTTCTGTTGACTATGAAAGAGAACGTTTTACTTTAGATGAAGGGCTGTCCCAGGCGGTCCGTAAAGTTTTTGTGAAATTATATGAGCAGGATCTGATCTACCGCGGGGAATATATCATCAATTGGGATCCAAAATTACGTACTGCTTTGTCAGATATAGAAGTAGAGTACTCGGATGATAACGGTGCCTTCTACCACCTGCGCTATCCAGTAGTGGGTGAAGAAGAAGTGCTCGAACTTGCGACGACGCGGCCGGAGACCTTATTAGGTGATACAGCTGTCGCTGTTCATCCGGATGATGAACGCTACCAGCACCTGATCGGTAAGAAAGCTCTGGTGCCGATCGTCAACCGCGAAGTGCCTATCGTGGCTGATACTTATGTTGACCGTGAGTTTGGTACAGGGGTAGTGAAGATTACACCTGCCCATGATCCGAATGACTTCGAAGTAGGTAACCGTCATGATCTGCCGCGGATTAATGTCATGAACGACGATGCAACCATGAATGCGGAAGCAGGCAAATACGAAGGTACGACGCGGGAAGAATGCCGCAAAGCGATTGTTAAAGATTTAGAAAGTGAAGGCTACCTGAAAGAAGTAGAAGAGATGGTCCACAGTGTCGGACACTCGGAGCGTTCAGGTGTCGTTGTAGAACCTCGTCTGTCGACCCAGTGGTTCGTACGCATGCAGCCTTTAGCTCAAAAAGCTATCGATAATCAGTCGATGGATGACAGTGTTAATTTTTACCCGCAGCGTTTTGAGAAGACCTTCCTGGACTGGATGAATAATGTCCATGACTGGGTGATTTCCCGTCAATTATGGTGGGGGCATCAAATCCCGGCCTGGTATCATAATGAGACAGGTGAAGTGTATGTTGGAGAAGAAGAGCCAGAAGATATCGAAAACTGGACCCAGGATGAAGATGTCCTAGATACCTGGTTCTCATCTGCTTTATGGCCGTTTTCGACCATGGGCTGGCCGGATGAAGATGCAGAGGATTTCCAGCGTTATTTCCCTACCAACACTCTCGTGACGGGGTATGACATCATCTTCTTCTGGGTATCCCGTATGATTTTCCAGTCATTGGAATTTACAGGCCGAAGACCTTTTGAAAATGTCTTGATCCACGGCTTGATTCGTGCGGAAGACGGCCGCAAGATGTCTAAATCTCTGGGCAACGGAATCGACCCGATGGACGTGATTGAAGAGTACGGCGCTGATGCCCTGCGCTGGTTCCTGACCACAGGATCTGCACCAGGACAGGATGTACGTTTTTCTTATGAAAAGATGGACGCAGCTTGGAACTTCATCAATAAATTGTGGAATGCCAGCCGCTTTGTTTTAATGAATTTAGAAGATTTCTCTTATGAAGATATCGATTTGACAGGGGACTTGAATGTCGCTGAAAAATGGATCCTTGCCCGACTGAATGAGACCATCGAGACGGTCGTCGAGAATTCAGAGAAATTTGAATTCGGTGAAGCCGGTAAAGCGATCTACCACTTCGTCTGGGATGACTACTGTGACTGGTTCATCGAGATGAGCAAGGAAAGTCTGCAGAGAGGAACGGATGAAGAGAAGAACAGAAGCAAGAGTGTCCTGGTCTATGTTTTAGACCAAATTTTGCGCCTGATGCACCCATTCACACC
>CAYTHW010000029.1:0-1764 GCA_964437675.1 uncultured Atopococcus sp. | reverse complement strand
TCGAATATCATCGATGTTTTACTGGATAAAACTGACCTACTCGACACTTTCGACCATGTAGTGGGTTCAGATATGGTCACCCATACCAAGCCCCATCCGGAACCTTATTTGAAGGCCTTAGACTTAGGTGAGACGGATCCGTCACTGGTCTGGGTTCTGGAAGATTCACTGTCGGGACTCAAGTCGGCGGATGCGGCTGGTCTGCGGAAGATATTGATTCCCGACCTGGTCATCGTCGATGAAGAATGTCAAAAGATAGCGGATCATGTCATGACTGATCTGCATGAAGTTAAAGAATTTTTCAAAGGCTAAACAAAAAGTTTCTCCTCCTTATGCGTATGTTAAGACTAAGAGCATAAGGAGGTTTTTTGTATGGAAAAAATACCGACAGTAAAAGAAAAATACCCTGAGGAAACACGGCCGCGGGAGCGCCTGCTGGCACACGGTCCGGAAGCTTTGGCTGATTATGAGCTTCTTGCCATTTTATTAAAAACGGGCTCCCGCGGGCAGAATGTGGTCGATTTGTCCTTAAGTCTCTTGAATCAATTCGGCAGCCTCTATGAATTAAAGCAGGCCTCGATTACAGAGCTGACTTCTTTTCCCGGGATAGGACCCATCAAAGCAAGTGAGCTTTTGGCTGCATGTGAGCTGGGATACCGCATTGCCCATTCTGCACAGACAAAAAAGGGGAAGATCACCTCGACTCAGTCGGCAGGCCAGTATTTCATCCGCCTCTTCCACGGACTCCAGCAGGAGCAGGTGATGGCGGCTTATCTCAATACTAAAAATGAAATCATCAAAATAGAGATGGTCTTCAAAGGGTCCCTGAACACATCTGTCGCGCATCCACGAGAGATATTCAAAGGGGCCGTTAAATATTCCGCCGCCCGGATTCTCTTGGCCCATAACCATCCCTCGGGCAATACAGAGCCCTCACAGGCTGATCAGCTCTTCACGAAGAGAATCGTAGAGTGCGGTGAGATGATGGGGATCGAAGTTTTGGATCATTTCATAGTAGGAGAAAATGATTATATCAGCTTGAGAGAATATGGTTGGATATAATTTTTTTAAGAGGCTATTAATTGTTTAGAGTCTTAATCCGTGGTATAGTACATATACTTTCATCAAGGTACTAGCGCATGATGTGTTTTATCAAGAATCATATTTATGAATCTAGCTTTGAGGAAATATATTTTAATTTTGTGTCATCGGCACGAGGAGGAAATTTTTTAATGGAACAAGGAACAGTTAAATGGTTTAATGCAGAAAAAGGTTTTGGCTTTATCGAGCGTGAAGGTGGAGACGACGTATTCGTTCACTTCTCAGCAATCGAAGGGGATGGCTTCAAATCTTTAGAAGATGGCCAGTCAGTTGAATTTGATATTGAAGAAGGCGACCGTGGCCCACAAGCTACTAATGTTAGAAAAATCTAATTTAATTCATTAAATTTTAAGCTGGTTGACAGTAAGATACTGTCAACCAGCTTTTTTCTATCCATAAATTAGTTTGACATTCTGTTTTCTATACACTATTGTAAAATAATATGGTATTAATAGAAAATATACATTAAAATAATAGTAACTGAACCACTAAATTTATCAAAGACAGGAGAGAATTGCTGAGGTGAAAGATGAATAAATTTATATCAAATAAAAAGCTCATTGGTATTTTAGTTAGTGTCATCGCAATTTCAGCTTTAATCGCTCTTTCGTTAAACAGACAGGGAAATGTCAACCGGGCTCAAGCTTCGATCAATGATGTCAC
>CAYTHW010000028.1:9096-14150 GCA_964437675.1 uncultured Atopococcus sp. | reverse complement strand
CCTCTCAAATTAAATTATTTTCTCATCTTTTTCATCGGGTTTGGTTACCTGGCTTCGACTTTAGCCTGGACGATTTACAATGCACATGTCCCGCTCATCTTAAACCAGCGCTTTTTATTGAATCATACGATGATTGGTGCCATTATGACGATCGATAATTTATTCGGCGTTATTTTTCAGCCTTTAGTCGGGGCCCGCAGTGACCAAACACGTACGCGCATGGGCCGGCGGATGCCCTGGATTATCGTCGGGCTGCCTTTATGTGCTTTTTTCTTCTCCCTGATTCCGCTGCAGGCCTATCTCTGGTCCTTTATGATTATCATCATTGCCTTCAATTTAATGATGAGTCTTTGGAGAAGTCCTATCGTAGCTTTAATGCCGGACATAACTCCCTCTCCTTTGAGAAGTGAAGCCAACAGCCTGATTAATATCATGGGAGGAATAGGCTCTCTCATCGCTTTTTACCTGGGCGGTCATCTTTCGGATCTGCGCGAGGATAAATTCTATGCCTTTTTCATGGCTTCCTTGGTCATGATACTGGCTCTAATCCTTCTTTTGTATTTTGTTAAAGAAGGAGATGCCCTCAAATACCGGGAAGAGAAAAGTATACCTATCCGCGACTCTCTGCCCAACCGTTGGGCGCAGGAGGCCCGGTTGCTCATCCAGGAAAACCCGGCCCTGGCTGATCAGCGGCAGGAGGGGACGGACGAGGAAAAGAAGTATAATCTGGCGGATTTTCGACATTTACCAACTGCTTACAAAATCAGCCTGACTGCTCTTTTGATCGCTATCTTCGCCTGGTTTTTGGGCATCGGTGCTATCGAAACTTTTTTTACCCTTTATGCCAGCTCCAGTTTCGACCTTACAGGCGGAGAAGCTTCGATGATGATGACGGCTTTTTCTCTCTCTTTCTTAGTTTCTGCCTGGCCGGCCGCCCGCCTGGCCCGTAAAATCGGTCGGAAGAGAGCGATTCTCATCGGACTCATCGGACTCATTCTTAATTTCCTGCCTGTTTTAGGCACGCCCGGCCAGACCACTGTACAGATTTTTCTCTTGATAGGAGGTATCTTCTGGTCCTTTATCATTGTCAATTCCCTGCCCATGGTCTTGGAGTTTGCGGACGAAAACAGCATCGGTGCCTTTACCGGTTATTACTACATCTTTTCTTTTTCAGCTTCTATCGTGAGCCCCATCCTCTACGGCTACCTGCAGGATTTGATCGGCAGCTATACCTTGCTTTTTCCTTTCTCATTCGTCTGCTTCTTGACCGCCTTAATCTGTATGATTTTCGTCAAACATGGAGAGAGCTCAGAGATGCGTGAAAAGAAAGTAGTCGATAAGACATAATATTTTCTTCACACCACAAGAGAGGAGGGACAAGAAAATGGAAAGACTAAAAGTCTATTTATATGAAAACCAGGAACTGATCTATCTTATTCAATATATGATTTTCTCCATCGTTTTAATCGGCGTAGTTTATGTGATTGATTACCGCTGGGCGGATATCAACCTGAATCTACCTGATTTTTTTACAGTATCCGTCGATCTGTCCAGTCAGATTTTATCTACTTTGGCAGGTGCTCTACTGACGATTACCACCTTTACTTTTACCTCGATTCTGACCGTCTTATCGCTGCAGGTTGCTAATTATTCGAATACCATCATTGAAAATTTTTTGAAAGAACCTATCATCTTTAAGGTTCTAGGTGTCTTTCTGGGCGGCTTTCTCTTTTGTATCAGCTCCCTGGCTCTGACGCGCGATTTCAATGAGAATCAGCAGGTCATCTCCGGTATGGTCGCTATCATCTATGCTTTGGTATGTGTCATTTATTTCATCCGCTTTGTCCGGACGACGACCCAGTTTTCCCAGGATACAACTATCATCGTCGATATCTACCATGAGACCCGGCAGGCGATAGAGGAGGAGCTGGAAGAGCGTACAGATGAGTCACCGAAAGTACCGAAAGAGGGGGAAAGTTTCAGTATCTATGCCGGCCATTCCGGCTATTTCTCTGTGGTCGACTCTGCAGCTCTCCTGGATGTCTTTAAGGAAAGGGACTGCCAGCTGGAAATTCTTCATCAACGAGGAAATTTTATCGCTCAGGAAGATGAAATGGCCCGGCTCTATTTCTTTGATTCTAAAATTGACAGCGAAGAGCTGGATGTTGAGAAAATAGAAAATTCCTTCATTTTTTCGGAGACTAAAATCTCTAAAAACGACTACCGGCAGGGATTAAATAAGCTGTTAGAGATCTGCTTACGCGGCTTGGGCAGCTCGGCCCCGGATAATGATATGTCCACCTTGGCTGTTCACAAACTGGCTCTTTTACTGGGCCAGCTGGGCTCTTCTTCTTTAAATCACCGCTGTGAACGGCCTTCAGAGGAATTAGCCATCTTCTACCATTCCTATAATTTTTATGATGATTTATTTAACATTGTCGTTCAAATCGTCAATCAAGGCCTCGATGATTTTAAGGTCATGCAGGAGCTTTTGTATGGTCTGGTGATTATTTACCGGCAGTCGTCAAGCACTAACCGGCCGATCGTCCAGAAAGTCGCGGGCTATCTGCAGGATAAATTAAAAGACACCTATCACCATCCCCTGGAAACAGCCTCCTTTAACAAATGGTTCAGTGTCATTCTCCCTGAAGAAGATGCAGCAGAGCAATAAAAGACACCCTCATCGATCTATTTGAAAAAATCGAAGAGGGTGCTTTTTTAATATTTAATTTTGTCCAGACTGTCCAGGTCGACGAAATCGACTGCCTGACCGTAACTGGCTGTCATGTCCTTTATCTCAGCGGTCTGTTCTTCAGGAGGCGTGCGTTTGGCTTTGAGATAGACCATTCTCATCATGAAACGATGCAGAGGAGTAAGTTCCTGGTAATTGATCCGGCCCCGCAGATGATAGATCTTGGTCTGTTCCAGAACAGCAGGGGGCACCTGGGCTTCTATATGTTTACGTATATCATCCGTATTCTTCTCCACCTCAGGGTCGCTCAGGCCGACTGTCACAATGACGAGGCGCTGACTTCCATTTGGATCCATTTTTTTTACGGTTTCCTTCAATCCATAAGTACCACTCGCGAACAAGGCACCAAAATGAAAAACAGTATCATAGTCTTCTAAGGATGGCAGCTGCTTAAAGGGGACGGCTTTAAGATCATACTTCTCGGCAAAGGCCCGGGCATATTCTTCAGTACTTCCATATCGGCTGGCATAGACAACGATTGATGTCATAGTTAGACCTCCCTTTCATTCCTTACAGTCACTCGTCTTCTTATGTTATGATACCATTGAAAAGAAATTAATAATATTACTTTACCACGACTAAAAGGAGTTATTATGGACGGAAAAAAAAGATCCGATATCAAAATAGGACAAGAAGTGCAGGTGGTCCAGAAACAGGACCAGCGCTCGGGGGCCCTTACCCGGGGGACTGTCAAAAGAATTTTAACCAAGTCGGCCGACCATCCACACGGCATCAAAGTTATGCTGCAGGACGGGACAGTAGGCAGAGTCAAAGAAATTTTAGATTAGGAATCTGTTGGCATATGATTCATTTTAGACTGTGGTTAACTTGAGATGAACAAAACCAAGCCTTCGAAATATTTTACCCACAGGTCGGCTATGGGAACCGGCAGAAATTATGATGATGTCTTCACCAGTCTCTACATCGTTGACCAGCTTTATTAAAAAATGAAACACTCTCCAAGCGGGTTTGACCTCGCCAAGAGAGTGTTTTTTGATCTTATTTTATATCGATAAAAAGGTAGAATTCAGCATAGTAATAGCTTTCTGTTTGATCCAGGGAGCGGACAATTATCTCGAATCTTGCTTGGTCATTTTCGACCTGGAAGCTGAGCTCTTCCTGCGGGCTCGGATTCTCGTTCAGGGCCTCAAATAACTGGCGGGTATCGTAGGAGATCAATTCTTCCTGGCTTTCAGCTTCTCTCAAGGTGAGCGTGTAATAGTCATCCTCAAGTCTTCTCTCCAGCACATAATCAACATCGTCGACTGCAAATGGCAGGTCATCATCATAATTAGCGTCTTGTCCTCTTTGATGATCGATGGACTGCAGCGAAAGAATATCATCATCCTGGGTATTGAAAACCTGGAAGTCAGCTCCTTCATAATAATAAAACTGCCCCCCATCCGGCGACGGGCCTCCTGGACCTTCCGGATAAGTCATCTCGAAGCCGAATGTTTCTTCAAAATCGATATAAGCGTTAAAGGTCTCCGGCAGATAGCTGACCTCATCTGTATACCCCATATCTTCGATGTAAGTAGAGGTCAGGGTGACAGCCACTTTATTTTCCCGCGAAACATCTTCCCTGGGGACGATTTCACCATCCACGAGCAGACCACTTTCAATAAGTTTTTCTTCTAAGAAAGCAATCTGATTGTTTTTACTGACTGTAAAAGCATCGATCGGCGGCACGATGGACAGGGCCGCCAGAATGAGGAGGGCGGCAGCAATCCAGCCGTGGTGTTTCGTCTTAAAGAAACTGAAGATGACCCCAACAATCGCAGCGAAAAATCCAAATAAAATGACATAGTAACGTCCGTGCGTGATACCCATCTGAGAAATTCTCAGGATAGAGGCAATCGTCTGGAATACCACGATAGGAATCAAGACTTTAGGGAAGATCCTTCTAAATAAAACAGCCCATCGATTGTCCAGACTATAGGATAAAATCAAGACGATGATTCCTATGATGGCATAGGAGACCAGAAGTGGCTCCAGCAGATTGTCCGTCCAGAAATCTCCCGTGATATTCAACAGAACGTAAGCAGCTAAGATGAGCGTGTAAACAGCAAGCAATGGGATGACGACATAAGACAGAAGTCTGTTGAGAAAGACTGGAACAGAAATCGGCCGCCTGTTTAGATTTGCCGAAGTTTCTCTGTCATCCGGCACCAACGACAAGAAAAACAGAGGAGCGAACACGGTATAAATCGGGTTCAACAGATGGGCCAGCAGCTTAAAATCCAAGCTGAACAACAGATAGCGGACAGCACTGAAAATAGCCGAGACTCCTCCGGCCAGCACC
>CAYTHW010000028.1:1461-8996 GCA_964437675.1 uncultured Atopococcus sp. | reverse complement strand
TTCCAAAACGCTCATAAAGGGCCTGCCCGACCACACTCAACATAGCTCCCAGGAGGAAACTAAACATTAAACGTTCTTCACCTTGGTTCTGCTCGATCTGGATACCATTGACAACTGCAACGCCCAGTAAAAATAATACAGTAAGAGGATAACGTTCGACTGATTCCCTCATGCCTCTCAAAGACCGGCTCAAAGATTCTCTAACTCTCACCACGGCCACTCCTTTCAATTATTCAATCCCGACTAAATGATTATCTTGAATTATACGCTCACTGTGGGGAAATCAAAACAGATATCCCTTTGAAGAGAGGAGTGGAAAGGGTTATTCTTAAATATTATAAATCTTCCAGCTTTATTAAGTTAATAAATCTCGCGGGCTCTTGAATTTACTTCACCCCGGTACCTTGTTAGGATGAAGATGACTATAATATTAGGAGGTCATCAAATGAACTATCTTGATAAAACACCTTTTGCCTTCTCAGGAGTCATCCTGGGCTTAGCAGCGCTAGGTAATCTACTGTTGTCGTACGGCACTGTCTGGAGACTGATTTGCGGCGCTATTGCATTAATCTTATTTATCCCTTATACCATCAAGCTACTTCTTGATTTTTCCGGTTACAAAGAGGAAATGAAAAAATCACTGCCGGCATCCGTAGCACCGACCTATCCCATGGCGATGATGCTGCTTGCAACATATTTGACACCACTCTTACGTATACCCCTGGGCATCTCTGAAGTCATCTGGTGGATCGGACTCATCATCAATATCGCAATGGTTATTTACTTCATTTATAAATTCGTATTTAAGAGAGACATCAACCTCGTGTATCCATCCTGGGGAGTCGTCTTTGTCGGTTTCGTAGTAGCCAGTGTGACCGCACCGGTCTTTGACCAGCTGGCACTGGGGCAGATTCTATTTTGGATAGGACTGATCGGCGGAATCTTCTCGATGCCTCTGATGCTTTATCGGACCTATCGCATTAAAAATTTCAAGACACCGGAACTGCCGGCCATCACTATATTAGGAGCTCCGTTCTCGCTATTGGTAGCAGGTTACGTGAACAGTTTCCTGGAACCCAACGTGACCTTCTTAGCTGTTCTGCTGATCGTCGCCCAATTACTCTATCTGACGACGGTCGTCCAGGTGGGTGGTTTCCTGAGAAATGGATTCTTCCCAACCTATGCCGCACTGACTTTCCCCTTGGTCATATCAGCCTTGTCACTTAAATTGGCAGTGCCGGTCCTGGGTTGGGAGAACGCCTTCACAGCCTTGCTGATCAATGTTGAGACGATTATCGCTGTCGTCATCGTCTTCTATGTACTCTTGACCTACTTACGAGTGATCTTTTCTACAACAGCCGAAGTAAAATAAGTCCGTGACAAAATAAAACAGGCCATAAAAAAACAGCTTCGCAAATTTTTGCGAAGCTGTTGGTCTTTATAAAGCTCTCGGATTTTTGATGATTAAAGGTTCCGGGTCTTCGATATTGCTTGGAAGGACAAGGCCTTCTTTATCATCCCATACATAAGGGGCGTAGTAGATTAATTCATCTCCGCCTGTACGGGCAAACTCCAATGCTTCATGAACGATCGTCTCATGCATATCGTAATGATAAGCTCTCGAGAAGGTCTCTCCCAGAGGAGCATCTACGATAAACATACGGGGCGGACGTATACGCTCAGCAAGATGCGGGAAGTGTCCCACCAAGACTGTGCGGATACCGCGTCTTTCGATCTCTCTTTGAACCAATCCCACGGACTGGTGACACATGAATCAGCCGGGTGACATCAAGACGACGTCGACTTCGTTTTCTTCCAGTGTCTCAGCAATTTCTTTTGCTGTCACTTCTATTAATACATCGACACGAGGAACATGTCCCATCCATGAAATGTTGACGGGTGATATTTCCCCGATGATGTTCTTATCAGCCATCTCTCTCAGCGTTTTAAGCGGAAAGACTACATCTAAATCCTGATGCGCCGCCTGGTTAGGGTAGCGGACGTGGGTGATAGTGATATCATCATAATCAACATCTCCTGGAACGATACGATAGGATGAATCTCCTGTTAGAATAAATGGCTTGTCAGTCTTGAGGTGAACACCTGTGGAGGCAGCGATTGCGACTCTTAATTCTGACAACGGTTTCTCGATTGGGTCGGCAATGACCGGCGGCTCGCGCAGCGTTAATGTCATCGCTTCTAAGTTGTGTGACTTGACCGTCTGCATATTAATTGTTTCCCGATCATGTTTTGTCGGCAGGGTAGTACTGATGTGTTTCATTTTCATCACTCTCCTTCACTAATAAAATACTGTAGGTTAATAGTCTTTCTATCTTCAGTATATTTAACCCCAATTTTAGAGTCAATTATTAGGTTACTTAATATATTTAATTACTTAATCAGTCTTTACTATTAATGAACAAAATTAATGAGGGGGTCTCTTATCTTGAGTGTACCTTATCTCTTTGGGTAGACTGAGATAAGATAGTCTTTCTAACTTAATTAAAGAATCAGTCAAACGAGATGAAGTCTCAAAAAATAAAGGACGTGATTTAGGATGGAAAATAAGAATGATGCCACCTATTCCTTGTTAAATATAGATAGTCTGGAAGAAATAGAAAAGAAATTTGAAATGGTTCAGATTTTAAACCATCACGGTGAGGTCAAAGACACAAGTTTAGAGACAGAGACCGGTTTGTCGGATGAGGATTTGATAGAAATCATGAGAAGGATGATTTTTACCCGTCAATTTGCGAAACAGACGAATTCTTATTCCCAACAGGGGCGGATGGGCTTCTATGCTTCTTCACTCGGGCAGGAGGCAGCCATGATAGCCAGCCATTATGCTTTTGATAAAGAGGACTGGTTGTACGGAGGCTACCGTGACATCCCGCAGCTGATCATGCACGGGGCGTCAGTCGCTGATGTCTACCACTGGTCGCTGGGGCATGTCAAAGGATCTAATTTTATTGCTGAAAAAGATATCAAGGCTACTCTGCCGCAGATCATCATTGGCGCTCAGATGGTGCAGGCTCAGGGGAACGCCTTGGGTCAGAAATTGAAAGGCTCCAAGAATGTGACCTTCGCCTACACAGGAGATGGAGGAACTTCAGAAGGAGATACCTATGAAGCGTTGAACTTCGCGGGAGTCTTCCAAAGCCCGGTCGTCTACTTTTTCCAAAATAACGGTTATGCGATTTCGACTCCTGTCGAAATACAGACTCATGCTGAAACACTGGCCCAAAAAGCAGTCGCAGCCGGTATACCGGGGGTTAAAGTCGATGGAAACGATCCACTGGCATCTTATCTGGTCTCTAAACAGGCCAGGCAATATGCTGCTGATGGTCATGGTCCGGTCCTCATCGAACTCGTCACCAACCGGATGGAGCCCCACTCGACAATGGGCGATGACCCCATGCGCTACCGGGACGAGGCTTCTTTGGAATATTGGGCCGAAAGAGATCCGATTGCCCGCTTTTCAAAATACTTGATGGACAAAAATCTCTTTAGCCCGGAGTTAGAAGAAGAATACAAAGAAGAAGCTTTAGAAGAAATCAAAGAGGCCATGGCAGAATGTGAATCGGTCGAAAAGATGAACCTGCCGGAGACCTTGAAATGGCAGTACGAAGAGATGCCCCTGACACTCAGAGAACAATATGAAGCATTAAAAGGGGGAGAATAACATGGGGGACAGGATGTATGAAGATCGTAAAAACCCGGAAGCCGGGAATAACTTAACAATGGTCAAGGCGATTAACCAGGGCCTTGAGATGGAGATGGAAAAAGACTCCACTGTCATGGTTTTTGGACAGGATGTAGGTAAAAACGGCGGGGTCTTCCGAGTGACTGAAGACCTGCAGGATAAATTCGGCAGGGAGCGCGTCATCGACACACCCCTGGCTGAATCAGCTATCGGGGGTATGGCTCTCGGCCTCGCCAATCAAGGTTTCCGGCCGGTCATGGAAATCCAGTTCCTCGGTTTTGTCTTCGAAGTGATGGACTCTATCGACCATATGGCCAGAGCCTCTTATCGCAGCGGTGGCACTGCCAATGCACCCATCGTCGTGAGGGCGCCTTTTGGGGGTGGGGTGGGGACGCCTGAATTCCACCCGGACAACTTAGAAGGGCTGCTGGCTCAGTTCCCAGGACTAAAAGTGGTCATACCGTCTTCGGCCATAGATGCCAAGGGTATGATTACCGCAGCCATCCGGGACAATGACCCGGTCGTATTTTTAGAACATATGCTGCTCTACCGTTCATTCAGAGAAAAGGTCCCCGAAGAGTCTTACACTGTAGATTTAGGAAAAGCCAATATCGTCCACGAAGGAAACGATGTGACTCTGGTGACCTATGGAGCGATGGTCCCTGCGGCCAAGCGGGCCGCAGAAGGGGTAGCCCAGCACGGTGTATCTGTAGAAGTTATCGATCTCCGGACGATTGCGCCCATCGACTTTGAAACCATCATGGCATCTGTAGAAAAAACCAGCCGCCTGCTGGTCGTCCAGGAATCCCAGCGTCAGGCCGGCGTAGGCAATCAGATCGTCTCAGAAATGGCCCAGCGGGCTTTCTACAGCTTATTGGCACCCATTCAACTTTTAGCAGCACCTGACACTACCTTCCCTTATAAACAGATTGAAGCAGAGTGGCTGCCGGATGAACAGGATATCGTACAAGCGATTTACAGAACGATCAATTAATTGAAAGGACGATTGTTATGGCTTACTTAATTAAATTACCTCCACTAGGAGAAGGTATTTTTGAAGCACAGATGATCATGGTTCATAAAAATGTAGGAGATGAGGTCAAAGAAGGAGACATCATCGCCGAAATGGAAACGGATAAGGCAGTAGGTGCTCTGGCTTCTCCGGTGGACGGTGTCATAGAAGAATTTTACATTGAACAATATGACTATGTCTTCCGTGATGAGAAGGTACTTTTAATCGATGACGGCAAGGAAGAGGTAACGACAGGAGCCGGAGCTGACGGAGGACGGGTAACTGAAGACGGAGAAATCGTCCCGCCGCCTGAAGATGAAAAATTAGGTGGTGTATCAGAAACGCCGCCGCCTCCAGCAAAAAAAGAACCGAGTCCAAAACCTGCTGCTCCGTCTGAAAAAGAAGAGCCTGCAGTTGAAAAATCCGAAACAGAAAAAGCTCCTGAAGAACCGGCAGGCGAAGAAGAAGCTGCATCAGAAGCCGCCGTCACAGAAGAGGGTGACAACGGCTTCAAAAAAGTCACCGAAAACGGCCAGGAGTATTATGTGGTCGACAGTAGCGGTTCGACAACTGAAATCTTCAAGCGTTTTTACGGCGAAGCTGACGAACCGAAGCCTGCAGACAAACCGGATATGGAGTTCATGGCAGAGCAAGGTCAGGCCCAGCAAGGTGAACCTAAGCCGACGGTCTCTAAAGTGGACCGTTACCTGGAGCCTTTGACCTCTAACTTCATGCACTCTCTGGACGGCAGTCAGCCTATTCCTACTCATATCGCCAATGAGATCCCTTATGAAGAACTCTTGGAAAGAGGCAAGGGCGTCAAAGCTGTTCCTGCCGTACGTGAATATGCGGCGAAAAACAGTATCGATATCTCCCAGCTGCCTCCAGATGAAGACGGTATCGTCACTAAAGAAATAGTCGACCTGGCCATCAGCCACGCGGTCGGCGAACGAGAGTGGAACTACCGCCTGATCGATGAACATGATCCGGGCTACTTCACCAACAGACCGGAAGATGAGCAGGGCCGGGAAGAGACGTATATCAGGAAGTACAATGCTTCCCGCTTCGAGATGACCCATCACAAGGTTCCGCCTTTCTCCGTCCAGGTGAAGGTGGATATGAGCAAGCTGCAGACCTATATCGATATCCGCAAAGGAGACCGGGCAGGAAAGCATGCCTATATCCCTTACTTCATCAAGGCCATCTGTATTGCGGCCTACCGTTACCCTGAGTTAAATGCATCGATCGACGATGTGGTATCGGTTTTCCGTTTCAAGTCCTATGTGAATGTGGGTATCGAGATGAACACCGTTCAAGGGTTGTTTACGCCGGTCGTGAAAGATGCCAATGACATGTCTATCGATGAAATCGGCAAAAGAGTCGATGAATTAGAGCACGAAGTGAAAGTCGAGCGTATTTTCAACTATGAAACGAATTCTGAATCTACGATCACGATCACAGACCTGTCAGAGTTGGGCCCGATAGAGAGTTTCGTGCCGATCATCCACTATCCGAATGCGGCGATCTTCGGCCTGGCCAACACCCGGGATGAAGCAGTTGTCGTAGACGGAGAAATTGAGATTCTTCCGATGAAGCCGATGACCCTGGTAATCGATTCGCGTATCGTGACCCGGGACAAGGCCGTTCGTATCTCCAATTTCATCAAAGATATGATGGAAAAGCCAAGTTTCCTCTTCCAGATGGAAGAAGAGTTAGCTGAAATCGAGGAAGAAAATGAATAATTTTGAACACTTTTATCTGCCTGGTCAAGACGATCAGGCAGTGATTTTATTGATGCATTCCTTATCGGATTCAAGTGAGATCATGCAGACTTTGGCCGAACAGTTGAACGGGGCCGGCTATTCTGTCTTTTATCCAACTTATGAGAGTCACAAGGACAATGATTTGGAGAAAGTGATGCGCTCGGACTTTTCGACTTACCAGGCAGATGCAGAAAAGTATTATGACTGGCTGAAAGAAGAGGGCCACGAAGACATCGTAGCGGCGGGTATGTCCATCGGGGGCCTGCTTGCCTTCGATCTGGCGACGAAATATTCTGATATCCAGGCAGTGGTCAGTATCTCTACACCGATTTTTACGGACCTGACCTTGACCAAAGTGCCTTATATCCTCCGCCAGAGATATTACGCAACTTTTGAGTCTACTCCCACCAAGGAGGAGCGCGCAGAGTCACAGGCTCTGTTTGATGAATTCAAAGAGAATCTCCGAACCATCAATCTATGGGCAGAGGACGCTTTCCCTGAAATCCGCCAGCTCACCCTGCCGGTCTTCATCGCCCAGGCAGAAAATGATGAGCTGATGAAGAAAAATATTGCAAGACGGCTGCAGCGTGTCTTAGGCGAATCCAGCCATGTCGATCTGCATATCTATGAAGAAGGCCAGCATTATCTGACGCAGGAGCCGACTCTGGAGCCTTTGAGCCGGGATATAGTAATTTTTTTGGAAAACTTATAAACAGCAATTTAAAAAGCTCCTCATCACTTATCTGCTCAAGATGTGATGAGGAGCTTTCTATCTATTAATCTATCGAATTGTCAACTTCTGGCCAACGGATAAGACGTTAGGATTAGAGATATTGTTGACCTGAACGAGACGGCTGACTGTCGTTTTGTAGCGGCTGGCGATCGAGTAAAGGGTGTCACCAGCTTTGACTGTATAAGTCATAGCCGTAGTAGGCGGCGGTGTCGGCGTGGGTGTTGGTGCCGGCTGTGTACCCGGCATCTTCAAGACCTGACCTACACGGAGAACATTGGTATTGGTAATATTGTTGGCCTTAGCAATAGTTGCCACGGTCGTTTT
>CAYTHW010000028.1:0-1361 GCA_964437675.1 uncultured Atopococcus sp. | reverse complement strand
TTTCACCATAAGGGGCCCGGAAGAAAGGCTTGGTTGAACGGCCTGTGATATTCTTGACGATAGTTTCCGTACGGGATAATTGATTCTGCATCGCAGATGTTGAAATTTGAGGGAAGTGCGGGTGATTGTAGGAATGATTACCGATGTCATGTCCCTGGCCGGCCATTCTTTTGACGGCTGACGGATGATCTTCAGCTCCCTGTCCTGTTAAGAAGAAAGTGGCTTTGATATTGTGTTTGGCTAAGCTGTCTGTAATTTTATTGAAGTTCGTTCCATCGGATCCGTCATCAAAGGTCAGAGCGACAATTCTTTCGGTAGTGTTTCCTTTTTGAATCCAGGTCGATGAGGCGGCATGAACGGAAGCAGTTAAAGACCAAAACAGCAGAAGTCCTATGACAACAACAGCGAGAATCAGCATACGTATCTTTACTTGTCTTTTCATTTTAATCCCTTCTTTTTTATATATTTTCATTGCTGACTGAAGGAATAAACAAAGGGAAAAAGGCTGCCTAGGCTCACTTATATTATATAATGACAGGCTCTTTCAAGAAAACTAATAAGTCTTCGGATGGTCTAATTTTTTCATTGGTTAAATGAAAGCATTGATGCTAAACTAGAAATTAAATTATCATGAGAAGTTTTTGTTTTAAAAAATATGGTTCGATCATGGAGAGTGTTATTTGAGTGGAAATTATATTGATTATTATCTTGCTGGCTTTTTCGGCCTTTTTTTCTTCATCTGAAACTGCATTCACGTCGGTCAATAAAATTCGGCTCAAAAGCCAGGCGGATCAAGGCGATAAGCGGGCAGCTCACACTTTGTCGCTGTCAGAAAAATTTGACAGTCTGATATCTACTATATTGATTGGAAATAATGTGGTCAACATCGGAATGACCTCAGTTGCAACGGTTTTATTCATCCGTTTATTCCCGGATTATGGAGCAACGATTTCGACTGTCGTCCTGACAGTCCTGGTCTTAACTTTTGGTGAGGTTACTCCCAAGGTGCTGGCCAAATCAAAAAGTGAGACGATCAGTAAAGCGGCTACGCCTTTTCTGCACTTTCTCATGAAAATATTAAAACCCTTTATCTGGCTCTTCGATATGTGGACTAAATTTGTGACCCGGATTTTTGATGTAAAGAATCAAGATGTCATCACAGAAGAAGAGCTGAAAACTTTAGTAGGCGAAGCGAGTGAGGCCGGCAGTCTGGAAGAGGATGAACATGCTTTGGTCAGCTCGGCCATGGAGTTTGATGATACAGCTATCGCCAGCGTCATGCGCCACCGGACAGAGATTCAGGGAGTGGAGCAGAAGGCATCTGTCGAAGAAATCTTTAATCTCTTCCAGAAAACAGGCTA
>CAYTHW010000027.1:9499-14372 GCA_964437675.1 uncultured Atopococcus sp. | reverse complement strand
CCGGAGCCGACGACAGAAACCGGCGATTCACTAAGAGAATCAAGTCCTGACATACAAAGCGAGCTGGAACAGCCGCTTGATGACGATATGACAGGCTTACAAAGCCAGACATTTGAAATTGATCTGATGGCCGCGGCCGACATCTTCTTTGAAACTTTCTCGGATGCCTCTATCAGTAGTGTAGATTTCGAATATGACAGTCAGAACCCAAGATACTCTATCGAAGGTTTCGATGGTCAGAATGAATATGAGATGGATATCCATGCGGAGACAGGTGAAATCTTAAATCAAGAGACAGAAAGTGATGCCGGCGGTGATGATGAGGCGATCGACTTTGGTCTGATCATCAGCCCCCAGGAAGCGATGGAAGCTGCTTTAGAAACAACAGATTCCGGTCAAGTCAAAGATTGGGACTTGTCAGTAGAGGACAGCCGCACCGTTTATGAAATTGATATAGAAGGCGAAAATACGGATCTCTTCGATGATATAGAGGTCGATGCCTTCACAGGAGAAGTTATCAGCCGTTCATAAGCACAAGAAAATTCCTGCTGAACCGGCAGGAATTTTTTCTTTACTTTATTTTTACAAAACCTTAATTAGAAAGACACTGAGAACTTACATGATATTTACATTCCTTTGTTATGATAATTTTGTAGTTAAATAAAGAGTCTTATTCCTGCTTTATTTAACTCACTCCCCTTTCTATAATTAAATATGTTTCCCCCCCTATACACTTAGATTCCCCCTAAGTGTATTTTTTTGTTTCTTGCTAAGGACGATTTGGGGTATCAAAAATTAACTTCTGTCTCCATGAAATCTTCCTCTTCTGAAGTAGATTCTCTCCCCAGGGCTTCGTTTCTGAAAGGATAGCGCCCGAACTGCTGGATCTGCTCTTTGTGCCTTCTTTCATAATCCATGATTTCCGGGTCATTTAATTTTTCAAAGCAGGGTACGGCCAGTTTTTCATGGACAGTTAAAGATTCAGAGTGCATGAAAGGCATCAAAGCAAAATGCTTTTCTTCGTTGCTCAATTGATTAAAATCCTCATGCTGTATCAATTCCTGGGCGAGAACACAGGCCATGTCGTCACTGGAATAAGCTCTCGGATCCCCTCGGTAAACATTTCTTGAAAATTGATCCAGAACGATAATTTCAGCTAAACGGCCTTGGACGGTCTGCCTCCATGTCCACAATTCACAACGCTTGGCAGCCTCAATCGTATCCCTAAATCGATTCCAAATTTCTCTATCGAAACTTTCCCCGCCATTAAAATGATGCTCCGGGTCACATTCTTCAAACCAAAATTTGAGAATATCCTGTGAATCTGCAATCATCGTCATATCTATTCCTCCTTATACTTATAATCAAGTGTAACAAGGACAGAGTAAAAGTGTAAAATAGAAGGTGGTAGGAAAAGTTGAGTTTTTGCTATTTAAATTATATACTTACTTTAAGTTAGTTTTGAGAACGAGAAGAGAGATAAAGAAAGAGGTAAAATTATGTTGTACGGATTCAGTAAAGAAGCGCCTTTAGAAATTGGTATCTACACCTTAGCCGATCATTTACCCAATCCTCATACAGGAGACCGTATCTCTGCCCAGGAACGGATCAGAGAAATCATCGATCTTGCCAAATTAGCTGACCAGGCCGGCCTTGATTTCTTCGGTGTAGGGGAGAGTCATCAGACGTATTTCGTAGGACAGGCCCATGCCATCATCCTTTCAGCTATTGCAGAAGCGACAGAGAAAATAAAAATTGGAAGTGCGGCTTCTATCGTCAGTACAGCTGATCCTGTGCGCTTATATGAAGACTTCGCCACCATCGATCTGATATCCGGCGGACGTGCTGAAATTATTGCCGGCCGGGCTTCACGCTTGGGGTTATTTGATTTACTCGGTTATAAAACAGATGATTATGAGGGCTTGTATGAAGAACGTTTTGCTCTGTTAAATGAAATCAACGATAATCAAGTCGTGAATTGGGAAGGCGACTACCGGGCGCCTTTAGAGAATGCGGTTATTTTACCCCGGCCTAAAAAGGGCAAACTTCCAATATGGCGGGCGATAGGAGGGCATGTTTCCAGCGCTGAGAAAGCAGGACGTGCGGGAGTACCTCTCTATCTGGCTCATTTAGGCGGAACGACGGAATCGTATGTGAAACTGTTCGATGCCTACCGCGAAGCAGCGGAAGATGCGGGACATGACCCGGCTGAACTGCCGACAGCTACAGGAGGTATCTTCTACCTGGGTAAAGACAATAAAGCTGCCATGAAAGAAGCCTATCCTTATGTGAATAACGGCATGATGATGTCCAACGGTGCAGGTTTTCCAAAGTCTGCTTTCGCCAAGGCAGAGAGTCTGGATACTGCTATTAATGTGGGAGAAGTCAATTTTGTTATTGATAAGATTTTAGACCAGCATGAACGCTTTGGAAATCAACGTTACAGTGCACAGTTAGATTTTGGCGGCGTACCATTTAAGCGTCAAATGGAAATGGTTGAAATTATGGGAGAAAAAATCCTCCCAGCCGTTAAAGAAGTTACCGGTGCGTAAGTGACTGGAAGGCAAATCTGAATTGTTGAAAAGAAATAATGAAGAAGGTAGACTCGAATGGATCAGAAAATTTACAAGTGATTCGATCTATCAGGGTCAGTTAATCGGACACCTTCAGACTTTATGACCCCCTTGAGAATTGAGAGGAGTAATTTATGAATATTGTATTAATAGCCGGTTCAAACACAGGACGAAAAACACGCGGGGCAATCGATATTGCCGCAGAAGCTTTTAAGGATATAGAGTCTGATATCGATCTTCAGGTTTTTGACTTAAAAGAAATCGACCATCAGCTGGCAGACGGACGGAACTATTTGGATTATGGCGGCGATATGACTGAGATAGCCTCTGCTATTATGCAGGCAGATGCTTTGGTCATCGGCTTTCCGGTCTTCCAAGCAGGAATTCCAGCAGCTTTGAAGAATGTTTTGGACCTTCTGCCTCGTCGAGCTTTGCTCAATAAAGCTGTTTCAATTATTGTCACAGCTGGATCCAACTATCATCAGCTCGTTGCTGAATATCAATTACGGCCGATTCTCGACTACTTAAAAGCCCATGTGGTTCCTTCTTATGTATTTATTAATGAGCGTCATTTTGACGGCGGAAAAATCATCAGTGACGATGTGAAGTTGAGGATTCATGATCTGGCCAGGGATACTCTCTTACTGGGTCATGGTCTCGAAGCTATGAAGCAAAAAGAGGAAGATTTATTAGGGTTCTGATAAGTCGCAGCACTTGAAAGGGTCACCTTTCGAGTGCTTTTTTGTCTATCTAACTGTGTTATAATGAAAAAATATTACTATTAGAAAGAGCTGATTGTTGATGAAGGCCATAGATTCCTTAAAACCCCGTGAACAAGTTCCTGAAAAATTTAAATGGCAGTTACATGATCTTTTTGCCACCGAAGCAGATTTTCTGGCAGCTATTGAAGATAACAGGAAACAGGCAGATCATTTTGAAAGAAAATATAAAAATAGATTAAATAATATTCCAACGATTATTGAAGCACTCGAAATTTATAGTGACAACAAGCAGATATCAGACTGGATAGAAGAATATGCCGTCCTGCATTCAGATACTGATATAACCAATCTACAAAATTTAGAGCGTTCGCGCCTGGCTGAAAGTGCTCTTTCTGAGATTGGAGCCCAGTTGAGCTTTTTCAAGTCTGAGATTTTATCTCATCCGGAAGAAGTCTTACAGGAAATCGGCAGAAAAGCACCTAAATACAAGCCGTATATCCGCCGTCTTCTATTAGAAAAACAAGAACAGCTGCCTTTTGATATCGAGGAGCACTTGGCTGAATTAGCGCCTGTCTTGAATCAACCTCTTCAGATCTTCGAACAGATCCGCTCCAATGATCTTGATTTCGGTACTTTTAAGGTGAGAGGGGAAGAATATCCTTTAAGCTTTGTTTTATATGAAGAATACTATATGTACCACCCTGATACTGAAATCCGCAGAGCTTCTTATGAGCAATTTTCTAAAGTCCTGAAACGCCATCAAAACGGCATGGCGGCTGTTTACTATACCCAGGTCAAAAAAGAGAAAATCATTTCGGAAGCCCGGGGTTATGACTCTGTCTTTGATTATTTGTTAGTAGATCAGGAAGTCACCCGCGAGATGTATGACCGGCAGATCGATACCATCATGGAAGACTTTGCACCTGTTATGCGGAAATATATCACTCATCTGAAAGAAGAAAATGAACTGGATGTCATGCATTATGCAGACTTAAAAATGGACTTAGATCCAGGGGTTGATAAAACTGTGAATATCGCCCAAGGCCGGGACTATATTGAGGGAGCAATACAGCCTCTGGGTCAAAAGTATGTCGACAGTATTATGCAGGCTTTCAGCGATAAATGGATCGATTTTTCACGTAACAAGGGAAAAAGAACAGGGGCATCCTGTACAGCCCCTTATGGCAAGCATCCTTATATCATTCTGTCGTGGGCGGACCGTTTAGATACTGTGTATACGTTGATTCATGAATTAGGACATGCGGGCCAGGCGATATTTACAGAGAAGCAAGAACCTATTTCCAGTGTTCAGCCTTCTTTATATATTACGGAAGCTTATTCCACCTTTAATGAGCTCCTGCTGACCGATTATCTCATCTCCCAGACGAAAAATAAACGTGACGAGCGTGCCGTCTGGTCTACAATGATTTCTAAAACCTATTTCCACAATTTTGTGACACATCTGCTAGAAGCCAGCTACCAGCGGGAGGTTTACCGCTTGGTTGATGAGGGAAAGGGTTTTTCAGCTTATGATCTGAACCGGTTAAAGCGTGAGGTTTTAGAAGAATTTTGGCAGGA
>CAYTHW010000027.1:6625-9399 GCA_964437675.1 uncultured Atopococcus sp. | reverse complement strand
TTAAAGAAAAGCTGAGACAATAGATCTCAGCTTTTCTTATGGTTATCAGGATTGAGGCAGGCCAAACATTTGAGCTGAGTATAAGACACCGTCTTCTATATAAGCCCCTACGCCCACTTCTGTAAAGTGGGGATTAACCATCGTGTCATAGTGGCCCTGGCTGGCTGTCCATTCTTGGAAAAGCCAGTCTGACATATAAGCTTCATCTTGCAGTAAGGTGGCCATTCCCAAATTTTCTCCTACAGCCAAGTAGGAATAAAAAAATTCATCATTTAAGACAGTAAAAGGATCTCTTCCATCGGGGCGGGTGTGAGAAAAAGAAACAGCACTTTCCTTGGCCCGCAGACGGGCTGCCTCCTGCAGAGTTTTGTTACTGCTGACATCCTGCAGGCCCAGACTTTCCCGTAAGTTATTGATCTTTTCAAGAATCTGAGATTCGATTAAAACAAGATCATAGTTGTCGGCGGTCTTTATTTCATGACTGTAAATTCTCTGTTCAAGTGATTGAACGGCTTCTTGTGGGGGTTTGGAAGAAGCAGGGGGCTGAAGAAACTGGGAAAATTGATAGAGCCCCTGCCCCCATTCGCTTTCGATAAAGAGCTGGTGGTCACGAATCCAGAAGCCGGCAAAGAAAGATACTAGAATTAACAATAAAGTCCTGAGGATGCGGTTAATATTTCTCAAATTAGATTCTACTCCCATCTTCTATTATAATTTTTGTAATTTGAAAAGAGAAAAACGGCACAAATCAGAAGAAAAGAGCCCTTTCATGTCATCTCTTTGTAACATGACTCCCTTTGATGTAATAATTCTGACACGAGTATTACGAAATACTACAGGATGAATAAAGAGTAGTAACGAATGGATGAAAAGACTTACAAATGAATTTAGAGGTGGTAAAGTATTATTCGTGGGTGAGGGAGACCTCACATGTATGTTTCTATTTTATATTAGACTTAGGAAAACATAAAGGGGATAAACTTTAAAATGAATAACTTAACTAAAAAAATTACTTTTGCAACAACAGCTTTAGTAGCAACAGGAATCTTAGCATTTAATCAAGTGGACGAAGTTTCAGCAGCAACTTCATGGGAAGCTCGTACAGTTGAGAATGTTCGTCAAGATGTTCAAAAAAATGATGACGGTTCTAAAGTATACACTGTTCAACAAGGTGATACTTTAGCAGTTATTGCCCAGGCATTTGAAGTAAATGTTTCATTATTAGCATCAGCGAATAACATTGCTAACCCAAATATGATTTATGCTGGAACTGAAATAACACTTTCAGCTGACCAAACAGTAGTAACAACTAAAGATCCAGCTGGAAATGTTCAATCAAGCCAGACACAAGCGCAGGCACCAGCATCAGCTGCAGCACAAACATCAAATGCTCAAGCTTACTCAGCTCCACAAAAGAGCGTATCATCAGCGAGCCAGTCTCAATACCGTGCTCCTCAAGCTAAACAGCAGCCAGCTGCCCAACCGAAAAGCTCTAACTCAGGTTACACAAGTAATGCATCAGGCGGAGATGCTGCAGCTAAAGAGTGGATCGCTCAGCGTGAATCAAGCGGATCATATTCAGCTTATAACCCAAGCGGTGGTTACTATGGACGTTACCAATTAAACCCATCATTAATCAGCTATGGTGCTTCACCAGCTGAACAAGAAGCAGCAGCTGACAAATACGTTTCAGGACGTTATGGTTCATGGTCAAATGCTAAATCTCACTGGGAACAAAAAGGTTGGTACTAAGTAGTAAATTAAACGATAAACTGGAAAACATCCAGTCTAACTGAGAAAAACCCCCCGATGCATCGAAAAATGTGTCGGGGGGGTTTTTATTTAAAGAGAAAATAATTTGATTCTCTAAAGACGCTGGACAACTTTTTCCAACAGCTTTTTAGCTGCCATGAGTTATTAGTCATCGTAGAAAGCAGCCCTCTGTGTTAATATGATACTAAGAAAAACCGATACAATAGAGGAGGATCCTGCGGCGTGGTTGATAATTATTACAAAAAAGAATATGTGATTAAAGGTTATGAGTGTGATTTCCGTGGAGATATGAAGTTCCCTGCTCTCATGAATCATTTGATAGAATTGTCCGGTGAACACTGGGGTGCGACTGTCGGGCGGACGGAAAAAGACCCCCTGGCGGAAGGGGACTTAACTTGGATCTTAATTTATTATCAGGCCGAGCTTTCCAAGGTTCCAAAAAAAGATGAAAAGATTTATCTGGCAACTGATTACAAAAGTTATAACCGTTTATTTGCCTATCGGAATTTTTACGTGCTGGATGAAGATGGCCGAGTCATCATCGAAATCGAAAGTGTTTTTGCCTTGATGAATCTGGACAGCCGCCGGATGGTTAAGCTGAAAGATGACTATTTTGCAGGTCTGCAGCTGGAAGAGCCTAAGAGCAGCCGGATAAAACGGTATCCGGATATTGCCGGCTTATCCGATGACGCGGAGCTTTTGGAGCGGGATTATTATGTTCGCTATTACGATATAGATTCCAATCAACACGTCAACAATACTATGTATTTAGAATGGGGCATCGATGTTTTGGGTGGGGAGTTTTTATCTCAGCACCAGCTCACTTTTGCCGCTATAAAATTTGATAAAGAGGTTCACTATGAGGATTATGTTCATTCTAAAGCCACTTTGACAAGAGACCCAGAACGGGAAGGTGCTTATATTTCGAGCCACCGCATCGAAACAGAGGGTAAGTTAAATGCTGAAATTGAATTTCATTGGCAGGCTTCTCAGTAGAATAA
>CAYTHW010000027.1:0-6525 GCA_964437675.1 uncultured Atopococcus sp. | reverse complement strand
ATAATCTTGTATTTTAACTTCCAGCATTTTAAGGTGGAGATTTTCAAATGCCCAGTCCAAGTGGTCCACGATATACATTTTAACCAGGCCGTCTTTCTCGGCCATCATATCAATTTCATATCTTTCTTCTATAGTCATATTTATCCTTTCTTAGAGCTCCTGTGAATTGAAAAATGGATTACTGGTGTACTCTTCTTCAATAGTGGTCGCACTTCCATGGCCCGGATATACCTTATAACTTTGAGGAAGAGTGAATAATTCACGGCGGATGCTGTTCTTCAAGGTATGCAGGTCTGCCTGCGGTAAATCTGTCCGGCCGATTGTTCCATTAAATAAAGTATCGCCGCACATCACGAATTCATCCTCTTCAAAAATATAACTGACACTTCCTGGTGAGTGGCCGGGAGTAGGGACGACCCGAAAAGAAAAGTCGGCAATCTGGTAATCTTTATTCACTTCCATCTCGTTTTCAGCAGGGCGGACAGTTACAGGCTCCCTCCAGGTGCTTCCGCCAGATAAATTGAAAGAAGGATTGCCCAGCCACTCCTGCTCGACAGGTGACATATAAGCTTCAATCTTGAAGTGCTCACGGATATCATCCAGGGATCCGATGTGATCATAGTGGGCGTGGGTTATCAAGACTGCCAGGGGCTTAAGTTCCAGGCTCTCTATCACTTCTAATAAAACATCCGTTTCGCCGCCCGGGTCGACGATCAAGGCTTCTTTTTTTTCATTATATATGAAATAACAATTGGTACGTACAGGTCCGACTGTACGTGAGGTAATCTCTAGCATACTAACGCTTCCTTTCTTGATGAGCTCTATGCTCATTATACTTTTTTTATAAAGAATTGAAACTATGAAAATTTCGATAGATGAAGATTGATAAGCAGCTGTGATACACTGACAGTAATTGATGTGAAAGGGGAGAAATTATGGGCGTCAACTATAACCTAATTAAAGATGACCTCTATCAGGCTGTCAACGGTGACTGGCTGGAAAATGCTGAAATACCTGATGATAAAGTATCTACAGGAGGTTTCATTTCAGTCCGTGATCAGATTGAAGAATTGATGATGGAAGAAGTAGAGAAAATGGCTGATGGAGAAATCCGCTTGGATCAGCCGGAAATGCAGGAATTTATAAAATTTTATAAAAAAGCAAGTGATTTCTCCAGCCGCAATGAAGCGGGTGCCCAGCCGGTTCAGAAGCTCATTCAAAAGCTTGACCAGCTGGAAAGTTATGAAGGCCTGCAGAGGGAGGCAGCCGATTTAACCTTGTCAGGTGTCTACCTTCCTTTTGAGTTCGGCATCAGCCCCGATATGAAAGACACAGAACATTATGCTCTCTATCTCGAGACACCTGATACCATCCTTCCAGATAAGACTTACTATGGGACTGAGCAGGGGGACCAGCTGCTGATCGTCTTCCAGGATATGATGAATCAGGTCCTGGCTTTGATGGGACTTGATGAGGAGCAAATTAACCGCTTACTGGAGGGAGCATTAGCTTTTGACAGACTTTTAAGTGAGAGAGTGAAGACCCGTGAAGAAGAAGCGGATTACACGAAAAAATACAATCCGCGTTCTGTGGAAGAGGTCAAAGAGTATTCTCAGCTTCTGGATCTGCCGGCTGTCATCGAGGAACTGATAGGCCAGGAGCCGGATCAAGTCATCGTGGCCCATCCAGAATTCTATGAAAGTTATGATGAGATAGTGACCCGGGATAATTTTGAAGATGTTAAATCCTGGATGATTGTTCATACGTTGAACAGCCGCACGGACCTCCTGTCCGAAGAGATCCGCCAGGCAGGGAGCCTGTATGAGTTGACCTTATCCGGCAGACCGGAGACACAGAGTCCGCAAAAGCATGCCTATTATTGCAGCATAGGAGTTTTTGACCAGCCCTTTGGAATTTATTACGGGAAAAAATATTTCGGTCTGGAAGCAAGAGATGATGTGGAAGACATGGTTCATGAAATGATCGATGTTTATAAGAGGCGGCTGCGACAGAATAAATGGTTGAGCCCGGATACGATCGATCAGGCTGTCGTGAAACTGGATGCTCTGGTTCCTTTGATCGGCTATCCCGATACTTATATAGACCTTTATAAAGACTATCAAGTGGATGAAGAACTGTCTTTCTATGACAACCAGGAGCATTTCACCCGCATAAGCCGGGAATTCAAATTCAGCCGCTGGGGTGAGGAAGTGGACCGGACCAAATGGGGAATGTCCGCTGCGACCGTCAATGCCTACTTTAATCCCATGTCCAATGTTATCTGCTTCCCGGCCGCTATTTTACAGAGCCCTTTCTATGACTTCAAACAAAGCCGCTCAGAGAACTATGGGGGAATCGGTGCAGTCATTGCCCATGAAATCTCACATGCTTTTGATAATAATGGCGCTAAATTCGATGAGAAAGGAAATCTCAACAATTGGTGGCAGGAGGAAGATTTTGAAAGGTTTAATCAGAAGTCTGAGGCTATGGTTGACCTTTTTGACGGGATGGAAACAGAAGCGGGACAGGTCAACGGGCGTTTGACTGTGTCGGAAAATATCGCGGATCAAGGCGGATTGAGGGCTGCTTATGAAGCTATGCTCGAAGAAGAGGATGCCGATCCGGCAGCTTTCTTCATCAACTGGGCAAGAATCTGGTGTCAAAAAGCGCGTCCGGAGTATCAGAAGCTTTTATTAACGATTGATGTCCACTCGCCGGCCGCTGTACGGGCCAATGTCCCCGCTCAGCTGATTGATGGTTTTTATGAAACTTTCGATATCCGGGAAGGCGATGGTATGTATACGCCGCCTGAAGAGCGTTTAGAAATATGGTAGATTAAGACTATAAATAAATGATTGGAAAGGATGAATAAAATGAAAATTGCATTATTAGAACCTTTGAATGTCCCTGTATCACTGATTGAGGAGTTAGCTCAACCCATCAAAGATGCCGGACATGAATTTATTTATTATGATGAAAAGACGACAGATATAGAAGAATTGAAAAAACGCAGCCAAGATGCAGATATCGTGATGATTGCCAACAATCCCTATCCTGGTGAAGTGATCGAGTCTGCCGGCCAGCTGAAATTCATCAATGTGGCTTTTACGGGCTTTGATCATGTAGACGTTGAAACGGCAAAAACCCATGAGATCAAGATCGCCAATGCTGCCGGTTATTCAGATGATGCAGTCGCTGAATTAGTCATCGGTTTAACTTTGGATGTCTATCGTAAAATATCAGAGGGTAACCAGGACATCCGCCTGGCTGAAGATTTTGGCAAGCCTTTCCAGGGCCGTCAAATTAAAGGAAAAACGGTAGGAATCATAGGAACGGGGAATATAGGCTGCCAGACTGCCCGCCTGTTCGATGCTTTCGGCGCCGATCTGCTGGCTTACAGCCGCACGGAAAAAGAAGAAATGAAAGAGCTGGGTGTCACTTATGTCAGCCTGGATGAATTGATGGCTGAAAGTGATATCATCTCTCTCCATGTACCTAATAATGACGAGACCAAAGGTTTAATTTCCAAAGAAAAGTTAGATTTGATGAAAGAAGATGCAGTATTCATCAACTGTGCACGGGGACCGATCGTCGATAATGATGCTCTGGCTCAAGCCTTAAATGAAGGTAAGATCGGCGGAGCCGGAATCGATGTCTTCGATATGGAACCGCCGATTCCAGCTGACTATGCTCTCTTAAGTGCCAAAAATGCAGTGCTGACTCCGCATGTAGCCTTCTTAACTGATGAAGCGATGGTAGCCAGAGCCCACATTGCTTTCGAGAATACCTTGGCTTATTTAGAAGGCCAGCCGAAAAATATCGTCGTCGAATAATTTTCTCATGCTTTCATTCCTGCGTCCCGGTAAATCATCCGGGGCGTATTTTTTAGGAAAAATTGTCTGATAGTTTTAGATTAGTTGACAGAAATGTTATAATAATTGAATAGTGCAAGATTATAGAGCAGTGAAAACAAAGCTTTTATTCAGTCAGCTTTGAAGTCATTGCTTTTTAATATTCTGACAGGAAAGGAGGAAGAGAGTTGGCCAGTGACTATATCGAATCAAAATTAAAATTGCTGCCGGACTTACCCGGGGTTTATATCTATAAGAATGCCGAGGAAGAAATCATCTATATAGGAAAAGCAAAGAACTTAAAGAACAGGGTGCGGTCCTATTTTAAAAGTACACAGACGGGTAAGACAGCCAAACTGGTGTCGGAAATTGTAGACTTTGAAACGATCGTGACGACTACTAATAAAGAAGCATTGCTGCTTGAAGTGACTCTGATCAAAAAGCATCAGCCCAAATATAATATCCGATTAAAATCAGGAACCAACTATCCTTATTTGAAAATTACGAATGAAGATAATCCGCAGATGGTCATCGCCTCAGAAGTTCTCAATGACGGTGCGGAATATTACGGTCCTTACCCGAATGTCTATGGTGCTGAGCAGACTTTACAGATTCTGCAGAAACTTTATCCTCTCAGACGTTGTAACGGCCCTCAGAGCCGGGCCTGTCTCTACTTCCATATCGGCCAGTGTATAGGGCCCTGCGACCATGATGTCTCTAAAGAAGAATATGACGAGCAAAAGGCCAAAATCCGCAGCTTTTTGAATGGTAATGTGCAGGAGGTCAAAGATGATCTTCTGGTGAAAATGGAAGAAGCCTCCCAAAATCTTGATTATGAACGGGCGGCTGAACTGCGTGACCAGATACGTAACATTGAAGAAACGGTAGAAAAACAGACCATCATTTCACGAGATAATACGCCTCGTGACATTTTCAGTTTTTATATGAACAAGGGCTGGATTTCTATCCAGGTCTTCTTTATCCGCCAGAGAAAATTGACTAAGAGAAAAGCACACATGGCACCCTGCTACGGCAGGCCGGAGGAAGAACTGGCCCGCTATATCCTTCAATATTATGACGACCCGAATAATATCAAGCCGAAAGAAATACTGGTGCCGGCAGGACTTGAAAAAGAAGAGTTAGCTGATATTTTACAGGTCCCTGTGCGGGTTCCTCAAAGAGGAGAGAAGAAACGTCTCTTAGATCTTGCGGAGAAGAATGCCCAGATCGCTTTATCTGAGCATTTTCAGCTGCAGGAGATGAATGAGAAGAAGACTTTGGGAGCGAGCCAGGAACTGTCCCAAGTGCTGAATATTCCTTATGCTGAGCGGATCGAAGCTTTCGACCATTCTAATATTCAAGGATCCCATCCTGTATCTGCGATGGTGTCTTTCAAAAATGGTAAAGCAGATAAGAAAAATTATAGGAAATATCACATCAAAACAGTTGAAGGTGCAGATGAGTTTGCGACTACCCAGGAAGTCATCCGCAGACGGTATTCCCGCTTATTGAAGGAAAGAGCCGAGCTCCCGGATTTAATCCTGATGGATGGGGGTAAAGTACAGATTCATGCAGCTCTGGATGTTTTAGAAAACGAATTAAGTCTCCATCTGCCTGTGGCTGGAATCGTCAAAGATGACCGCCACCGCACGGCTAATCTCCTGGTCGGCCATCCGGATACAGACTACCAGATTGTAGACTTGGATCCTAAAAGCCAGGCTTTTTATTTAGTTCAAAGGATTCAGGATGAAGTCCACCGTTTCGCCATTACTTTTCACCGTACCACGCGCAGTAAAAGCAGCTTCTCCTCTCAATTAGACAAGATCGAAGGAGTGGGACCGAAAAGAAGGCAAAAGGTCATGAAGCACTTCCGATCATTAAAGAATACAGCCCGGGCGGATGTTGAAGAAATCAAAGACTTAGGTATTCCGGAAGAAGTGGCTGTCCGAATCAAAGAAAGTCTGGCAGAACAATTAACAGATAAAAAAAGCACCTCTTAAGAATCTGGTATTCAACAGATAAAAAGAGGTGCTTTTCTATGAAGTTAAAGTTAGAGTACAGAGCCTTTAGATTTAGTCTCCAAGGATTTCTTTGATCCAGAGTCATAAAATAAGAAAGAATGGTTATGGTCTCCCTTGACCAGGCGCAGAGGGTTATTGTTTAAGTAGTCCGGCGCATAATGGTCCAAAAGAATAGCCAGCAGACAATAGAGGCCTTCGTACTTGGTGTCCGAGAAGCTGATGAAGAAATAATCTCCCTTGTAGGCAATGGACTTTTGAATATAGGCTATCTTTTTACCTGATTTAGAAATATAATATTCTTTCTTTTCAAAATCTCCCCGAATGACCCAGCCCAGATGGCTCACTGTAAAGTAAGTTTTCTTGAAACGGATATGCTTGGTGACATTACCGATGAATTCTCCTTTGTAGCTTAATTCAAATTTAGGCAGGATAGATAAAAGGACCTGGGTGGCACGGTAGATCTCTTCCTTATCTAAATCATAGAGAATCACACGGTCTTCCAGCCTGCCCCACCGTCCTCGGATAAAGTACAGGGCATCTCCTTGATAGTTACATACCTTATATTCATTCTTAGAATGCTTGTGATGAGGCCGGTGCATATATAAATGTTTCATCGATTCCACTCCTCCTCGAATCAATCACAGGTTCTGTCA
>CAYTHW010000026.1:8056-14757 GCA_964437675.1 uncultured Atopococcus sp. | reverse complement strand
TCTGTCTGGAACTTGCTCAAGAAGCTAAAATCGGTGTTATTCCCGGAAGTTCATTCGGCGAAGCAGGCAGCGGATTCTTCCGTTTAAGCTATGCAGCAAGCCAAGAAAAACTCGAGCAGTTCATCCAACACTTAAAAGGATTCGTAGAGAGCCATAAATAGAAGGAACAGTAAAATGAAAGTGCTTTTGTCTTTGAGACAGCGGCACTTTTTTAGCTGTTTAGAGTCGAGTGTCATCTATATTAAAAATTGGGAGCTGGAGAAGTGAATCTCCTGGCCGTACAAGGCTTTCATTTGATGCTGGTCATCTTCGATGAGCAGGTGGCCTTCCTCATTGATTCCCCGGATGATACCTGTGTATTTTTCGTCACCAATATAATAGTGGATTTCTTGATTCAAACCGAGCAGCTGCTCTTTATAAATGTCTAAAAAACTCTTTTGTGGAAGTTGCTCTTGATAGTCAGTAAAATAGTTGAGGAAAGAGACGATGAATTCATTCACGTTAAATTCTTCAGGTATTTCCTTTCCGAAAATAGTGCCCGCAACATCTTGAATCTCCTGCTGAGCCTTAGAAAACTGACCCGCCAGGTTGATTCCTATACCGATCACGATGCCGGGCACATCGTGATTTTCAAGGTGGGTGACCATTTCAGATAAAATTCCCGCCACTTTTCGTCCCCGGTAGAAGAGGTCATTGACCCATTTAACTTGTAAGTCTTCCTCCACATAGGGTTTGAAGGCCTGCATACAGGCGACAGCGGTTAACAAAGTATAGATCGGTACTTCTTTCAGATCCTCTGTATCGGGACGGATGCCGAGTGACATATAGAGACCATGGCTGAGTTCGGAATAGAAGGCCCGGCCACGTCTTCCCCGGCCTGAAATTTGTCTGCCGGCGATGACCAGGGTGTTTTGTTCTGGAAACTGCAGGAGCTCCTGACGGGCCAAGTCATTGGTTGAGTCTACTTCGGGATGATAGCTCACTTTAAAGTTTGAAAAATCAGCCAGGAGATATTTGATCAAAAAAGGATCGACCTGATCCGTATATGCAATGAGTTGATAGCCCTTGGCAGGAATCGATTCGATAGTATAGCCATAAGCCTGGAGGTCTTGGACGGCCTTCCAGACAGTATTACGGGATACCCCGATTTCTTCAGCCATAGCGGCGCCTGACAGGGTGGTGTTTCTGCCGTCAAGCAACATTTTCAGGATTTTTTCTTTAGTGGTCATTAACAGCTGCTCCTTTGAGTACTTTAGAATGAACTTAGCAAAAAAATGACTACTTGGCAATCAGATATTAAGAGGAGAGTATTATGACTTCATGGATAGAAATAAAATTAAAGATTGATTCTCAAGCTCAAGAAGCCGTCTCGAATATATTGATGGAACTGGGTTCTTCCGGGACAGCCATTCATGATCCCAGAGAAATCGAAAAAATCAAGCAGAAGATCCATTTGATATGGTCCGGCGAAGACTTAAATGTAGAGAACAGCCATCAATTACTGGTGACGGGTTATTTTTCAGCTGACTCAGATATCGAGGAAATCGAATGTGAGCTGGATGAGAAAATAGATGAATTATTAGAGTTCGGTCTCTTGATGAGCCGGCCGGAAATCACAATAGAAGATGTTCATGATGAAGACTGGCAGAATGCTTTTCAAGAGCATTATGAGCCCATTCATATCTCACGTTATCTGCAGATTGTACCTGCAGGTAAAGTCCAATCCAGAAAAGTGGAAAAGACGAGCAGTTCTGTAATTTTAGACCCGGGGCTTGCTTTTGGGACCGGCCGTCACCCTACGACTGTCCTAGCTATGCTGGGCCTAGAAAAAGTCATGCAGGGCGGGGAGACTGTCATAGATGTCGGCTCAGGTTCGGGTGTCTTATCTATCACCGCCGGCCGCCTGGGAGCCGGGCGCGTCACAGCTTGCGATATCGATGAGCAGGCTGTAGAAAGCACAGAAAGGAACTGGAGACTCAATCAGCTGGATGTTCCTTTCCAGGCTTTTACCAATGATCTTCTCCGTGATGTCGAAGGTTCTTTCGATATAATAGTAGGCAATATTGTCGCTGAATATGTAGCACAGCTCATACCCCAGGCCAAGCCTTTATTAAATCCAGGCGGCTTCCTGCTTGTCTCGGGCATCTTGAATAAGCTAAAAGAAGATGTCCTTGAATCTATCGAAGAAAATGAATTTGAAATCATACTCGCCCTGGAAATGCAGGACTGGGTGTCTTATGTTTTACAGCCGAAAGCCCTCGATGAATGTGTTTAGAAGTTGTATAACAGCGCTATTTGCTGTATAATGGAGTAATAGAAATATGAAGAGAGGAGGGTGAAAAAATGAGCCGACATAAAGTTTACAGCCCCGAGCAGGTTCTGGAAAAATGCCGGGAATACATGAAAACTGAAAAAGAAATAAATTTTATCGAGAAAGCCTATAAATATGCTGAAAAAGCTCATGAAGGGCAGTTTCGAAAGTCCGGAGAGACTTATATTACTCACCCCACTCAAGTTGCAGCTATCTTAGCTGAATTGGAATTAGATCCTTCAACCGTTGCCTCAGGTTACCTGCATGATGTGGTCGAAGACACAGATGTCAGTCTGGAAGAATTGAGTGAAGAGTTTTCGCCGGTCGTCGCCCATATCGTCAACGGGGTGACCAAGCTGGGTCAGTATAAATTTGACTCTAAAAGAGAAGAGCAGGCTGAAAATCACCGGAAGATGCTGCTGGCGATGGCAGAAGATATGCGGGTCGTCCTGGTCAAGCTCGCAGACCGTCTCCATAATATGCGGACCTTGGAACACCACAGCAATCCGATGAAACAGCGCTCGATCGCCCAGGAAACTTTAGATATCTATGCACCGCTGGCAGATCGTTTAGGGATCAGTGCCATCAAGTGGGAATTAGAAGATTTATCCCTGCGCTACACCGATCCCCAGCAATATTACCGCATCGTTCAGCTCATGCAGTCCAAACGGGAAGAGCGTGAGGCTTATATCAATAATGCCATCGAAGAAATACGCGAAACCCTGGAAGAATTAGAGATCGAAGGAACGATTACCGGACGTCCTAAGCACATCTATTCTATTTTCAAGAAGATGAAGACGCAGAGAAAGCAGTTTGAAGAAATATATGATCTGCTGGCCGTGAGGGTCATCACTAAATCAGTCAAAGACTGTTATGCAGTCCTGGGTGCAATCCATACCAAGTGGAAACCTATCCCGGGGCGCTTCAAAGATTACATAGCTATGCCCAAAGAGAATATGTACCAGTCCCTGCATACGACAGCCTTAGGCCCCAGAGCGACACCGATCGAGGTTCAGATCCGGACAGAAGAAATGCATGAGATCGCAGAATACGGGGTTGCTGCTCACTGGGCTTATAAAGAAGGTATTACAGGGACAGTCGACCAGCAGCAATTGAACTGGTTCCAGGATATTTTAGATTACCAGTCTGAAAGTTTAACTGCTGAAGATTTTGTCGACAGTGTCAAGCATGATCTGCTCAATGATAAAGTCTATGTTTTCACCCCGGAGAATGATGTTATTGAATTACCCAAAGGTGCCTCGACTCTCGACTTTGCCTATAATATCCATACTGAAGTCGGTCAAAAGTCTACAGGAGCTAAAGTCAACGGGCGCATCGTGCCTTTGAACTACAAGTTAAAAAATGGGGATATTGTCGAAATCATAACTTCACAATCCTCTTATGGTCCAAGTCGTGACTGGCTGAAGCATGTCACCACTTCCAAGGCAAGAAACCGTATTAAACATTTCTTCAGAACTGAAAATAAAGAAGAAAATATCCGTGAGGGATTAAATCAGCTGGAGCAGGCGATTCAAGATGAAGGTTACAAGCCGAAAAAAGTGCTCACCCGTGCTAATTTAGACCGGACACGGGAGCGTTTCAACTATAATTCGGATGAAGAGTTATATGCTGCTGTAGGCTTTGGTGAGATTCGCCTGACGACTCTCGTCAATTTCCTCTTGAAAGATATACGTGAAGAAGAAAAACAAAATGAAGGGCAGCCTGCCGCCCCAACGACCAGCCAGCACCAGCAGGAACGCAATGAAAAAATGAAAATTAAACATGATGGCGGAGTAAGTGTAGCTGGTTCCAGTAATTTACTCACCCGCCTGAGCGGCTGCTGTAACCCAGTTCCGGGCGATGAAATCGTCGGTTATGTCACACGTGGACGCGGCATCTCTATCCACCGTCAGGATTGTCCTAATATTAAAGGAGCTGAACCTGAGCGGCTTCTGGAGATAGAATGGGACAGGGAAGAGCAGAGCAAGATCACTTATAATGCCGAGCTTCAAATATCAGCCTATGACCATCCGGGTTTATTCAATGAAATCATTCAAACGGTGAGTAATCTGCCGGAGACGATCAACATAGCGAATATGACTGCTACCACCAATCCAACCACTAATATGGCCGCTATCCGTATGACGATCGGAATCTCCAATACAGAGGAACTAGATTATGTCGTTGATAAGATCAAGAATGTCCCTGATATTTATACTGTCGACCGGGTCATATCATAAACTAGGAGAAAGATCAGATGAGAATTGTTATCCAGAGAGTATCAAAGGCCAGTGTTTCTATCGATGAAGAAGTCGTCGGTCAGATCGCCCGAGGATTCATGGTTTTAGTAGGTGTAGAGGAAGCGGACAGCCAGGAAGATGTAGATTACCTGGTCCGTAAGACGGCTAATATGCGCATTTTTGAAGATGAAGAAGGAAAGATGAACATTTCCCTGAAGGATGTAGGCGGCCAGGTCCTGTCTATTTCCCAGTTCACTCTTCATGCCAATACAAAAAAGGGAAACAGACCCAGTTTTGTGGATGCAGCAAGGCCTGACCATTCCTTACCTCTCTATGAAGCTTATAATGAAGGTTTAAGACAAGAAGGCTTGACCGTAGAGACGGGTGAGTTTGGGGCAGATATGCAGGTTTCCCTCATCAACGACGGGCCGGTGACTATCGTCATCGACAGCAAAGACAGATAAGTTGACAAGAGGCTGAAAAAATCATAAAATATTGTACGGTTAAATTAAATAATGTGTGAGAGTAGTGAAAGTGCTTGACCCAAAGATTTGTTGACGGAATGTCGCTTATTATTTGGGAGGCGCTTTTTTTATTGAAATAGAAATAAATAAAGGAGGATAAGAATGGCAACTGATTTTGATACAATTGCAGCTATTTCTACACCGCCGGGAGAAGGCGGTATTGGTATTGTCCGTGTGAGTGGTGAAGATGCTTTAACTATCATCGACCAGCTCTACCGGATGAATGATAAAAAATTAAGCCGGGTGGACAGTCATACTGTTCACTACGGCCACATCGTAGACCCTGAGAAAAATCAAGTCATTGATGAAGTGATGGTCTCTGTCTTAAAGGGACCTAAAACCTATACCCGTGAAGATATCGTCGAAATTAACACCCATGGTGGTATGCTGGTGACCAACCAGGTGCTGCAGGCGGTTCTTTCTCAAGGTGCCCGTCTCGCCCAACCTGGTGAATTCACTAAACGTGCCTTTTTAAATGGACGAATCGACCTGTCGCAGGCTGAAGCAGTCATGGATGTAATTGAATCAAAAACAGAAGCTTCAAAATCCAATGCCTTCAATCAGCTGAGCGGAGACCTGTCAGAGGTCGTTGAAAACTTGAGACGGGAAATCCTCAATGTTTTAGCTCAAGTCGAAGTGAATATCGATTATCCGGAATATGATGAAGTCGAAGAGATGACCTCGTCACTGCTGATGAATAAAGCGCAAGAATTACTGACTGAGATTACTTCTATTCTCTCTACTGCCCAGCAGGGAAGAATCCTGCGGGAGGGTTTGAAAACCACCATCATCGGCCGTCCCAATGTCGGGAAATCCAGTCTCTTGAACCGACTCTTGGGAGAAGACAAGGCTATCGTGACGGACATCGAGGGAACCACCCGCGATATCGTAGAAGACTATGTCAATGTCCGCGGAGTTCCTTTGAAATTGATCGACACAGCCGGTATCCGGGAGACAGAGGATACCGTCGAGAAAATTGGAGTAGAACGCAGCCGCCAGGCGATCGAAGAATCAGATTTGATTTTGTTTGTGATCGACCAGAGTCAGGCTTTGAATGAAACGGATCATGAACTGCTGAAGCTGACGGAAGAAGAACAGCGGATCATCGTTTTGAATAAGTCGGACTTGGAGCCGGTCGTAAGTCTGGATGAAATAGAAGGTTTAGTCGGCGGATCGCCTGTCATCGCGACTTCTATGATGGATAAATCGGGAATTGATGACTTGGAGAATGCCATTGCAGAGCTCTTCTTCCAAGGTGAGACGATCGAAAAGGATGCCAATTACATTTCTAACACCCGTCATATTGCCTTGTTGAATGAGACCCGGCAGTCCCTGCAAGATGTGATCAACGGACTGAATATGGGAATGCCTGTCGATCTGGTGCAGATCGATATGACCCATGCCTGGGAGACGCTGGGTGAGATTACCGGTGATACGATGCAGGATGAATTATTAAATGAACTGTTCAGCAACTTTTGCTTAGGTAAATAGAAGGAGGAAACACATGACTCAAGACACAAAATATGATGTTATCGTTGTTGGTGCAGGGCATGCAGGATGTGAAGCTGCTTTAGCTTCTGCCCGGATGGGTATGGAGACTGTCCTTATCACTATAGATTTAGACCT
>CAYTHW010000026.1:0-7956 GCA_964437675.1 uncultured Atopococcus sp. | reverse complement strand
CAGGCCGAAGCTGTCGTTTTGACGACGGGAACTTCTTCCCGGGGAGAAATCATCATCGGCTATATGCGTTATTCATCAGGTCCCAATAATTCAAAATCTTCAGACAAATTATCTGAAGATTTGATTGAGCGCGGCTTCGTCCTTGATCGATTCAAAACAGGAACACCCCCGCGGGTAGATAGAAATACGGTGGACTTTTCCAAAGCTGAAAAACAGCCGGGAGATGAAGAGCCGAATCATTTTTCTTATGAAACCCCGGACAGCGTCTATTTGAAAGATCAAATGTCCTGCTGGCTGACTTATACGAATGAGACAACCCACGAGATCATCAAGGCCAATGCCAATCTGTCGCCTATGTTTACAGGTATCATCGACGGGGTGGGTGCGCGCTACTGTCCTTCAATCGAAGACAAAATTACCCGCTTCCCGGACAGAGACCGCCAGCAGATCTTCCTTGAGCCGGAAAGCCGCCGCAATGACCGCATTTATGTTCAGGGGCTTTCTACATCCCTGCCGGCTGATGTTCAAAGAGAGATCCTGGATACGATTCCAGGTCTGGAAGAAGCTGAGGTAATCCGTGACGGCTATGCGATCGAATATGACGTCGTCTTACCTTATCAGTTGCGTTCTAATCTGGAAACCAAAGCTGTCAAAAACTTATTTACCGCGGGACAGATGAATGGAACTTCCGGCTATGAAGAAGCAGCCGGACAGGGAATCATGGCAGGAATCAATGCCGCTTTAGCCGTTCAGGGCAAGGAGCCTTTCGTTCTGCGCCGGGATGAAGCCTATATCGGTGTCATGATCGATGACCTGGTGACGAAAGGGACGACGGAACCTTACCGTCTGCTGACTTCACGTGCGGAATACCGTCTTTTATTACGTCATGATAATGCGGACTTCAGACTGGCAGAATACGGCCATGAATTAGGCCTGCTTTCTGATGAACGTTATGAAGCTTTTCTGGAGAAAAAAGCTCAGGTAGAAGCTGAAATCGAGCGCCTGCAGTCGACCTTCTTGAAGCCGACACCTGAATTAAATGCTAAAGTAATCGAAAAGGGCGCCAAAGAATTGAGAGACGGCATCTTAGCCTATAACTTGATCAAACGTCCAGAATGGACCTATGAAGAAGTCCTCGAATTTTCGCCAAGTGACTATCCTTTCGATAAAGGAGTGGCGGAGCAGATCGATATCCGTGCCCATTACGAAGGCTATATCACTAAGGAATTGAAAAATGCTGAGAAATTCCAGAGAATGGAAGAAAAAGCCATCCCGGAAAACTTGGATTACAACCAGGTTCACAACTTAGCCCTGGAAGCCAGAGAGAAACTGGAAAGAATTCGTCCCGAAACCATCGGACAGGCCAGCCGTATCGGCGGAGTCAATCCATCTGATATTACTTTTCTGTCTATTCATATCGAGACGGGTCAGTATGAAACCAGCGAAGCTTAAATATAAATTGATTAAACAAAAAAACGATCCGGAATTTTCCGGATCGTTTTCTATCTGTCGACTTAAGAGAAGTAGTCAGCCAGTCCTTGATAAATAGTTTCTACGATGCTCTTCTGGTAATGATCGGTGTAGATCATGCTGTGGTCCAGATCATGGTTCATATAACCTAATTCCAGCAGAATCGCAGGCTGGTAATTCTCACGCAGGACCTGGAAATCTCCGAAGTTGACTCCGTGATTTTGAAGCAGACCGTAAGAGAGCAGGTAAGAATTGAGTGTCTCAGCCAGGGCTATATCATTGTCATCATAGTAGTAGGTGGATGTCCCGGATCTCTGGTTCGGCTCATTGGATGCATCATAATGGATACTGATGAAAGCATGGGCACCGTACTGGTTGGAAATATAGGCCCGGTCAGAAAGGCTGACATCTGAATCATCCGAGCGGGTCAAGATGACTTCAGCCCCTGCCGCCTGCAGTCTTTGCTGGAGTCTGCTGGCTGTTTCCAGGGCCACATCTTTTTCCAGAAACTCATCGGAAACCGCTCCCGGATCGATACCTCCGTGGCCGGCATCCAGGACGATCGTGGCTTCTGAAAGAGCGACGCCGGGCTGAGCCGGAGCGAGATCTATATTCAGGTCCTCAGCTCCTGCAGCATCTTCCTGGGTGACTTCGGGTGCGCGTGACCCTTCATAAACTTCCAGCAGGTCGCCGCGGATCCATCCCAGCGAGCCCATATACTGGACCTGGACCCATTCATGCTCGGCAAAGACGACTTCCAGCTCTGTTCCCTGGTAGACGGTGCCTAAAAGGTCGGACTGCGCATCGGCATAGAGTCTGACATTGGCAAAATCATTACTCACCCGGGCATAGGTGTTTTGATAGGCCTCCGGGTCTTCCTCGCTCACATTCCAGCTGGCGACCCATCCGATGCGGTCATCAGCCAGGCGTATCTTATACCACTCATTGGATTCCTCGATGACATTGATCTCATCCCCGTAATTCAATTCGTCCATCACTTCATAAGAGAGACCGGGACCTACCCGCACATTGAGAAAGCTGCTCTCGACAGTGACGACATTGTCCTGGGCCATCACTATCGTGGAAGAGATGGTCACCAAGAGAATGATGGAAATGAAGATTAAAAATATTCTTTTTTTGATTAAAGCTTTTTTCTGTGTTGGATTCATCTATGTCTGCTCCTAGGTTAAAAAGATATAAGCTCTCCGGGCTTTCTGAATTTGTTTATCTAAGGTATAAGTCTATAGAAAAAAACAGGAAATGTCTAGATGGCGTGGGCAGGATTAATCAAAGCGGGGAAATATGAAGATAAATCATGACAAGTTTGACATTTAAGCCGACCTTTAGTAAAATTCATCTTGTAAATAATAACTTCCTATGAAAAAGAAAGTATGTTCAACTGTTGGGACAGAGACTTTTGTGAATGCTGAAAGCAAAGGCATCATTTGAGCAGAAAGACACTTTGGAGGATGATAGTTAAAAGCTGTCACGCGTGGGCGTTAGACCAAGAGTGAAATGTAACATTTCAAAATAAAGGTGGTACCACGTTTAAAATAATAATTCGTCCTTATTCTTAGCATTAAGAATAAGGACTTTTTTTGAGCAGACAAGAAAGGCAAGTGAAACGATTGAAACATCAAAAACCAAAAGGTACAGCTGATATTTTACCTTCAGATTCATTTAAATGGCAATATGTAGAACATGTTTCAAAAGAACTACTCGACACTTACGGTTTCCAGGAAATCCGGACGCCGATGTTTGAAGACTATGAACTCTTTCAAAGGGGTGTCGGCGAAACGAGTGATGTTGTTTCGAAAGAGATGTATGACTTTTATGACAAGGGCGACCGTCATATCGCTTTGAGACCCGAAGGAACGGCATCTGTCGTCCGTGCTTATGTGGAAAATAAGTTATATGGGCCGGAACATAATAAGCCCCAGAAACTTTATTATATCGGACCGATGTTCCGTTATGAAAACCCTCAAGGGGGGAGAATGCGCCAGTTCCATCAACTGGGCGTTGAAGTTTTCGATTCAACCAGTCCTCAGACCGATGTGGAAGTGATGGTCATGGCCGTCCGCTTATTTGAAAAGCTGGGCTTGAAAAACTTGAAGCTGGTGATTAACTCTCTGGGTGATGTAGAAGCCCGTAAACACTACCATCAGGCCCTGGTGGACTATTTCCGTCCTTATAAAGACCAGCTCAGCAAAGATTCCCAGAACCGTCTGGAGAAGAATCCTTTACGTATCTTAGACAGCAAGGATAAAAAGGACCAGCAGTTTGTAGCCGATGCACCTAAAATGCTCGACTACCTGGATGAAAGTTCTAAAGCCCACCTGGAAGCTGTCCGCCAGCTGCTGGATGAACTGGATGTTGAATATACAGTCGATCCGACGATGGTGCGGGGGCTGGATTATTACACGGATACTGTCTTTGAGATTATGTCAGACGACAAGGTTTTTGGAAATATCACGACAATCTGTGCAGGCGGCCGCTATGACAACCTGGTCGAAGATATGGGCGGACCGGAGACACCGGCCTTTGGCTTTGCTTTAGGAATCGAACGTATTTTACTCACCCTAGAAAGTCTGGGTGTGGAAATCCCTGATCCACATGTACTTGATGTCTATGTGGTAGGTATCGGCGGCGATGCTGTCAGCCGGGCGACCTTTAAGATCGTCGAACAGTTACGCCGGGCAGGCTTGAAGGCCGATAAAGATTACCTGGACCGCAAACCGAAAGCCCAATTCAAATCAGCTGACCGTCTGCATGCGCGTTCTGTGATGATTCTGGGTGAAGAAGAGCTGGAAGAAGGCAGCATCTCTATTAAGGAGATGACGAAAGGACAGCAAGGAAAGATTGCCTTGACTGACCTGGAAAAAGAGGACTTTGCCGGTCTCTTTGAAGAAAAATTACAAGAATTAAAAGAAGAAAATCGGGAGGACTAAAATGAAACGCACAACCTATTGTGGACTCGTTAATGAAGACTTATTGAATGAAGAAGTGGTATTGAAAGGCTGGATCGACAACCGCCGGGACCTGGGAGGAATCATCTTCCTGGATCTGCGTGACCGTGAGGGTATCGTCCAGATCATGGCAGACGCGGATATTTCTGAAGATGCCTGGAAGGTCGCTGACAGCTTGAGATCTGAGTATGTCGTCGAAGTCCGCGGGAAAGTCATCAAGCGTGATGCAGAGACGGTCAACCCGGAACTGGCGACAGGTGAGCTGGAAATTGAAGCTGCTGAAATTAAAATCATCAATAAATCCAAAGCTTTACCTTTCAACTTAAATGCTTCGACGAATGTCTCAGAAGAGATCCGCGGCCATTATAGATATCTCGATCTGCGTCAGGATAGAATGCAGAAAAATATGTATTTACGCCACAAAGTAACCCAGGCCATTCGCAATTATTTAGACAAAGACGGCTTCATCGATATCGAAACACCTTACTTGACTAAATCGACGCCTGAGGGTGCGCGTGACTATGTCGTTCCTTCCCGTGTCCATGAAGGAAGTTTCTATGCCCTGCCGCAGTCTCCACAACTCTTTAAACAGCTGTTGATGAGCGGAGGATTCGACCGCTACTACCAGATCGTCCGCTGCTTCCGTGATGAAGACTTACGCGGTGACCGCCAGCCGGAATTCACTCAGTTGGATATCGAAACTACTTTCATGGATGATGAAGAGATCCAGGAGATCATCGAGCAGCTGCTTGCTTATGTCATGAAGGAATCTATGGGAGTAGACATCGAACTGCCTATCCAGAGAATGACTTACGATGATGCCATTAATATCTATGGTACAGACAAGCCTGACTTACGCTTTGACATGCCTTTAGTGGATCTGAGCGAAGATATGACAGAGACAGACTTCAAGGTCTTCTCCGGAACGGTTGAAAAGGGCGGTATGGTCAAAGCCATCAATGCGAAAGGTGCCGCTGACAACTATACACGTAAAGACATCGATGAAGGTTTATTGGATTATGTTAAAATTTACGGCGCCAAAGGCCTGGCCTGGATCAAGGTAGACGAGTCCGGCTTGACAGGTCCGATCGCTAAATTCTTCAAAGAAAAACCTGAAGAAAAAGCCATCGTCGAAAAGCTGAATGCTGAAGCCGGAGACCTGATCTTATTTGTGGCTGACCAGGCTGATGTCGTTCATGATGCTCTCGGCCACCTGCGTAACCGCCTAGCTAAAGAATTAGGCTTGATCGACAACTCTGTCTTCAAGTTTGTCTGGATCGTCGACTGGCCGTTATTAGAGTATGATGAAGATGAAAAACGCTATGTAGCTGCCCACCACCCATTCACCATGCCGAAAGAAGAAGACGTCGACAAATTGGTATCGGCTCCGGAAGAAGTCTATGCGGATGCTTACGATATCGTCTTAAACGGTTATGAAATCGGTGGAGGTTCACTGCGTATCTATCAGCGTGAAGTACAGGAGAATATGTTCAAAGCGTTAGGTTTCACTGCTGAAGAGTACGAAGAGCAGTTCGGCTTCCTCTTAGAAGCCATGGATTACGGCTTCCCGCCGCATGGAGGAATCGCCTTCGGTCTGGACCGTCTGGTGATGATTCTGGCCGGTGAAGAGAATATCCGTGAAGTCATCGCCTTCCCTAAAAACTCCAATGCTATGGATCCGATGACCAAAGCGCCGTCAGTTATTTCTGACCGCCAGCTGGAAGAATTGTCTATCTATGTGGATATCGATGAGGAGGAGCTGGATTAATGCTTCTCGGCTCTCATGTGTCCATGTCGGGTAAAGCCATGCTGGAAGGTGCTGTCGAGGAGGCAGCTTCTTATGGCTCGACGACTTTCATGATCTACTCGGGTGCTCCTCAAAATACCCGCCGCAAAGATTCTTCAGAGATGCGGATCGAGGAAGGTCACCATCTCATGGAAGAGCAAGGCATCAGTGATATCGTGCTTCATGCACCCTATATCATTAACCTGGGTAATATCAACAAGCCGGAGCAGTTCCAATTCGGTGTTCAATTTATGAAGGAAGAAATCCAGCGCGCCGACGCCTTACAGACGAAGCAGATGACCTACCACCCAGGGGCCCATGTGGGTGCAGGACCTGAGGCGGCGATCGAGCAGATCGCCCGGGGCTTCAATGAATTTCTCAGTGAAGACCAGGAAGTCAGTATTGCTTTAGAGACGATGGCAGGCAAGGGGACGGAGATCGGCCGGAGTTTTGAAGAACTGGCAGCCATCATCGACCGCATCGAGCTGAAAGAAAAGGTTTCAGTCACCTTAGACACCTGTCACTGCCATGATGCAGGATATCCTATCCGCGACGACTTCGACGGAGTTCTGGAAGAGTTTGACCGGATCATCGGCCTGGACTATCTGAAAGTGGTCCATGTCAATGACTCGAAGAATGAGCAGGGTGCCCAGAAAGATCGACATGAAAATATCGGCTTTGGTGAGATTGGTTTTGAAGCCTTGAATGCTATCGTGCACCACCCCCAGCTCAAAGAGATACCTAAGATCCTAGAAACACCCTATGTGGGCGAGGATAAGAAAAATAAAAAGGCACCTTATGCCCATGAAATTTATATGCTGAAAATGGGAACCTTCATCCCGACCTTAAAAGAAGATATAATGAGTGGGATCGAATATGATTGATTAAGAGAGAGCTATTAAAAAATCCTGAACATGTCACCATGTTCAGGATTTTTTCTATTCTTTCAGATGATTGAGGATGAGGCTGGCAGTTTCTTCGATGGAGCGGTGGGTCACATCGATTACTAAACAGCCGAGTTTTTCAAATAAATTTTCAGCATATTCCAGCTCAGCCTGGACCCTTGCGCAGCTGGAATAAGAATTATTAGGATCCATGCCGTAAGACTTCATTCTTTCTTGGCGGATTTTCATCAAAGAATCCAGACTCGTGGTGAGGCCGATAATCTTTTTAGGATCGATGTCGAAGATTTCCTCGGGCACCTCAACTTCGGGGTAGAGAGGAATATTGGCCACCTTGTAATTGAGATAAGCCAGGTAGATACTCAAAGGAGTCTTGGAAGTTCTGGAGATGCCGAGCAGGATGATATCCGCATGGGCCAGACTGTCAGCCTGCTGGCCGTCGTCGTAAGAGACAGCAAATTCCATGGCACTGTTTCTCTCGAAATAACTCTCATCCATGACCGGCTTTGCTCCGGAAATTTCTGAAGCCTGCTTGCCTGTCTTTTCTTCGATGATGGACAGGAGAGGGTGGAGAAAGTCCAGATGGGCCAGACTATTATTCTCACAGTGGCCGACGAGGATTTGATTAAGATGATTGGCGGCCAAAGTATGGACGATGATCTGGTTACTTCCTTTGATCTTGTCTAAGATACCCACCAGTTCTTCCTGGCTGTCGACAAAGTTGTGGACGATGATATTGAATTTAACCTGCGGGTACTGGAAGGTTGCCGATTTAACAGCTGTGTGGGCCGTCTGCCCGATGGAATCAGAAATAATGTGGATGGTCACATCT
>CAYTHW010000025.1:2520-15400 GCA_964437675.1 uncultured Atopococcus sp. | reverse complement strand
CTTCTGCAAATATATTATCATCATAGAGAACTCCAATATTATACTCTCTTACAACTTTTCTCTCAATAGTGATGTCTATTGATGCCGGCATGATATCGGCTTCTACACGATTAGGCAGATACTTAACGTTAAGAGAGATGTCATGATTCCCTACCCCTAATTCGTTGAGGTCAGGAGTCTGAGTGACTAATTCATTCGTTGCAAGAAACTGTGTAATGACTGCCTGCGGTCCTCTTAAAGTTACAGTCGCTGACTCCGGAACACCTGAGACAAAATATTGGTTAGAATCAACATTAATCTCGATGGGTACAGAAGTAATTGTTTCTTCTGTCGATATACTTGCTCCACCTCCGGGATTGTATGAACTAATCATTCTGGAATTCTCATAGCTGACGTATAGAAACAGCAGCACGGCTATGATAAGGGAGATAATCCGTCCTGACCACTTTTCAAACTCTGCTTTTTTAGACACTAAGAATCACCTCCCTTAGTTCGACGAGAAAATAACTTCTCAAACCAGGTGACATTAGATTCATTGTCATCAACCACCAGCTCTGCTTTTAAATAATCACGGGCATCCTCTGCTTCCAAATCTGCCAGCAGCTTTCCCCGGTTAGAAATACTGATGGTTCCTGTTTCTTCTGACACTACTATGGTGACAGCGTCACTGTTCTCACTCAATCCGATCGCGGCCCGGTGACGTGTCCCATACTTCTTAGGTACAGAAGGGTTTTCTGACAAGGGCAGATAACTTGCAGCTGAAGCTATCCGGTGGCCCTGCAAAATAACTGCCCCATCATGCAGGGGCGTATTAGGTATAAAGATATTAATTAATAATTGAGAAGTAATCAGCGAATCGATTTTGATTCCTGTTTCTACATACTCATTCAGAGGCAGATCTTTTTCGATCGAGATGAGTGCACCTATTTTTCGTCGGGCCATATATCGAACTGCTTCCATAATCTCATCGACGACTCTTTCATCTTGGTTTACAACATCTTTTCCGCGCCGGTCAAAGACTTTGTTTCTTCCCAGATGTTCTAATGCCTTACGCAACTCAGGCTGGAAAATAACGATTAAAGCAATGGCTGACCATTGGATAATAAAATCCACTATGAATTCAGTGGTGTGTAAGCCAAGAAACGAACTGATGAATTTTACAACGATGATGATCGCTATCCCATTTAGAAGCTGCATCGCCCGAGTATTACGGAACAAGCGGAGAATATTAGAGATAACGAATGCAACAATACCTATATCGATTAAATTCATTAAGGTTCTGAAAGAGAAAAGCTGTGTCCAGTCAAAGTCCAAGAGAATCCCCCCTTTAAATCAAATTCTGTTTTATTATATCACAGATTTTTCCCGTATCTTCTTTAGATGAGATGGAGTTCTCAGTCACCCTTTTAAAGATAGGCATGAAGATAAAAGATTTCCTGAGAAAGCTTCTCTTTTACTCAGGAAATCTCAGCCGGTCTATTTCACCTTTAATTTTCTTTTATTGTTCAAATTGGCTGTTATACAGTTCATTATATAAACCGCCGGCAGCTAAAAGCTCCTCATGACTGCCCTGCTCAATGATCTGGCCGGCACGCATAACCAAGATGCGGTCAGCATTTTGAATAGTAGACAAGCGGTGGGCAATAACAAAGCTCGTACGCCCCTTCATCAGCTGATTCATCGCTTCCTGGATCAAACGCTCCATCCTTGTATCCACTGAACTTGTCGCTTCATCTAATATTAGAATCTGCGGATCTGCCAGCAGTGCTCTGGCGATAGTCAGCAGCTGCTTCTGTCCCGCAGAGATGTTAGAAGATTCCTGGTCGATGATTGAGTCATATCCTTCAGGCAGCGACATGATATACCCATGGACATTCATCGTACGGGCTGCTTCTTCAATTTCAGCATCACTAGCTTCTAAATTCCCAAAACGGAGATTCTCCCGGATACTGCCCTCGAACAGCCAGGTATCCTGCAGGACCATCCCAAACTGGCTGCGGTACTGCTGCCGTTTTAAGGCCCTTATATCTTTGCCGTCTACAGTAATCCGTCCGCCGGTGACATCATAGAAGCGCATGAGCAGATTGATCATCGTCGTCTTCCCTGCACCTGTCGGCCCTACGATAGCAATCATCTCGCCCGGCTTTACATCCACATCAAAGTTTTCAACTAAGGTCTGGTCAGGCTGATAAGAAAAAGAAACATTGTCAAAAGAAACCTGGCCGCTGATCGATTCCTCTAACTCGATGCTGTAGGACTGATTTTCCTCTTCTTGATCCAAGACTTCAAAGACCCGGTCGATGGCAGCAAAAGCAGACTGGATCAGCCCGGTCACCTGCGCAATAATCTGCATCGGATTAGCGATCTGCCAGGTGTATTGAGTAAATGCCTGCAGGTTACCGATCGTCAGCTGCCCTCGTAAGACGAATATTCCTCCTAAAGCAACTACCAGCATATAGGATATATGTGTGATAAAAACTAAAGCGGTCCGCATATTGCCGGAAATGAAGCTTGCTTTAAATCCCGCCTCATACAATTCATCTGTGATGTCTGTAAAATCCTCATAGACTCGCTTTTCTTGATTATATAATTTAAGGACTTCAAAGCCGGAGAAGTTTTCTTGAACGAAACCATTTAATTCTCCCAGCACATTGGCCTGTTCACTGAAATAAGGCTGTGATTTATAGATGATATAACGAGCTGCCAAACCGGATAATGGTACCGCCAGTGTGACTAATATCGCCATCCGCCAATCGATGGCAAACATCATGATCAATACGAAAAGAATCGTTAACGCAGCATTCAGCACTTGAAGAAGAGACTGTTGGAAAGCATTCGAGATCGACTCCACATCACTGGTTAAACGGTTCAATATATTTCCCAGCTGGTGATTGTCAAAATAAGCGACCGGCAGACGGTTGATCTTTTTAATGAGTTCCTGTCTCAAGTCGTAAGTCATATACTGTATAGACTCAGTGATGAAGAAATTAGCCCCGAAAGTAGAGGAATGAAAGATGATACCACGGATGACATATAATATGAGCAGGTTCAAAATATGCTCGTAATTAATGCCGGCGCCGGCTATTCCCCGCATCATGTCAGCCACATTATTGGCTAATTCAGTTAAGATTAAACCAAACATGAAGGGCTCCACCACGGTAGCGATCACTGATAGGATTTGGAGGAAAACTCCTAAATAAAATTGTTTTCTGTAGGTTCTGAGGTAAGGCCAGACTTTACTGAGAGTATTCATTAGTTGTCCTCCTCGTCTTTTGTTTGGGATTGAGCAATTTCTTGATAAATTTTGTTAGTTGCAAGTAATTCTTCATGCGTACCCTGTCCTGCTATTCTCCCTTGGTCAAGCACGATGATCTGATCGGCATTAACGATAGAAGAAACTCGTTGGGCGACCAGCAAGACAGTAGCATTCTTCGTAATAGCTGCAAGACGGCGGCGTAATTCAGCATCTGTCTGGTAATCCAGGGCTGAGAAGGAATCATCAAAGATATAAATAGATGGATCTTTGGCAACCGCCCGAGCGATAGACAAGCGCTGCTTCTGTCCTCCCGAAAAGTTGCTTCCTCCTTCAGCCAGGAAAGAATCATAGCCTTTGTCCAGACTCGAAATAAACTCTGAAGCCTGCGCCACATCTATCGCATGGTCCATTTCGCTTTCGCTGATATCGGCATCCGCAAACTGCAGATTTTCCCGGATAGTCCCTTCAAATAGATTGATTTTTTGAGGGACATAACCGATTTTATCCCGCAGAGCTTTGACATTATAGTCCCTCACATCGACACCATCAACTAAGACCGCCCCTTCTGTTACGTCGAACAGACGAGGAACCAGCTGAATAATAGTAGACTTACCGGAACCCGTCGATCCAATAAAAGCGACAGTTTCGCCGGGGGAAGCCTTAAAAGAAATGTTTTTTATAGGCTCGAACTCAAGTTCATCGGGATAAGCAAAGCTGACATTTCTGAATTCAACATGACCTTGTGTAGAAGTATATTTAATACCGTCTGGATTAGGGTTGATCGATATAGGCATCGTCATGACATCCTCCAGGCGGCGGGAGGATGTCAGAGCACGTGGAGACATCATAAATATTTGAGAAAATATCATGATCGAAAATAAAGCATGGAAGAGATATTCTGTAAAAGCCAGCACTGTCCCGACTTGGATATTGCCTTGTTCCAGCGGACCCAGGGCAGACCAGACGGTGATGACAGTCACCCACATCAGGACGTGGGAGAAGAGAGGCTGGGCACTCCCCATCAATTTATTTAAGCGAAGAGCGAGGTCAGCATATTCTTCATTGGCCTGTCCAAATTTATTCTCCTGGTAATCTTCACGTGCAAAAGCACGGATGACTCGCAGTCCTGTCAAATTTTCTCTGGCAAATAAATTGATCTTATCCAAGACAACTTGTAATTGCTGAGAAAGCGGCCTTGAACGCGTGATGATTACATAAAAAATTAGAATGATGAAGGGGACGGCGCTAAAAAGAAGCCAGGATAAAGCCGGCGCATTTAAGAAAATAAGAGTCACCGAACCGGCAATCATGATGATAGGTGTCAGTCCGCTTCTTAACAGGACTTCCGTATACTGCATGACGACAAAGGCGTCTGTCGTCATCCGGGTAATTAAAGACGGCACACCAATTGCCCGGTATTCTTCGTGGGAGTAATATTGGATTTTCTGATACATATCATTTCTAATATCGCGGACGACAGAAGTCGTGATACGAGAGCCGGCATAGACATTTAACATATTTCCCACTAAACCGATGACGACCAGTACAAGCATCCAGGTGACATTCCACCATAAACCCGAGTAATCTTGATTGATTAAGGATTCATTGATAATGCGTGCTAAAATTGTCGGCAGACCCAAGTTTACAATCACAAATAAAATAGATCCCAGGAATGATCCCGCTAAGGCCAAGGGGTACTTCTTCATATAACTCCATATATAAGCCATTTCTTCCCTCCAATTTTTATTTTAATAATAAAGAAAAGACTCGCCCTCTATGAAGATTTTCTCCCCGTAGAATTTGAGTCTTTTATATCCAAAAGTCTCTTAATATAATTTTAATCGTTACGCATAAAATTCTAACACACCCATGTCTCTAGTCAAGAAAGGAAGATCGATAAATTTTCGCGCTCTTTGATAGAAAATACAGGATGAAAAGCGAAACTAAGATGGTTCTTTTCAGCCTTTTCTGCCTTTAGATATATTCTTGCATCTCGACAGCCGATACAGTTGCCTTGGCTTTATTGATACACTCCTGATATTCACTGGAGGGGTCGCTTTTTTCAACGAGTCCCGCTCCGGAACGGATAAAAATTTGCTCTCCCCTCTTGACGATCAGCCGGATAGCGATACAGGCATCCATATTTCCGCTGAAATCGATATAGCCGATCGCACCGCCATAAATATCCCGGCGGTCTCCTTCCAGCTCCTGGATGATTTCACAGGCTCTCAACTTGGGATAGCCCGACAGTGTTCCCGCAGGCAGCAGGCTTTGGATGACATCCAGGGCGTCTTTGTCCTCAGCTAAATCCCCGGCTACACAAGAGCCGATATGCATCACATGGGAATATTTGTGAATCGACATATAATCCTCAATGGTGATGCTTTTTTCATCACATACTTCTGCTAAGTCTGACCGGCCGATATCGACCAGCATCTTATGTTCTGTCACTTCCTTTTCATCCTTCAGTAAGTCTTCCTGCAAAGCTGTGTCTTCCTCCGCATTTCTACCACGGGGCCTGGTCCCGGCCAGGGGGTAAGTTTTCACCTTTCCATTCTCAAGAGTCCCCAATGTTTCCGGAGAAGCCCCGGCTATTTCAAGGTCGCGGCTGGAGAGGTAAATCATATAAGGAGATGGATTGATTGTACGCAGGGCGCGATAACTGTCCAGCAGACTGCCTTGAAAAGGGGCCGACAGATAGTTAGATAAGACAACTTGGGACACTTCGCCTTTTCGAATATAGTCCTGTACTTTTTGAACTTTTTCTCTAAATTCTTCCCGGCTGAATCTGGACTCCAGCTGCCCGGTCATTCTTCCTTTGCTCTGGATATCTGAACTGCCCTGCATCAAGAGCCGGTAGATTCGATCAATTTTATCTAAGCTTTTTAGATATTCTTCTTCCAAATTCCCTTTTAAGGACATATGAGAAATGATGAGTGTCTGGTGCGTATAGTGATCAAAGCAGATGATTTTATCAAACAGCATCAAGTCTACATCCGGCAGGTCCTCACTATTTTCTGCGGAAAAATCTATCTCTTTTTCCAGATACTGATAAAACTCATAGGTAAAATACCCCACGAGACCCCCGGTAAAATGGGGCGCCCCTTCCACGTGAGGCGACCGGTAGCGGGCTAAAATTCCTCTCAGAGTCTCTTCCACGGTCTGTCGGCTTTCTCCTATCTCCTGCCCTTTTTCGGCTACCCTCACTTTGCCGTTGGTGGCTGTTACTTCTAAGACGGGATCCACCCCCAGGAAAGTATAACGTCCGGTCTTGTGGTCGGATAGAGCAGATTCCAGCATAAAGACATGATCATAAGCCGCCTTCATTTTTTTCAAAGCGGTTATCGTTGTAATTTCATCAGTCGAGTAGGACTTGATGACCGGAACTGTCCGATAGCCTTCTTCTGCATATTCTCTTATTTCTTTTAATGTAATCATTATTTTCCTCCTCATTTTTCATGATGGAAAATATGTAATACCCAATAAAAAAGCTCGTCCCAGATAAAGAAACACTTCTTTACCTAGGACGAGCTCTCTTACTCGCGGTACCACCTATTTTGAAGAGTCCTTCAGACTCTTCCTCTTATTCGAATGCCATCACATTCTAGACTCTTAACGCGAATCCCACGTCTCAGCTACTCAATGTTGAAATCTTTCACTTTGCCCTCCGAGGCCCACTCCTCATAGTTCCGATTTACCTGATTCCCACTAACTCAAGCTCACTCTCAAATCTTCTGCTATGTGATTTCCTCTTCATCGGTTTCAAATAGTCTATCACAGTCTCTCTTTTTTTAATAGTTTTTATTCCTGTCAATTTTATAAAAATGTTTTTTGCCCGGCAGATATTTGTTAAACTTGGGGGAAGTAAAGGAGCATAATCATGGCAAATATTTTTGATATCAATCTGGACAATAAAAGAAAGGGTATTCTTTATTCCTATCTTTCTTATATTGTTTTATTCTTTTTATATACGCTGGCTGTTATTTTTATTTTTCATTTCACAAAAGAGCAGACAGGAATGGACGATGGTTACGGCTATTATTTAATTTCCTATTTCCTACTCCCTCATCATCTTTCGCTCTTCTTCGCCTTGCTTTTTTATATCCCGGCCTGGGCCTACGATAAGAAATGGCTGGCTCTCTTAAGTATGCCTCTGGACCTTTCTGCCGCTCTGTATCTACTTTATGCCTCATTTTCTTTGTGGAGAGCTCCGGAAAGCCTGCCTGTCTTCATGCTGCTGCTCATCACTTTCCCTCTCTCAGCATTTTCATTCTGGCTCTTCAAAATTATTTATCGCAAAATAACTTCTTATTTTTTCCTGAAGAAAAATAAAGCGGAGAAATAGTGCTTCAGCTGATTTCGATCCTGCGACAAAAATCTTTACATCTATTTATTTATGTTTATAATTATTAGTACCTGGTTTATAATTATTAGTTTTTATCTTATAATTATTTATTTAAAAAATTGAGGCGGTGAACTTATGTGGAAAAAACAACTCTAAAATATGGTCTGGGACTCATCCTTTTATTCGTCCTCGTCTATGCCTCTCTATTTATCGGGGTCTCAAATATCGCATTAAACCCTTTCAGCCGGCCGGATTCACAGGGTCTGGAAGTTTTATTTGCTGTCCGGCTCCCCCGTACCATCAGTATCATCATCGCCGGAGCCAGTCTTTCTTTAAGCGGACTTCTCGCCCAGCATATTACTCAAAATCGTTTCGCTTCACCTGAAACCATGGGTACCTTTGCTGCGGGGAGACTCGGTCTCATTCTTTCTATTTTCTTATTCCCCGGATCAGCCATCCTGTCCCGGAGCATGTTTGCTTTTTTATTCAGTTTATTAGGTACTTTTCTATTTATTAAGATACTTGATACTATTCGATTAAAAAACAGTATGCTGGTTCCTGTCATCGGTATCATCTTCGGGAATATCATTCAGGCCCTGGGAAGTTATATCGCTATCGACCAAGACATCTCCCAAGAAGTCAACGCCTGGTTCCAGGGCAGCTTTTCCAGCCTCCACTCACAAAATTTCCAGTTGATACTGGTCAGCTTGTTGGCCTTGGTTTTTATTATTTTAGGCTCTCATTACTTTGCAGTATTAGGACTTGGAAGAGATATAGCTACAGATCTGGGGGTGCCTTTTGAGAGGATACGCCTGATCAGCATCGCTTTGATTGCTTTAGCTTCCTCTGCGGTGCTGCTGACAGTCGGCAATATCCCCTTTGTGGGCATTGTTATTCCCAACTTGGTAGCTTTCTTTCAAGGAGATCATTTTCAAAAGAACATGGGCGCCGTATTATTACTCGGTCCAATCTTTTTATTGTTCTGCGACATTTTAGCCCGATTACTCATCGCACCCTATGAAATCCCTGTCAGCATCATCGTCGGAGTGATCGGAGCCGGCATATTTATCTTCATTTTACTGCGGGGTGAGCATGCATGACAAAAAAAACAAAACAATTGATAGGAAACCTGCTCATTCTGAGTCTGCTGGCCGCCCTCATCTTTTTATTTGCTTTCACCAGAGGACCTTTAAGTTTTACTTTAGACTTTAGATTACCTCGGTTGATTGCCTTTATAGTTGTAGCTGTCAGCATGAGCCTGGCTACTGTCACCTTTCAAACCTTGACTCATAATAATCTTTTAACGCCTAATATTATTGGTATTGATTCTGTCTATATCATGTTCCAAATTTTATCTATCTTTTTCTTTTCGCCCCAGTCGTTGATACAAAGCAATACTGTCCTGCATTTTCTACTTAATACGGCAGGTGTCATTGCTTTTTCCTTAATTTTATTCAATTTATTTTTCAAAAAATTTCCAAATAATATACCGCTCATGCTATTGTTTGGATTAGTTTTAGGAATCTTAGTGAATTCTTTTAATAATTTCTTGCAAGTCATCATGGATCCTGATGAATATTCAGCTGTTCTTTCACAGTCTCTCGTCAGCTTCGGTCAAATTGACAATCAGGTCTTAGCTATCGCTGTTCTGTCTATTCTTCCTATCTGTTTCTATCTTTTCAAAAATAGACATGAACTGGATGTCTTAAGCTTAGGGAATGACTATGCTCAAAACTTAGGTATTGCTGTTCAAAAAAGGCAGCTGCTTTATTTTTCTCTCGTTGCTGCCCTGACTTCGATCGCCACAGCTCTAGTCGGCCCGGTCAGTTTCCTCGGCTTCTTAGGCGCCAACGTGGCCTATACTGTCCTGGGACAGAGACGGCATGATGCTGTTTTTATCGTAACCAGCCTGATCATCTTTCTCTTCATTACCTTCGGGCAGGTCATCGTTGACCATGTATTCCAGGCGGAAGTTAATCTGGGTATCATCATCGAATTTATCGGCGGACTTTACTACTTGTTCATACTCTTGAAAGGAAAATCCAGACAATGATTGAAATAAAGAATCTCAATAAAAATTATAAAACCAAAAAGCTTATTCAAGATTTATCGCTGACTATTCATAAAAACCAATTGACTTCATTGATTGGGCCGAACGGAGCAGGTAAATCAACTGTGCTCAATATGGCGGGCCGTCTCCTGCCTTACGACTCAGGTCAGATTCTCATAGACGGGACAGACATCGAAGAATGGGACAGTACAGAACTGGCTAAAAAAATGGCCATCATGAAACAGTCCAACCCTTTAGACTTGCAAATTTCTGTCCGTGAACTCATGGCTTTCGGCCGTTTTCCACATTCCAAAGGGCGCCTGACTCAGGATGATCAACAATTAATTGATGAAAGTCTGGATTATTTAAATCTGACAGATCTTCAGGATAAAAAGATCACAGAATTATCAGGCGGACAGTTACAGAGGGCCTTTATCGGAATGGTCATCTGCCAAGATACAGATTATATTCTCCTGGATGAGCCCTTGAATAATTTAGATATCAATCACTCCATCGGTATCATGAATCTTCTTCGCCGCTTAGTGGATGAAAAAGGAAAAACGATAGTAGTAGTTATGCATGATATTAATTATGCATCCCAATTCTCTGATCGAATCATCGCTATGAAGGACGGAATGGTTTTTGCCAATGATGAAGCAAATGATGTCTTCCAGAAAAATATTGTGGATGATCTTTTTGATATCGATGTTGAAATTATCGAATACAACTTAAGGAAATATTGCATCTATTATGGAAATGACAGAAATAATTGTGATGAATGTTTAAGTGACAGGGAAGATGTCAAAATTTTCCACCAAGCCACTAACTAATAAAGGAGAATCCTATGAAAATACTTATAACTTTTTTAGCCGCTCTATTAATGACCGCATGTTCGTCCGGTCAAGCTGGTTTGCAGGAAGAAACGATTGAAATTACAGATGCCCAGGATAATGTAGTCCAGGCTCCGTTAAATCCTGACAAATTAGCGGTCTTCGACTATGCCCTCCTGGATATTATAGATGCCTTGGGCTTCAGCGAAAGTGTCGCAGTAACTTCTTCCAATCCTAAGCCTGCTTATTTGGAAGAAACATACAAAGATACCCCGACCGCCGGCACTCTGCATGAAGTTGATTTAGAAGCTGCCATGAGCACAGAGCCTGATATGGCACTTGTCGCTACTCGATCAGCAGATGCCTACTCCTCCTTATCGGAGTATGTACCGACAGCAGATTTCTCTTTAACTCAAGAAAGTCCTTTCATATCTATGGAATATAATGTCAACCAGATTGCTAAAATTTTCCAGGCTGAAGATGAAGCGAATAAGATATTATCAGATTTAGACAGCCAGCGTCAGGAGATTAAAGACGAGGCTGAAAAATCCGGCCAAAAAGCTTTGATGGTTTTATATAATCAAGATGAAATTTCTGTCTACGGTCCAGGCGGCCGCTTTGGTCATATCTATGATGATTTCGGCTTTGAATCAGCTGATCCCAATATTGAGCAGTCAAATCATGGGATGCAGGTCTCTTATGAATACTTGCTGGAAGTAGATCCTGATATTATTTTTGTGCTGGATCGTGAAATAGCAAGAAGCACAAAAGATGGCGCCGGAAGTGAAGCCACTTCTGCTTTTCAAAATCATCCTTTGACCGAAAGCTTATCAGCTAAAAAGAATGACCAGATCTATTATGTGACACCTGATGCATGGTATATAGGGAATGGCGGACTTCAGGCCTATCAGATTATGATTGATGATGTCGCTGAAGCCTTAGACTAATTTCCGTTTGATTTTTAAGCTCAGGCTCCTTATACTATATAAATATCATATAAAGGAGCAGTTAAGTGAAATGGAAATAAACGGTATAGAATATACTGGCCAAGCCGTCAAGTATCAGGAAGAAATCGAAGAAGAGTTATTTAAGGTGTTAGACACCGAAATCGGCCTGGATGTCGTCAATCTGGGGTTAATATATGAAGTAAGCCTGGATGATGAAGGAAATTGTCATATTCGCTTAACTTTTACAAGTGCAGGCTGTCCGTGTGCCGAGGAAATCTTAAATGATTTACATTATTATTTAGAGGAGCTGGAATTCATCAAGAATCTGGACATATCTATTGTCTGGTCCCCTGCCTGGGAAATGACCCGCATCACCCGGGTGGGACGCATCTCTTTAGGAATCAACCCCGGCAGATAAATAATATGTAGAGAAAGAAAAACAACCAGGAAAAAATCCTGGTTGTTTTTTGTTTATAACCGGAGCATCCGCCACTTAGGGACATAGTGGCGTTCAGTGAGACAGCTGTAGCCTTTCTCCCGGATGACATCCAGGATTTCGTAATAAACTTTTGCCGATTTATGAATTTGTTTCACCGAATCCTCATCAAACTGGTCGATTGAATCAAAAAAACTTCGATAGAGCTCTTCAGAACGCCGGGCGACATGTTCCCACATCTGTATGAAATTATCATTCACTTTATTTTCAGCTAAATCTTTTTCCGTATAATCATATTTTTCCATTAAGCTTCTGGGTAAATAAATTCTCTGCCGCTGATGGTAATCCTCACCTATATCTCGGAGGATATTCGTCAGCTGCATAGCCACACCCAGGTCTGTGGCTGCTGGATAGAGACTTTCCAAATCTTTATTTTCCGAAGCGATGACAGGCAGCATCATCCGGCCGACCGAACCAGCTACATAGTCACTGTAAGTTTCCAGCTCTTCCATATTCTCCGGTTGCTCAAACTGTATGTCCATCTCCTGCCCCTGAATTTGTTCAAAATAAGGATTCTTGATGCAACGGTAGCGAGAAAAAGTATCGGCCAGTGCCCGGTAGACGGGGTCATCGACTTGATCCATATTTTCTAAATCTTCTTTATGTTTATTTAAGAGCTGCTTTTTTATAGAATCATCATCCACTTCATCGACAGAATCATCTACCATTCTATTGAAAGCATAAATTGCATACACTGCTTTGGCTTTAGCTTCAGGCAGTTTGGAAAAAGCAAAATAAAAAGATTTCGACTCTTTTTTTATGATTTCTTCACAGTATTTATAATCTTTTTCTAATTGGCTGACCAGCATACCTTCCCTCATTTTCTCTTTTATTTCAAACGATCCGCCTAATTTCTTCATCAATTAAACGAACCATTTTCCTTCATTAAGTCTATCCTATCATTATTCATAAATGAAAGAATAAACTATTTCAAGTATTTATAATTTTAATAATCT
>CAYTHW010000025.1:0-2420 GCA_964437675.1 uncultured Atopococcus sp. | reverse complement strand
TACTGGGACCTAAAAATGGAGCTTTTCTCGGTCTGATCTGGGGAGTTTTAGCTATTATTCGTAATATCATGCAGCCCACTGTTCTTTCGCCGGTCTTTATCAATCCTCTTGTTGCTCTTCCGGGTCGTATTCTGGTGGGGTTGATCATTGGTTTTCTGGCTGATAAATTTACCAGGTCACGTCCTGCCTACTTCGTCTACGGTGCTCTTGGTTCGCTCATCAATACGTCAGTGACGATGACGGCTGCCTATTTATTTGCAAAAGAAGCTATCTTTTCGGCCATGGGTATTTCCTCAGAAGGTTTATTCTCCTTTATCTTAACCATCATTACCGCCAACGGAATATTGGAAGCAGTAATAGCTTCTCTTCTCGTAGGAATATTGACACCTGTCCTGCTCAAAGCTCTTAAAACTAAAACACGCTAAATATAAAAATCGGGTATCCAAATAGTGGACCCGATTTTTATTTTACCCAGCCAGGAGTTAAGTCTGATGGCATGAGGCCTTTTCATCTTCTTATTTTTGAAGCTCTGCAATCACTGCTTGGGTGAATTCGCTCGTAGATGCAGTTCCCCCTAAGTCGCCGGTAAAGTTCTCTGGATTACTATAGACAACTTCCAGCGCTTGACGAATACGGTCTGCTTCTTCACGTTTGTTCAGGTGGTCCAGCATCAAGCAGCCGCTCAGCAGTAAAGCAGTTGGATTCGCCTTGTCCTGTCCCGCGATATCTGGAGCCGTACCATGGACAGCTTCGAAAATCGCCATGTCTTTTCCGATATTAGCCCCTGGAACCAATCCCAAGCCGCCGATCAGGCCGGCCATGAGGTCCGAAAGGATATCCCCATATAAGTTTTCGGTAACAATGACATCATATTGATTTGGATAAATAACCAGCTGCATCGCCATATTATCTACTAAGACTTCTTTGAATTCGATTTCAGGATAGTCAGCTGCTACTTCTCGAGCTACTTCCAAGAAGAGACCATCTGTTAATTTCATAATATTCGCTTTAGTTACAACAGTTACGTTTTTACGGTCATTTTCTTTCGCAAATTCGAAAGCTTGGCGGCAGATACGTTCCGAAGCTGGACGTGTAATGATTTTAATCGAATGCATTTCATCATCAGATATTTTCTTCTCTACACCTGCATACAGATCCTCAGTATTTTCTCGGAATAAAACCAAATCTATATCATCAAATAAGGAGTCAATTTTACCAATCTTTTTGACTGGACGGATATTGGCATAGAGATCGTATTTCTTACGGAGTGCAACGTTGACACTGCGGAATCCTGTACCAATCGGAGTGGTTAAAGGTGCTTTTAATGCAACTTTATTACGCTCTAAACTTTCATAGACAGAATCCGGTATCAACTCTCCCGTTTCTTCATAGACTCCTTCACCAGCATTTACAATTTCCCATTGGATACCTGCATCCGTTGCATCGATGATATCCATAGCAGATTGAGAAATCTCTGGTCCAATTCCATCACCTAAGATCATTGTTACTTTCATTAAAACTGCTCCTTTCGCTTTCCAGCGGTTAGTATTAGTTTTCATTTCAGTTAATAATTATACATGCTCCTATAGTACCAAATCTGGAAAACCTGTCAATATAATTCCTCATCCCGGTATGCATTTGTTATAATAAATCTAAAAAATTTAAGGATATGATCATGAAAAATACAAGACAGACTCTTTTAAAAATCCCTCTATACTTGTCACTGGGCTTTCTAATCGCCAGCCTTCTCTGGCCTGCTTTTAACCAGGCCCCTGTTCCAAGTCCCGCTCTGTTCATCTATCTCATTTTATTTATCGAATTTGGACTCTTAATTTTTATAATGTCAATAAGTTTCGCTTTTTTTAAAAAGCCTTTAGATTTGATAATACCAGCCCTGGCTACTTTCTTACTCATTGTATATTTATTTGTGGGTCTTTTTCAAATATTCATGGATAACCAACAGTTGGCCCATATACTAGATATCCTGATCTTATTGATTATCCCTCAAGCTGTCTTGGCTTTTGATTTCTAATCTTCAGCTGTAGAGCAGAGGTGCCGCACTTAAAACAGTGATCAAGGCCAAGAAGTGAGAACCATTAACTATGATAAAGGCGTGCTTAAAGCCATTCCTATAGCCCAGACCTGAAAAATAATTGGTACTGATCACCATACCCGTATGCGGCATGCAAGAAAATAAACCCGCCGCTATAGTTATGACACGGTGCAGGACTTCCGGATGATAGCCCATCTCAAGATAAGGCTGGACGAAATTATTAGAAACGATACCGACAGGACCAATCCCCGTTCCCATCATCCCTGACAAACTTGAAGTCAAAACAGCTAAGCTGAGCAAGGGAGAACCCGGCAGAGACATGATTAATTTTTGTAAAATACTGAAAGCCGGAGCAGCAATTAAGACA
>CAYTHW010000024.1:0-15753 GCA_964437675.1 uncultured Atopococcus sp. | reverse complement strand
CTCTTTTTAACAGCTAATCATCGAGGTGAAAAACGATGCCTCCCCGATCATACAGAGGCTCCTCGACTTTCATGACTTCATTAATATACCGGCCCACGATAAAGAAGTAGTCTGAGAGACGATTGATGAATATGAAAGCATTCTTAGAAATTTCTTCTTCTCTCATTAAACTGACGATTTCTCTTTCTGCCCGTCTGGTAACGGTACGAGTATATTGTGTGACGGCTGCTGCTTCATGGCCGCCGGGTAAGATAAATTTTTCTATCGGCCGAGTTAAGCTGCTGTAATAGTCGATTCTCTCTTCCAGCCATTTGATACTGTTTTCAGTCAGCCTCTCTTCAACTTTACCACTCGGATCTGCTAAATCGGTTCCCGCATCATAAATATAATGCTGAAGAAGAGACAACTCATCAGCGAGAGTAAGTAAATTTTTTTCTTTACGGCATAAAGCAATGAGCCATCCTGTTAAAGAATTCAATTCATCCAAAGACCCATAAGCTTCTAAACGAAGATCATCCTTGGAAACTGTCTTCCCGCCGATTAAATTCGTGTTACCATAATCACCACGCCCAGTATAAATCTTCATACTTCCACACCCTTCAAATAGTTTTTCAGTTCTCTGCCTATCCTGCCATTATTTTTAAGAATAGTAAAATATTAAATTCGGATGAAAATGAAGGTAATATCCTCATTTATTAATTTTCCTAATAAACTAAAAGGCCATATCGCTTGAATAATATTTTCTGCCATTTTAGAATGAGGATAACTCATTGTTGCTCTTTTATATAATCCTTATGCGCTTTAACATAAAAGGAGAAAACCCAATGATCAAATTATTTGTATCGCCAAGTTGTACTTCATGTAGAAAAGCCCGTCAGTGGTTAGAGGAATATGATTTAGACTTCGTTGAGAAGAATATTTATCACAGCCCGCTGACCCGAGAGGAAACCAAGCAAATTCTGAGCTTAACTGAAAATGGAACTGAGGATATTATTTCTTATCGCTCTCAAGCCTATCAAAATTTAGATTGTAATCTGGAAGATCTATCAATCAATGAGCTGTTAGATTTATTCACAGAGCATCCAACCCTTATCCGCCGTCCGATTATCATGGACGACAGACGGTTGCAGATAGGTTATAACGAAGAAGAAATCCGTTGCTTCCTGCCAAGAGAGATTCGGAAAATTGAGCGCAATGAGATGTACAAACGCTTAGCAGTTGCTGAGTAGTTTTTGAAAAGCACGCACGGAACGTGCTTTTTCAATTCATGTGACACCCATATAATAAAAAAGAGATTAGGAAAACTACCTAATCTCTTTTCAAATTTAAATAGAATGATTAATTCTGGATAACTTCAATTTTATAGCCGTCTGGATCTGTAATAAAGAAATATCGTGCTGCGCCGTCGGATAATTCCTTAACGTCGCCCACTTGCTCTTCATATCCCGCTTCAATTAGTTCTTCACGAACTTCCTCCAGATTATCAACCCCTACAGCGATGTGGCCATAGCCGTTTCCTAAATCATAAGACTCTTCCTGATCATAATTATAAGTTAATTCCAGTTGATAACCGCCCTCTTCAAGTTCTAAATAAACTAATGTAAATTCAAAATCAGGGTAGTCTAAAGTTTCTGCCACCTTAAATCCTAAAGCATTGGTATAGAAATCTAAAGAAGCTTCTAAATCTTTGACACGTACACAGGTATGTAAGAATTTCTTAGTCATTATACTCTCTCCTTCTACTCGTTAACTCGTGTCAGCACCGGCTGACTCACTTACAATTTTACAGTTATTTACGAAAGCTTTCAACTTATAACTGTAAACCGGCAGGCATTCATTACTGGAATTTCTCTGCTTAAAAATACTAAAAAAGGATGTCTTTTTAAGACATCCCGTGTAAATTATATTCTTTAATCAGAAACTCTACTGCCTCATCGACTGACTGTACTTTCATCGTCTTTTTCGAATTAAAGACCACTTCATAAGTATCGTCTTTACTGCTGTCGATAGTACCTACTGTTTCGCCGTTGATTAACAGCTCTAAACTTGTGTATTCAGGTGTATCTTTGCTTGTGGGTTGAATTTCTACTTCAAAATTTTTCTTTTTAGCCATCTGCTTCCTCGTTTTCTATTCATAATCCAATAAAATCTTCCCAAAGTTCGAACTTTTTGTCAACTCCGGCCAAATATTTTGTTTTTCACTCCTTTCCATGATACTATTTTTTAATGGATATAGTCGATTAATTTGTATTTTTTTAATTAAAAAATGGTATAATCACACGAGATTATCCTTCAGTTAAAAGTTTTCAAGGAGGCTTACTTTGAAAAAATCTACCAAAACTTCGCTCTTTATTCTCGCTTTTGTTTTATTAGCTTTCATTGCAACTTATTTTACAGGCCGGTCTTATTTCGAAGATCGATTTTATTTCAATACTTCTGTCGGTGCTGTTGATGTCAGTTCTATGACTATAGACGAAGCCCGGTCTGCTTTATTAGAAGATCAATTACTTAAATCAGAGTTATTCTTTACTGAAAATAGTGAAGAACTTGGCAGTCTCCCCCTGAGCGATTTTTCTACAGTATCTAATATTGACACTGTTATCAATGACTCTTTTGAAGATCAGCATAACAAGAGCTGGCTCCTGAGTCTTGCCGGCTCAACGGAATTAAACGACTCCTTGAGTGAAAACTTGGAAGTAGACATTCAAAAGCTGCAGGAATCCCTTGCAGGAATTGGAATCGATAATAGTACGAGGGAAGCCTCACAAAATGCTGCGATACAGTATCAGGAAGAAGGCGGCTATGTCGTTGTTGAGGAAGTTCAGGGGAATCAAATTGATTTTGATAAAATAAAAGAACTTATCCAACAGGATACGACGATAGAACTCAGCCAGGCTTACACACAAGCGGATGTTCATTCAGATAATGAGAGTCTGAATCAGGCGGCCGAGCAGGCCAACCAGATGCTGCAGACTAATATCACTCTTACGATAGAAGATAATGAAGTCGCCATTCCCGAAAAGGAAATCAGCCAGTGGATACAGCTGGATCAATCGAATGATATCATCATCAATAAGGAAGAAATTTATGACTATCTTGGAGAATTAAACCTTGAATATGCAACCTATGCTAAAGACAGAACCTTACAGAGCACCTATTCCGGAGAAGTCACAGTTCCGAAAAAGATACTGGGATGGCATATCAACCGGGAAGCAGAGACGGAGCAGCTTGCTGCTGAACTAAAAGCAGGTCAAGATGTCACAAGAGATCCTGCTGTTGAAGGTAACAACTACGGTATCGGACTCGGCTTTGGTCCGGATTATGTAGAGGTGGACATCAGTAAACAAAAACTGATGATTTACCTGGACAATAAAAAAGTTTTCGAAACGGATGTCATTACCGGCCGTCCGGGATCTGAAACGCCTGTAGGTGCATCCTATGTCTGGTACAAAGATACTCACCAGACCTTGATGGGCTTCAATGTTCACACTGGAGAAAACTATGAAACCCCTGTGGCTTACTGGGTAGCTGTGACCGATGATAACTTAATCGGCCTTCATGATGCTTCCTGGCAGTATGATTTTGGCGGAGATTCCTACCTGTCTCATGGATCTCTGGGATGTATCAACATTAATCCCGCAGTGATGAGCCAGGTTTACAATCACGTCTATGAAGGGATGCCTGTCGCTATTTTCTAATCCTCATACTCCAAGTTCTGATGCAATGAACTTGGAGTATTTTTAATTCTAAGACTGTTCCTATGATTTTTCCTTTAATTTTTTGGTACACTATAAAAAGAATCTCGAAAGGAGACAATATTATGTCTTACAAAGGAATGACTATATATTTTATGCGCCATGGAGAAACTTATTTGAATCGATATGGTCGGATGCAGGGCTGGTCAAATGCACCTTTAACCGACGAAGGTAAGTTAGATGTCCGCCGCAGCGGCCGGGGACTTTCTGATGTTGAATTTGATGCGGTCTACACGAGCGACCTGCACCGAACGATTGAAACGGCAAATATCGTCTTATCAGAAAATGAACATGCTGATGATTTAGTCATTCAGACGATGCCTGAATTCAGAGAAGTTTTCTTTGGCTATTTCGAAGGATTAAGTTTAGAAGAAGTTTACGAAGCCATCAAAGAAAATGAAGGCTATGACAGCACCCATGACTTCTTTGAAGATATGGATATTCCTGAGAGAATGGCCGCCTTCAAGCGCAACGATCCCTATGGACATGCCGAAGATTTCATGGAATTCTGGAGCCGGATTGAGCGGGGCCTTCTTAAAGTTGTCAATGAACATAAATATTCAGGTGATAAAGTTCTACTGGTCTGTCACGGCCTGGTCATCCGCTATCTCATCCAAAGTCTCGTCATCGAACTTCAAGACCCGGATCACATCGTGAATGCGAGTATCACCCAGGTTCAGTATAAGTCAGGGCAGTTTAAGATAGTGGCTTACAACGATACTTCCCACTTCATCGACTTAGAAGCTCATGAATTAGACCACCCTACAGATGACTTTATTCGATAAAAATAAAAAAACTCAGTATTCTAAATCATCTAGAATACTGAGTTTTTTTATTTTGTCATCATCAGGGCTTCTATTCCCAGGAGATAGGACTGAGGTCCGAAGCCGGATATCTGCCCTATACAGGCGGGAGCAGTCACAGACTCTTTGCGGAAAGCCTCCCTGGTATTAATATTACTTAGATGAACTTCCACCGCAGGTATATCCACAGATTTTAGCGCATCATGGATGGCATAAGAGTAGTGAGTATAAGCAGCAGGGTTAATGACTATCCCATCCACTTCATCCACATGACACTGCTGGATGTAATCGATGAGAGATCCTTCAGAATTGGATTGGAAAAAACTCAGGGCCAGGCCTTTTTCCTGTGCATATTCTTTAATGGATGAATTGATCATTTCTAATGTTTGAGAACCGTAAATTTCAGGCTCACGGATGCCCAAAAAATTCAAATTAGGGCCGTGAATAACAGCAATTTTCATTCTTCCACCCTGCTTTCATATTGATTTAATACTTCTGCCATGAGATCGACTACGGAATCCTCATCCAGAATATTTTCAACGGTCAGGTCGGCATAAAGACGGTAGAGATCTATTCTTTCTTCATAAAGTTCCTCTAAGCGGGACTTATCATCTTTTAAGAGAGGCCGGCTGTCTCTTTCTATATCTTTTTCTATATTCTCCAGCGGACGATCCAAAAATAAAATCAGACCGTTTTCCTTCAGAGCTTCCATACTGGCCTCTTGTGTGATGATTCCTCCCCCTGTCGAAATGACTGTCCGGCTGGTCTCTGCTAATTCCTTTGAAGCTCTGATCTCTTCTTTTCGAAAGACCATCTCTCCTTCTTCAAACATGGATGCAATCTTGCGTCCACTGCTTTCTTCAATATAATCGTCCATATCTATGAAATCATAGTTTAATTTCTCGCTTAATTTTTGACCTAAGCTTGTTTTGCCTGATCCCGGCATACCGATGATCACTATATTTTTATCCATCCTTACATCCCTTCTTTTTGAAAATGAACAAGAATATCATCCATCACCGAGTCGTCGATAGAAATATCTTCCCAAATTTCTACAGCAGAGATGGCCTGGCCGATCAGCATCTCTAAACCATTGACACATTCTTTTTTCATGGAGCGGGCTGTTTTCAGCAGTTTATTATCTACCCTGCCGTAGGTGGCATCGAAGACAACATCGAATTGCGAAACGACATGATCAGAAACTGGAGACTGGTCAATCTTGGGCGGCATTCCTACCGGAGTCGTATTGACCAGAATATTCCCCTGGACTTCTTCTAATGCTTGATAATCTATCACCAGGAAATCACTTTTAGTCTGAGGGTCTCTAGATACCAGAGTGATTAATCCCCCCTGATCTTGAAGGGCATGGGCTACTGCCTGGCCGGCTCCCCCGGTTCCTAAAATATAGACTGATTGATTTTCGATTTCCCACTGATGTCTTTCGAAGGTCCTTATAACCCCGTCATAGTCTGTATTGTAGCCTTCTAAGATGCCCGCCCTGTTCTTGATCGTATTAACCGCCTGCAATTTTTCCGCTTTCGGAGAAATATGATCGAGTAAAGGCATGACTTCTTTCTTATAGGGAATAGTAACATTTGCGCCTGCAATATCTAAAATCTTCATACTCTCCACAGCCTGGGGCAAAAGTGCTGCTTCTACTTCAAAGAGTTTATATGCTGCCTCCACACCCACGATGTCATAGATAATTTTATGAATGACCGGTGACAGGCTGTGTCCTAAAGGATAACCAAATAAACCGTAAAAATTCACTCCTCATCCTCCTCATTCTTTTTTATTAATTCTATAGCAAATAAGAAAATAAGAAAAATTATATTTATATACCTCACATAAAAGAAAGTTTTTCGATTAAAAAAACATGTGACATATCAAGCTTTCTGTGACTTTTTTAATTTAAATAGAAAAAAGAGCTTGACTTATTCAGAATCATATTGCTATAGTATGCCTAAGCAATTCACTTGCTTTTCAATTAGGAGGAAAACAATATGTTAAACGAAATGAATATGCAACACCTTCAATTGAATAGTTTTTACTTTAGCTTCTATTTTTCCAACTAATCTGTGGAAGCTGAAGCTGTTAAAGTTGCAAGCAAACGCTCCATAGATTGACAAAATCGAATGGGGCTAAACAAAATAAAAGATTATTTTTTTGGTAAAGCTGTATTCGATGAATGTCTATTCTATCGGGTACAGCTTTTTTCATTTAAAATTTAACAGGCGAGGTGGTTCTTATCGATAACGACTATGACTTTTTTATCAAAATGCAATTATTCAATCGACCACTCAGTTCTATAATTATAAAAATAAAATAGAAAAGTATTTAACGGCGCTTTCATAACAAAATTCAGCCGTAACTACTCTTTCATCTGGAGGAAAAAATAATGATTATTGTAATGGATACAAATGCAACCGCAAACCAAGTGAAACATGTTATCGAGAATATTGAGAAACGTGACTTAACACCTGTCATCATCGAAGGTCAGTCCCGCGACGTCATCGGGATCACAGGAGACACTACTAAAATCAGTATGCGTGACCTTGAAGCAACGGATGGTGTCTCTGAAGTCATCCGTGTATCAGCTCCTTATAAACTGGCTAACCGCGCCTTCCACCCCAAAGATAGTCATATCCAAGTCCGCGACCGTATCGTCGGCGGGCAGGAATTAGCTATCATAGCCGGACCTTGTTCTGTAGAAGGTGAAGAAGAAATCATCAGCAGTGCTAAACGTATGAAAGCTGCAGGAGCCAACATGCTGCGCGGAGGTGCTTTCAAGCCTAGAACTTCCCCTTACTCTTTCCAGGGATTAGAGATGGAAGGTATCAAGATGCTGGTAAAAGCCCGTGAAGAAACCGGTCTGCCGATCGTGACTGAATTGATGTCTAAAGACTACGTGGATGAATTCGCTGAACATGTGGATGTCATTCAAATCGGCGCACGTAATATGCAGAACTACGACCTGCTCAAAGCTGTGGGCCGTACTAAGACTCCTGTCCTGTTGAAACGTGGTATGTGTTCTACTTACGAAGAATGGTTAATGGCTGCGGAATACATCATGTCTGAAGGTAATCCAAATGTTATGCTGTGTGAGCGTGGTATTCGTACCTTTGAAACAGAAACACGTAACTGTCTGGATATTCAAGCAGTTCCTGTTCTCAACAAACTTTCCCACCTGCCTGTCATCATCGACCCTTCTCATGCAGCCGGTACCAGAGAATATATCGCTGCCAGTTCAAGAGCAGCTGTTGCAGCCGGAGCTGACGGTTTAATTATTGAAACTCACCCGTGTCCGGAAGATGCATGGTCAGATGGTGCTCAATCGCTGACTCCAGATGAATTTGATCAATTGATGGAAGAAGTAGCTAAGATTGCTCAAGCAATGGACCGCACCTTACCGGAAGTTCAATAATTAGAATATATAGAAGTGGTGAATAAAATGGCAGAATTAATGGTAAATGTAGCTGCACAACCAGCTAACTATCCTTTGAAAATAAAAAAAGGTCTCCTTTCCCATCTCGGAAAGGAGATTCAATCGATCTATTCCCATGAAAAAATAGCAGTTGTTACAGACCAGAATGTTTATGATTTGTATGGCAAGGATGTTCAAGACACTTTAGAAAAAGCTGGGTTCTCGGTCAAGATAATCATTTTGGAGCCGGGTGAACAAACCAAGTCCATCGAGCATCTCACCTCCCTTTACGGCGAATTTATTGACTTCGGACTGACCCGCAGTGATCTGATGGTTGCTTTAGGCGGCGGTGTCATCGGAGATTTAGCCGGCTTTGCCGCAGCTTCCTACCTGAGAGGCATCCGCTATGTTCAAGTACCTACCACCCTGCTGGCGCAGGTGGACTCGAGTGTCGGAGGAAAAGTAGCGGTCGACCTCCCCCAGGGGAAAAACTTGGTGGGTGATTTCTACCATCCTGAACTGGTCCTGATCGACCCGAATGTCTTAGACACTCTAGAAGACACCACATTTTCAGACGGGATGGCTGAAGTAATAAAATATGGCTGTATCCGGGATAAGAATTTCTTCGACCGCCTGAAAGAACTCGATTCCCGCCAGGCTGTCATGAATGAAATTGAAGATATTATCTATACTTGCTGTGATATCAAGCGGATTGTTGTTGAAGAAGATGAAAAAGATGTTTCCCAACGCATGTTACTCAACTTTGGCCATACACTCGGCCATGCCATAGAGGCCCACTACAATTATGGTAAATATACCCATGGTCAGGCCATTTCTATCGGTATGGCTGCTATCAACAAAATCTGTGAAGACCAGGGCTTGACTCCCAAAGGATCAACACAGGAGATTGAAGAACTTTTGAAGACTCATCATTTACCTACCCAGCTGGCTGATCCAGCTGATTATGCAGAAATTCTGCCATTGATAAAAAATGACAAAAAGAATCTTGACGGTTCACTTAAAGTTGTTATCTTAGAAGAAGTAGGCCGGTCGCGTGTCATGGAAGTCACGGCAGATTTCTTCAATCCAGTACTGAAAGGAGATCGTTAAGTATGACAGACTTAAGAATCAGCCCTGCCGAGCTTCGAGGACAGATCACCCTGCCGCCTTCGAAAAGTATGGCTCACCGGGCCATCATAGCTGCCTGCCTGTCGCAGGGGCAGAGTATCATCAATAATGTCCAGATGTCGGACGATATCATCGCTACAATAGCAGGGATGGAATCTTTCGGTGCTGAAATAACAAAAGAAGAGACAGACTCCAATTACCGTCTGACTATCCAGGGAATTGAAGTTCAAGGACCCAAGGAAGACCGCCTCATCGATGCCAATGAGTCAGGTTCTACCCTGCGCTTTCTCATTCCGATTTCCTCTCTTTTTGAAGGAGCCAGCAATTTTGTCGGACGGGGGCAGCTGGGTGTCAGACCTCTGGATATTTATCAAAATATCTACGAAGAACAGGGCCTCCGCTACGATGCATCTCCACCCCCGGTACTGGATCTAACAGTTGAAGGAAGACTACAGGCAGACAGTTACGAGATGCCCGGCGATGTCAGTTCCCAGTTCATCACCGGTCTGCTCTACACCCTGCCTTTATTAGAAGGAGATTCCAGTATCCAAATTACGAGTCCTCTGGAATCAGTAGGCTATCTCGATCTAACACTCGCTATGCTGGATAAATTCGGCATCCAGGTGGACTGGAATCGTGAAGAGCAGCTTCTCCAGGTTCCCGGTAACCAAAGCTTCCAGGCTCAAAATTATACCGTCGAAGGTGACTACTCTCAATCTGCCTTCTTCTTAGGAGCTGCAGCCTTAGGAAACCCTGTGAAATCCTATGGTTTGAATCTTGATTCTAAACAGGGAGACAAGGCTGTACTAGATATTTTAGACCAGCTGGGCGCTCCGGTTAAGCAGGTCGATGACTACTTAACTGTCGAAAACCCTCAATTGAAAGGCGGAGGCACCATCGACGGCTCCCAATGTCCTGACATCATCCCTATGGTCGCCCTGGTAGCGGCTCTGAGTCCGGGCTATACAGAAATTATCAACCTCCACCGCCTGCGCATCAAAGAATGCGACCGCCTGCAGGCCACTCGGGATGAACTAACTGCCTTAGGAGCAGATATCGAGATCGAAGAGGACAGCTTGCATATTCATGGAGTGGAGTCCCTCAAAGGAGGAGTCCAGGTATGGAGTCATAAAGATCACCGGATGGCTATGATGCTTGCTATTGCATCAACAGTCTGCGAAGATGATATCATCCTTACTGATTCAGAATGTGTAGCAAAATCATATCCCAATTTTTGGGAAGAATTCGAAAGATTAGGAGGCGTTATTAATGAGTGGCGTTTGGGGGAATAATTTAAAAATTTCAATTTTTGGAGAATCACATGGTCCGGCGATCGGGGCAAGCATCCATAATTTGCCGGCAGGCCTGGAACTTAATGAAGATGCGATCTTGAAGGAGATGGCCCGCCGGGCACCGGGCTCCAGCGACCTAACCACACCTCGGAAAGAAAAGGACCAGCCGGAGATTATTTCTGGATTTTTAGACGGCAGAACCACGGGTGCTCCATTGACAGCAATCATCTGGAATACGAATACACGTTCCAAAGACTACAGTCAGATGAAAAAGCTGATGCGTCCAGGTCAAGCTGACTATCCTGGAAAAGTCCGCTACCAAGGTTACAATGACTACCGAGGATCCGGTCACTTTTCAGGTCGGATCACTGCTCCCCTCGTCTTTGCCGGTGCTGTCGCCCAGCAGTGGCTGGAGCAGCGCGGGATTTATGTTGGTTCTCATGTTCAATCCATCGGCGATGTCGAAGATCAGACTTTCCAAGAGCAGGAAGCAGTGACAGTAGAACAGCTTCAGAACTTTAAAAATGAACAGCTGCCTTTATTTGACAGCAGTAGAGAAGAAGAGATGAAAAATGTTATTCTCGAAGCTAAAGAAGACAAAGATTCAGTCGGCGGCATCGTCGAGACTTTTGTTTTAGGAATGCCTGCCGGTTACGGTAATCCTTTCTTCAACTCTGTCGAATCGACCATCGCCCAGCTGGTCTTCTCAGTACCGGCTACCAAGGGACTGGAATTCGGAAGCGGCTTCGATATTACACGCATGCGTGGGTCTGAGTCCAACGATGAATACTACTATGACGAAGACGGACAGATTAAAACAAAAAGTAACCATAATGGGGGAATCCTGGGCGGGATTACTTATGGCATGCCTGTCGTTTTCCGCACAGCCATCAAGGCCCCTGCTTCTATCGAGAAGAAACAGCAGACGGTCAATATTGAAACGGGTGAAGAAGATGTGCTGGAAGTCCACGGCCGGCATGATCCATGTATCGTGCCGCGTGTCCTGCCGGTTTTAGAAGCAATCACTGCACTTGCTTTGATGGATCTGATGCTCGGTAGAGAGGGTGGTGATCAATAATGAGTGAAATTGATTTACTGCGTATCGAAATCGATGATATCGACCAAGAACTGACTAAATTATTGGAACGTCGCTTGAACGTAGCAAAAAAGATAGCTGAATATAAGAAAGAACAAGATCTTCCTATTTTAGATGAAAGTCGTGAAGAGGTTGTGATTCAGAAAAATATCGACCGGTTAGATAATCCAGATTATGCGGATAACGTACGGGAATTTTATATCAGCCTGATGGACATCTCCAAGAGTGTTCAAGAAGACCTTATAAATTAATAGATTCCACTTAAAAACAGGCAGGGCCCCTCATCAAACGGCCCTGCCTGTTTTCTTATAGACTGTATTTATAATAACGGTCCTGCCTGAAAGAAAGATTCCAAAATGATCTTTCTTTTTCAAAGTATTCCTGAACGATGACTCTAAAGACGCCCTGGTGGGCTACGATTAAATTTTTAGCCTGCCCGGCCTCCTTGATCTGGCTGAACTGCTCCAGGACCCGGCTGGAAAAAGCCTCATAACTTTCCGCACCTTGAGCTGTCACTTCGAAAGGCTTTTCCATGAAAGCCCCCCAGGTGCCGGGGTCGAGCGATTCGATTTCATCTGCATCCAGACCTTCCCAGATTCCAAAACTTTTTTCAGCTAAGGATGGATGATAACTGATTTTATTCTCACAAATCGAGGTGTTATTCTCCTGCAGGATACTCAGCGTTTCCCGGGCCCGCCTTTGACTTGAGCAGAAAATTGCATCAAATTCGATATCCAGCTGACCTGCAACTTGAGCCGCCTGCTGCCGACCGTAATCTGTCAATGCCGGTTCCAGACTCCCATAGAATTTACTTTCTAAATTAAGCTGGGTCTGGCCGTGCCTTACCATATAGAATTCCATCATTTCACCCTATTTCAACCGCTGGTCCAGGCCCATGATCGTTAAATAGACCTCATCTGCCTGACTTGCCAGATAGTTATTTAAATGACCGATATAATCTACAAAGATACTTCCCAAAATCGTATTGGCTGTCACAGACCAGCCCAGCTCATTACTTACCAACCAGTACTCTTTCTCTATCTCCTGCATAGCTTTTACTACTTTCTCCATTTCTTTCATCAAAAAATCATCGAAATAGGCGATGTCCGACCGGTCAAAAGAATCTATAAAGTCGTCATACTGCTCCGGAATTAGTCTTTTGAAGTGTTTCTGTTGATGATAGGACACCAGTTCATCAAAAAAGAGGTTGGTTGCCCAAACAGTCACACAATCTATGATCATTCCCTCTGATGAATCAGTTTTTATAATAGAAGCTAAGTCCTGATAAGCTTCTATAGTAGACCAGTGAGCCGGCCGTGATTTCTTGTGATTCTCTATTCGAAGAGCCATCCCTTCATCGGTAAAACTGTTGGCTTGCGTCGCCAGATAGGTAATCGACTCACAGGCTGAATCTTCCGCTTTCTTCTCAGCCAGGCGGGTCTTCCCGCTTTTGGTCGGTCCTGAGATGAGTATGATTTTTCTCAATACAAGCCCCCCTTATCCTTAGTTTTGTTTCAAATATTCCAGCGCGTAGCGGACATGCAGTTCTGCTCCCGCAGCCATAGCGGATTCATCGATATCGAAGCGCTCGCTGTGGTGGGAATGACTGGTTTCCGGACTGCTGCAGGAGCCGATCGTCGCATAGGCTCCCGGCACCTCGTTAAGATAGAAAGAAAAATCATCGCTGATGGTAGTAGGTACCATTTCATGATAGGCCTCTTCACCAAAATGAGCATGCACGATATCTTTAACTAACTGCGAGCTGTCTGCGTCGTTCACCAGAGGATCTGTTATCCTTTGATAATCAAATTTGACCTGGCCTCCATGCATATCAGCCACTGCTCCTGCCATCTGTTCTAACCGTCTGCGGACAAAATCGCGAATTTCATTGTCGAACGTTCTGACAGTTCCTTCCATGAAAGACCGGCCGGAAATAATATTAAAATGTGAGCCGCTCACCGCTTTGCCTACCGTGATGACCACCGGTGAAGTTGCCCGCGTATTTCTGGAAACGATGGTCTGGATATCATTGATATAGTGGGTCATCATGATAGTCGCATCCACTGCCCGTTGAGGCTGGGCTGCATGCCCCGACTCACCGGTAAACTCCACCGAAAAGGAATCAGCCGAAGCAAAATAGGGCCCTGTAGGACAGGAGACTGTCTTGCTTGGGGCACCTGACCAAATGTGCAGACCGAAAATATTATCGACATCATCTAAAATACCCTGGTCGATAAATTGCTTAGCACCGCCTAAGACCACCTCACCGGGCTGGAAGATCAGCTTGACAGTTCCATAGATATCTTCTTTCATTTGCGATAAAACTTTCGTTGCTGTCAAGAGCATAGCCGTATGGGCATCATGGCCGGAAGCGTGCATCATCCCCTTAACTTTAGATTTATAGGGGACATCATTCTTTTCTTCAACTTCCAGGCCGTCGATATCTGCCCTCAGAGCCACTGTTTTCCCGGGATGCTCTCCTTGAATTTCGGCAACCACACCGGTCGGTAAGAGAGCCTGGTGGGGAATGTCCAGCTGCTCCAGCTTCTCCATAATATAATTCGTCGTTTCAATCTCCCTGAAAGATGCTTCCGGATATTTATGGAGAAAACGTCGAATTTCAATCATCATTGCTTCTTCTTCAAGAATTAATTTTCTAATGTTGGAAGTCATGGCTTTTCCTCACTTTATCTTAAGTTAATTTCAATCTTAACATAAAAAGATTTAGAGTTTGATGGAAAGCATGACTAGCAAAGCCGCGCACTCTAAGATCTCTATAGTAGCTCCATAAACATCTCCTGTTAACCCTTTAATCTTTTTCTCAGCAAGAAAGATCATGATTTCACAGACCAGCCACATGATGATTAAAGGAATTAACAGCCAGATTTTCCAGCTTAAAAGCCCCGCAATCATGAATAAAAAATAAAGATAAATCCACTTATCAGAAGACAGAGCCTCCTTCATCGATCGGCCAAATCCTCCGGATGGTCCCAGAGGTCCCCGATAGATGACATAAAGAACGAACAGGCGTGACAGGAAATTCGACAGCGGGATGAGATAAAGCAGCTCCAGCCCCAACGCCTCTATTGCGGCCACTTTCAGGAAAGAGTAAGCTATCAAGCTCAAATTACCAAATAGCCCCAGTTGGGGATCATGCATGATTTCTATCGTTCTCTTTTCATCGACATTGGCTAAAAAACCATCAGCCGCATCAGACAGCCCGTCCAGATGCAGGCCCCCTGATAAAATAAAGTAAATAATCAACCCCATGACCGCAGCCAGCAAGCTGGACTTCTCATATAATAAGAAAACGGCGGGCAGAGTCAACAGACCGATGGTAAGTCCCACAAAAGGCATGAAGTAAAGAGCCTGTCTCAGATATTTTCTTTCAAAAGGTACCTCGGAAGCGATAGGGATTCTTGAAAAAAGCTGGAAAGATAAGATAAGTCCCTTCATCTCTCCACCTACTTCTTATCTCGGATATTGATCAGCGTATTTTGTATGGTCGTGTTTTCAAATTTACTCATCTGATTCATACAGGCCAGAGAGGCATCCATGATTTGAAAAAATAATGGACAGCCCGAGCCTTCACCCAGACGCATATCTAAATCTAAGTAACCCTTCAGACCCATCGCTTCGACAGCCACTCTGTTCCCATTTTCTTTAGCTATATGGGATGGAAACATGTAATCTTTACATGCGGGCTGGAGTGAATAGGCTATAAGAGCACCTGCTGCCGAGATGATTCCGTCAATTACTACTGGAATATCGTGGGCGGCTCCGGCTATAAAGACACCAGCAATGGCACCTATATCATAGCCGCCCAGCTTAGCGAGAATATCGACTGGATCATTTTTATCCAGCCGGCGTACTGTCATCGCCTGATCGATCACCTGACGCTTGTTAGCCAGCTGCCGGTCATCCACCCCGGAGCCTAAACCCAGGACTTGATCTGTCGGCGCCCCGGTCAGAGCTTTGATGACAAGAGCACTTGTCGTTGTATTTCCCATGCCGAGTTCACCAGTCCCTAAAACCGTATAGCCCTGTCTGATCATCTCTTCTCCAAGATTGATTCCGATTTGGATAGATTCAAGTGCCTGGTCATAAGACATAGCCCCCTCCTGCATCAGGTTCCGTGTTCCATTGGAAATCCGGCGGTCTATGATGTCAGGATGACCCTCGAAATCTTCTATCCCTAAATCAACCACGATGACATCTGCCCCGGCAGCTTTCGACAAGGCATTGACACCTGTGA
>CAYTHW010000023.1:0-16104 GCA_964437675.1 uncultured Atopococcus sp. | reverse complement strand
ATGAATTCAACTTTTATCACCATATATTATCATCGAAATAATATAAAACTATATGCAAAAAAGCTTCGATAAAATCGAAGCCTTCTTAATCTATTCCTATAACAATTCTTGGATATCTTTCTCGATGTCTTCAGGTTCCGTTTGAGGGGAATAGCGCTTGACGACACGCCCCTGCCTGTCCACCAGGAATTTTTCAAAGTTCCATTCCACATCGACCGGGTGCCCGTCCTCAGCACTGACTTCTTTCAAGTATTGATATAAGGAACAGGTTTCTTCACCATTGACATAGATTTTCGAAAACACAGGATAAGTCACATGGAAGCGTTCATAATATTCTTCTTCTATCGTCTCATTTTCCAGCGGCTCTTGGTTAAAGGTATTAGAAGGAAAAGCTAATACTTGGAAGCCTTCTGATTTATATTTTTGGTAAATCTTTTCAAATGATTCCATTTGAGCAACCAGTCCTCAACCGGAAGCCGTGTTCATGATGACTAAAACTTGGCCCTCAAACTCTCTCAAGGAAATCTTGCTGCCGTCCAGTTTGACCACTTCGATGTCATACAGGTCCATGATAATCTCCCCTTTTCTATTAAGTAAACCTATATTTACTCATAGTTTATCAGGAAAAGACTACTTTTTCACAACAGACGACTTCAGATACATATTGCCGAAACCCTCTACTTTAGCGGAAATATCGTGGTCATTGACGGGTACATCCAAAAGAGTAATGTTTTTGACTTTCGTCCCCTGCTTTAAAGTATCCTTACCTACTTTTAAGTCTATCGCCACAACAACATCGTCACCTGTTTGAAGTTGATTTCCATTGACATCACGAATAATCTCAGCTTCTTCAGCGGTTGCTTGTTCTTCTTGCGTCCATTCATGACCACACATAGGGCAAACTAATAAGTTCCCCATTTCATAGGTCATACTCTCTTTACATTCCGGGCATGCTGGTAATGACATAAAATCCCTCTTTCTCTACTTTTAGCTCAATCATGGCAAAGATGAAGGATAAAAGCAAGGTCAGAATAATCGAAAAAGAACCGGACGGAAAATTTCCGCCCGGTCTTTCTGTCTTTTAGATTAAACGCGGGGGGCCTGTTCCGGCACCCGCATGAAGTGGAAAAAGTCTTGAACAGCAATTCCTACACCATAAGCAGCAGCAACGAGTGCGACAATCCAGCCCACATAAGGCAACTGAGCCACCAGATAAAGAACGATGAAAGTGGCAAGGAAAGCGAGCACTCTCGGGTATCTGACCCTGCTGAATTTCTGGCTGAGGAAATTCTGCTCGACCATCGCCGAAAGTTTGGTCATACCCAGCAGGATGAGCGCGAGATAGAGAGCACCCATGATAAAACTCGGAAGAACCAGCACGGTCGTCACCAGCATCAAGATGGTGAGGATCGGCCAGACGATCAAGGAAGCGAGTCCTATTGCGAGCGTCAGCCAGACATTACGCGTATCTATTCTCAAGAGCATCCAGCGGTAATTGGTCAGGCGGTTGGCGATCCACCAAATCAACCAGGCTGACAGGAGGGCACCGATCAGTCTCCAGAAGAAAGTGGCGACTTTAGCCTGCTGAGAAGGCTCGTAATCCTGCGCCGGTCTCTGTTCGACGAAAGTGACTTCGCCGTCGACATTTTCTTCCATCTGCTCATTTCTTGCCTCTGAACCGTAAGTTAAATCTCCCCTGATCTGCCCCTCGCCGGAGAAATTAATCCCTTCGGCAGGAAGGCCCAGGTAGGCATCTCTTCCTACTTCTGCCGATACATTTAAGGATTCAGATCCTACAAAGATATCACGGCCGATATCCGAATTGATAGAAACCGTACTGCCCCCTGCGAAAAAATCTCTCGAGATTTCAGCTTCGGGGCCGACTGTGATCGTGTTCCCTGCCATGAAGACATCTTCACCCCGGCCGTTGAAACTGACTCCGTTACCGGCTAAAAAGGCCGGACCCGATACCTGGCCGTTGATGGCGACCTGGTTTCCCGCCCCCAGGATGATTCCATTGACATCGGCATCCACCGTCACATTGTTTCCTGTAATCAAAAGTGCACCATCAACGTCTTCAGTAATGATTTCATTGTCTCCTGCGATAGTCAAAGCACTGGCTTGGACGACTCTTGCCATAGTGATGAAAGAAAAAAAGGCAACTAACAATACCAATAATGATCTTCTGTAAAACTTCATAATCATTAACCTCCTTCTTAATTCTAGCTTCAGTATAAACCATGCTCACTGCAGAATCATGCTAAAGCTGTCAAAAAAAAAAGACGGGCCGAAGTCCGTCTCTAAACTAACGTTATTTACATGGCAGTATAGCCGCCGTCGACTGTCAGAACTGCGCCTGTCACATAAGATGCACGGTCTGATAAGAGCCACATGTTGGCTTCTCCGACTTCTTCCGGCTGGGCGAAGCGGTTGATCATCGACAATTGTTTGGCATACTCATCCGGATCAAGACCAAATTGCTCTAAAGCTCCGCGCAGCATCGGTGTATCGATGGCTCCGGGAGCTACTGAATTGATACGGATATTATGATCTCCATAGTCCATAGCCGCCTGTTTGGTCGCTCCGATGACCCCATGCTTGGCTGCGACATAAGCCGGGGTGGACGGCTGCGGGCGGATACCTGAAACCGAAGAGGTATTGACGATGGATCCGCCCTCACCTTGCTCGACCATCTGTTTGAGCTGATATTTCATACATAAGAAGACACCTTTCAAGTCAACGGACATGAGGCGGTCATAGTAGTCCATATCCATCTCGGCAATCTGCTTGTCATCCGGTGTCAGAGCAGCGTTATTCAGTGCTCCGTCCAAGCGGCCGTATGTTTCAACAGTCTTTTCTACCAGGTTTTTTACCTGCTCTTCATTTGAGACATCCACTTCAATGAAAGTCGCCTCTCCGCCGTCGGCCTGGATAGCATCGGCCACTTTCTGCCCTTCTTCTTTATTGAAGTCTGCAATAATGACCTTAGCTCCATTTTCTGCGAATAATTCCGCACTGGACTTACCCATCCCCATCGCTGCACCTGTTACGATAACTACTTTGTCTTTCAGCATTAATTTCGTCTCCCTTAATAATTATTTTATATGTATTAAGACCTTACAAACTAGGATATAGCACAGGCGGAAGTCCAAGAACAAATTTTAACCTTTTAACGATTATTAATTTTTTCTATAGTTATCTTCCACTCTTTCCCCGTCCCGATATTATAAGTATCAGAAAAACTCTGCTGGTTGATGGCAATTCCTACATGGATCAGTGAATTGATATAAATCAGGGGCTCGCCTACTTTGACATCCGCAAAACTCTGTCCGAAAACCAGCTCGTTCTGGTATTTTTGAATGCCCTGGTGGGTGATCGTCAACTTGACCCTGTCCCCCACCTGAATCTTCTGTTTTTTCATGAATTCGCTCGGGATATTGGTCCATAACGATCCAAAGCGAATATCCAGCGTATCAATAACTCCGTGAATTCGGCCTTCTTCATCGATGGCCGGGTCGACCAAGTCTAAAGTAACGATCGAAGCAGGGTCCAATTCCTGCTCTAAACCTTCGAAACAAGAGGTATCGGATGCCAAAAGAGCCGCATTATAGACATAGACATCCCGACCATGGAAGGTATGGCTTTCCTGGGAATAAGGCAGACGGTTATTGTCCTCGTCGATCTCGCGCAGAGCCTCGATACCAATATACTTGGCGGCATGGGAGAGGGTTCCGTTGTCCGGTGTCACGATATAATGCCCCGAATCCAGCCTCGCCACCACACTCCGCCTCTCTGACCCTACACCAGGGTCGACGACAGAGACGAAGACGGTTCCTTCCGGCCAGTAGTGGATGGTCTGAATCAAGCGGTAGGATGCACTGAAGATATCGTAAGGCGGAATACCGTGGGTCAGATCAGAGATGGTGATGTCAGGAGCTACAGTATAGGCCACCCCGTGCATGGCCGCAACCGCCCCATCATTCAAGCCGAAATCTGACTGCAGGACTAAATATTTTGGTATCATTATCTTGACCTCCTTTTGACCACTATACAGATAATCCTCCTCTTTTTTCAAGCTATTATCTTCTGATTTCTTTCATCTCGATAACTATTTTTCAGCCAATACACTATAATGACATCAAGGAGTTGATAAAAATGGAATGGTTTCTACAATTAAACCCCATCCTGCAGGCGACGATTGCCGGGATCTTCACCTGGCTCGGGACAGTCCTGGGATCGAGCCTGGTCTTATTCATGAATGAAGTCAATCAAAAAGTACTGGTCATGATGAACGGTTTCGCTGCCGGGGTCATGATCGCTGCCAGTTTCTGGTCACTGCTGGCACCCTCGATCGAGTATGCGGAAGCATCCGGCTACGGCAGCTGGTCTTTCGTCCCGGCCTTGGTCGGCTTTCTGTTGGGCGGTCTCTTTCTGAGTGGTATCGATAAATTCGTCCCCCACCTTCACATCGGAGGCAGGCGGTCAGAAGCGGAAGGAATACCGACCAATCTGCCTTCCACCACCTTACTCTTCCTGGCCATCACCATCCACAATATTCCGGAAGGTCTGGCTATCGGAGTGGCTTTCGGTGCAGCCGGGCTGGGTGTCGAGGGATCGAGTATCGCATCAGCTTTTGCTTTGAGTCTGGGTATCGGTATCCAGAACTTCCCTGAGGGAGCTGCTCTAGCCTTGCCTATCCGGGCTGAGGGTGCCAGTAAGGGAAGAGCTTTCAACTTGGGACAGGCCAGTGCATTGGTGGAAATCGTAGCGGCGGCTCTGGGAGCTTATCTGGTTACCCAAATCACGGTCATCTTGCCTTACGCTCTGGCTTTTGCGGCAGGTGCCATGATCTTTGTCTGCGTGGAAGAATTAATTCCCCAGTCACAGACCGAGGGCTACACAGACCTTGCGACCCTGTCGCTCCTGGTCGGCTTTTCCGTCATGATGGTCCTGGACGTGGCCTTGGGATAAAGAGCCTCCTTCAAGTGCCTCTTTGCCTATTCATGTTTTTCATCGTACAATATTAGAAAAGAAAATGGGGGAAAAATATGAAGAAACAACTTGTTCGGCCCCTCTATCAGCAAGTGGCAATCAAACTTGCCCAAGCGATCGCTGAGGGGACTTTCGAGGAAGGCCAGCAGGTCAATGCACGTTCTACGATTGCCCAGACCTATGCTGTCTCAGCTGAAACAGCCCGCCGTGCAGTCCAGGTTCTCGTCGACTTGGAAATCATGACCAGCCGGCATGGGAGCGGCACGTTTGTTGCCTCTCGAGATAAAGCCAGAAAGTTTTTAGAGCAGTATGAAAATATAGAATCCATCAATAATATGAAAGATGATTTGATTGAAAGTGTCAGAAGACAGGAGAAAGAATTCCAGCGCTTCACCAGCCTCTTGGATGAAGTGATCGAAAAGACCAAGCAGTCACAGGTCATCAATCCCCTCGCGCCTTTTGAATTACACCTCACAGAAGATGCGCAGCATCTGGGGAAATCAGTGGCGGAGCTCAATCTCTGGCAGGCGACCGGGGCGACCCTGGTAGCAGTTTCACACGATGAAAAGCTCTATATCTCGCCGGGACCTTATGTCATCTTGGAAGAGAACGATGACCTTTATTTTGTCGGTAATGAATACGTCTTGCAGCGCATGATCAACTTTTTTTATCCTAAAAATGAAGACTAGAAGTGACTGTTCAGGTCACTTTTTTTATTGGATAAATCTATAGAGTAGTCTTTTGCTAAAACCCTTTTGACCTAAGTGACTCTTTTATGTTAGTCTGTAATAGTCACTTTTGTATCTATATTATTAATTTAAAAAAGGAGTGTTTATAGTTTGGCAAAAGTTAGCGTCAGAAATTTGACTAAGATTTTTGGTAAAAAATCTCAGCAGACTCAGGCCCTCAAAATGGTCGAGGACCAGCACAGCAAGAATGAAATTCTGGAGAAGACGGGTGCCACGGTAGGTGTCTATGATGCCAGTTTCGACGTCCATGAAGGTGAAATATTCGTCATCATGGGCCTTTCGGGTTCAGGAAAATCCACCTTAATCCGTCTCTTGAACCGCCTGATCGAACCTACTTCAGGCACCATCTACCTCGACGATGAAAATATCTCAGCGATGAAAGGTGAAGAACTGCGGAAAGTCCGCCAGGAAAAATTGAACATGGTCTTTCAAAGTTTCGCTCTCTTCCCACACATGACGATTCTCGAAAATACGCAGTACGGTATGGAAATCCGGGGAGTCGATGAAGAAGAGAAGAGACAGAGAGCAGAAAAAGCACTGGACAATTCCGGTCTTTTGGAATTCAAGGATCAATATCCCAACCAGTTGTCCGGCGGGATGCAGCAGCGTGTGGGTCTGGCCCGCGCCCTTGCGAATGACCCGGATGTCCTGCTGATGGATGAGGCCTTTTCAGCCCTGGATCCTCTGATCCGCCGTCAGATGCAGGATGAACTTTTAGATCTGCAGAAATCCGACCAGCGGACCATCATCTTCATCACCCACGATCTGAACGAAGCGCTTAGATTAGGTGACCGTATCGCCATCATGAAGGACGGACGGATCATGCAGATTGGAACCGGTGAAGAAATACTGACGGATCCGGCGAATGATTATGTGCGCGATTTCGTCGAAGAAGTCGACCGTTCCAAAGTTCTAACAGCTGAAAACATCATGATTCCGGCTATCTTCGTCAATGTCGATCATGACGGACCGGGTGTCGCCCTCAACCGGATGAGAAACGAAGGCGTCCGTATTCTTCTGGCTGTGGATGGCGACCGCCAGTTAAAAGGCTACCTGCAGATGAATGATGTCGTTCTGGCCCGACAAGAAGGACAGCCTCTGACTGACCATATCAAGACAGATATCGTCTCCGTTGCTCCCGATGTACTCGTCGAAGAGATGTTCTCCTTGAATGAGGAAACACCTGCACCTATCGCGGTAACTGAAAACAACCGCCTGCTGGGTGTCATCCGACGGGGAACTATTTTAGATGCTCTTTCAAAAACTTCCAAGGAGGATATGAATGCTTAACTTGTTTCCACAATTACCTGTCGCTGAATGGGTAGAAGCCATTACAGCCTGGCTGACCACTAACCTGTCAGCCCTGTTCAATCTGATTCAAACAGCAGGACAGGGGCTCATGGACGGAATATCCAGCTTTCTTTTATTTATTCCACCCTTCCTGTTCATCGCCTTACTGACGATCTTCATCTTTTTTGTCAACAAGAAACGTTGGGGCCTGCCCTTCTTTTCACTTGTCGGACTTCTTTATATTTATAACCAGCGGCTCTGGCCGGAACTGATGGACACAGTTACTTTAGTAATCGTAGCTGCCGCCGTCTCGGTCATCATCGGTGTTCCTTTAGGCATCTGGATGTCCAAGTCGAAGACGGCTGAAAAAATTATCCAGCCCATCCTCGACTTCATGCAGACCATGCCGGCCTTCGTCTACCTGATACCGGCCGTTGCTTTCTTTGGAATCGGGATGGTGCCCGGAGTATTCGCCTCCGTCATCTTCTCGCTGCCGCCGACGGTCCGCATGACCAATCTGGGAATCCAGCAGGTCGACGTAGAACTCAGAGAGGCAGCCGATGCTTTCGGATCCACTCCCTCTCAAAAGCTCTTTAAGGTCGAGCTGCCTCTGGCCAAAGCAAGTATCTTTGCCGGAATCAACCAGACCATCATGCTGGCGCTGTCCATGGTCGTAACAGCCTCCATGATCGGAGCACCCGGCCTTGGACGCGGTGTCTTATCCGCTCTTCAAAGATCCCAAGTAGGAAATGGTTTCGTCAACGGTCTGGCCATCGTTATCCTGGCCATCATCATCGACCGTCTGACACAGAAACTCAATCAGCCGGTCGAAGAGAGACAAGCTGTCCCGGCCGGTCAAAAGTCCAGAAGAAAATGGCCTGTATTTGCTGCTCTTGCTGTCGTCCTGGCCCTGTTCGGTATCAACCAGTTTACCGATGTCGGCCCGACGGCAGAAGGGGAAGTTGAATTATCCTATGTCGAATGGGACACAGAGATCGCTTCCACTAACGTCGTTGCCACAGTCCTGGAAGATCTGGGCTATGATGTCACGATGACTCCTCTGGATAATGCCATCATGTGGGAATCAGTCGTGAGCGGTGAAACGGACGGAATGGTCGCTGCCTGGCTGCCGAATACTCACGGCGAGATGTATGCAGAACACGGCGATGACCTCATCGATCTGGGTCCTAACCTGGAAGGAGCCGACCTTGGAATCACTGTGCCGGCTTACATGGATGTGGACAGTATCGAAGACTTGACCACAGAAGCCGACCAGCAGGTCACAGGAATCGAAGCAGGAGCCGGTGTCGTAGCTGCAGCCCAGGATGCTGTAGCCACCTACCCTAACCTGTCGGACTGGGAAGTCGTTCCTTCTTCTTCCGGTGCTATGGTCACAGCGCTCGGCCAGGCCATCGATAATCAGGAAGAAATCGTCATCACCGGCTGGACTCCTCACTGGATGTTCCAGGCTTATGACTTGAAATATCTGGAAGACCCTCTGGGAAGTATGGGAGAAGCTGAAACAATCAACACCATGGTCCGAGAAGGTCTTGAAGAAGACATGCCTGAAGTCTACACCATCCTGGATAACTTCTTCTGGGAGATGGAAGACATGGAAAGTGTCATGTTAGAGATCTCAGAAGGAGCCGATCCACAGACGGCTGCCAGAAACTGGGTCACTGAAAATCCGGATAAAGTAGAATCCTGGTTGGAAGGCACGGAATTTGCGACAGAATAACGAATCCATTTAAATGAACAAAAGCTGTTTCATCGCTTCCACAAAGGAAAATGATGAAACAGCTTTTTCTTTTTCTTACTTTTGTACCCTTCCCTTGACCTGGTCAGGGTCGACCTGGACTTCTTTCAAGAAGCTGCGGATCTGTTTGCGGTTGGTGTAGATATCATAATTCAAGAAACCTTTGGGATGGTCGCCGTCTAAATAATAGACGATCCGCCCGTCATCGATGTCTTCGATGATCATATCCAGGCGGGAATCCAGGAGGCCGTAAGCCTCCCATTCATTGTCGAAGATGTCGGAATAGAAGAGAGGGATATAGGTATAGGCCTGTTCGTCTCCTGCCATATTCCTGGCTGCAATCTTAGCTGACATCCGGGCATGGTCCTCATGTTCCACCCGCCGTCTCCCAAGCAGCTGGTCAGGATAGCTGGCGGCATCACCTACGGCATAGATATCCGGGTCCCTCGTCTGGAAGAATTCATTGACGAGTATGCCGTCATCTACCGGCAGACCGGCTGCTTCAGCCAGAGTGGTATTAGGTTCGATGCCCAGTCCAAGAATCAACACATCGGTACTGAATTCCTGGCCGTCTTCTGTCTGAAGAATGACTTTAGAATCTTCCAGGCGGTAACCCTTGGCCCGTCTGCCCTTGAGCAGCTCGACACCCTCTTCGACGAACATCTTGGTATAATCTTCTGCGATCTGTCGGGGAAATATTTTCTCTCCCAGTAAATCTCCTGAGTAGAGGATCGAACTTTGAACCCCTGCCTCCTTCATGGAAGCAGCGATTTCACAGCCGATGAAACCGCCTCCGACCAGGATGACCCGCGTATCTTCCTCTAAGAGACTTCTCAAATGTTTATAATCAGACAAATAACGGTAGGTCATCACCCGTTCGGATTCAGGTCCTGCCAGGCGGCGGGGAGTGCCTCCCGTAGCCAGCATCAGTTTCTCATAGTCAAATATCTGGCCCTGATCAGTTTCGATTCTCTTGAGGTGGCGGTCAAGAGACACCACTTCCGTATTCGTAAGGACATCGACACCGTCCGGTATATCGTAAAAAATGGAAGCTTCATCCGTCTCACCCTCCCATAAGTATTTACTCAAAGGCGGCCGTTCGTAAGGTTTATAAGATTCCTGGCCGATCAGTAGGACAGAAGATTCTGGGTCTTTTTCAGCCAATTCCTGGACAGCAAAGGCACCTGCAACACCGGCACCGACGACAATGTGTTTGTAATTTTCTACCATCTTCACCACTCCTTTTCATCCAGTATAGATAGGAAAGTGATTTTAGTAAAAGGATTGCAACTAAAAAAACGAGACAGAGAAGTCTCGTTTCCTTTTAACTTAAAGCTAGGTTGTCTGAGATAGCACCCGTATCCTGCTGGAACATGTCCAATAGATCATCTACGGTCAAGTTTTCCTTTTCTTCTCCGCTGATGTCATTGACGATCTGCCCCTGGTGAAGCATGATCAAACGGTTGCCGTATTTGACTGCATCCTCCATGTTATGCGTGATCATCAAGGTGGAAATATGGTCTTCTTCGACTAACTCTTCCGTCAAAGAAAGGACCATGCTGGAAGCTCTGGGATCCAGGGCTGCTGTATGCTCATCCAGCAGGAGAATCTCCGGCGTCTGAAGCACTGCCATCAAAAGAGTCAGCACCTGTCTCTGTCCTCCGGATAAAGAAGAAGCACGCACTTTCAAGCGGTCTTCCAACCCCATATTGAGCCTGGCTAATTTCTCGCGGAACAAATCACGCATATCATTGGTGATTGCCAGGCCGAGGGATTTCTTCCGGCCTCTATTGTAGGCTACAGCCAGGTTCTCTTCGATTGTCAAATCCCGGGCTGTTCCCATCTGAGGGTCCTGGAAGACGCGGGAGACATATTTAGCCCGTTGGAAAGCCGGCATATGATTCAAGCGCTTGTCCAGAAGATAAATATCTCCCTCATCGATCGCAAAACTTCCCGCCACAGCATTGAGCAGGGTCGATTTACCGGCACCATTGGAACCGATGACTGTCGTAAAGTCACCTTTTTCAAGTTCTAAATCGATGCCCTTGAGCACATGGTTTTCATTAACTGTGCCCTGACCAAAGATTTTATGCACATTCTTTAATGTCAATAACTTTGCCATGATCTACCCTCTGCTTTCTTTGATTTTTTTCTTCTTGCGGCCGATAGAAGTCTGAGGCGCCCATAAGATAATGGCCAGGATGACTGCCGAGATGATCTTGATATCACTCGGTGTGATCGCAATGGCTGTCTGGCGCATGATCATATCGATGACCAGGCGGTAGATGAAAGCTCCTACAAAAATTGAAAGGAGTCGTTTGAAGATTCTGGCATTTTTTACCAGTACTTCAGCGATCACTACGCCCGCCAAGCCGATGACGATGGTTCCTGTACCCATGGAGATATCCGAATAGCCGTTGTATTGAGCAAGTAAAGCCCCGCTCAAAGCGATCATACTGTTAGAAATCATGTAGCCCAAAATGATCATGCTGTCTGTTTCTATCCCGTTGGCTTCCGCCATGATCTTATTGTCTCCAGTCGTACGCAGGGCAAGTCCGTATTCTGTATTCATGAACCAGACGATGATTCCGATGACGAGAGCCAGAGATATGACTCCGAGCACGAGGGGGGCCATCTGGACAGACAGGCCCCAGTTCTGCAGATAAGTCAGCAGGGTTTCTTGATTAAGTAAAGCCACGTTGGACTGGCCCATCACCCGGATGTTAATCGAATACAGACCGGTCAGGACCAGGATACCCGTGATGATGGCCGGGATTTTCATCTTGGTATGTAAAAATCCAGCCACCAGACCGGCTAAAGCACCGGCGATGACTGCAAGAAATGTGGCCAGTAAGGGATTGACCCCCGCGACTATCAATGCTGCTGCAGTTGCTGCACCCAGAGGAAAGGACCCTTCTGCAGTCAAGTCTGCAATATCTAAAATTCTAAATGTGATAAATACTCCAATCGCCATGATTGCCCAGAACAACCCTTGCGAAAAACTGGAAACGATTAAGGACATACGATGCCACCTCTCTAATAAATACGGATCTCTTCTACTCTGTCAGGCTGGCAGGATCGATACCTAAAGCCTCTGCCATCTCTTCGTTCACATCTACGACTAAGTTTTCAGAATATTCAACCGGGATGTCTGAAGGACTCACACCGTCTTCGATGATCTGCAGAGCCTGGCGGGCTGTCTGACGGCCGAGTTCTGTGTAGTCTACACCGTAAGTTGCCAATGTTCCTTCGATACCTGCACCAAAGGCTGCAACAGAAGGTACCTGCTTATCCATCAAGACCTGGCCGATCGTTGCGATTGATGAAGCTACTGTATTATCTGTCGGCACATAGATGCCGTCAGAGATGTCTGCTAAAGATGAAATAGCCGACTGAACATCATTGGTCGTAGACACTGCTACAGATTCTACATTCAAGCCGCGGGATTCAATCTCTTCTTTGGCTGCTTCATACTGCAGTTCAGAGTTTAATTCTGAAGAGTTGTAGATGATACCGATCGTCTGAATTTCCGGATCAGCTTTGAGCAGTAAGTCGATCAATTCAGCTGTCTCTGCCATATCTGATGTACCTGTCACATTGCCGCCCGGTTCTTCGATAGACTCAACTAAACCTGCTTCTACCGGGTCTGTAACCGCTGTAAATAACTGCGGCGTGTCAGGGTCGGCATTCGCCATCGCCTGGGCAGACGGGGTTGCGATATTTAAGATCAGGTCATGGTTGCCTGCCAGCTGCTGGGTGATCGACTGTAAGTTGGCCTGGTCTCCCTGGGCATTCTTATAGTCTACTGTTAAGTTCTCCCCTTCTGTGTAGCCTGCATCTTCTAATTCAGCCAGGAAGCCCTCACGTGATTCTGATAAAGATTCATGTTCCATGTACTGGTTGATCCCCAGGCTGAACCCTTCAGATGCTCCTCCATTGTCGCCGGTAGAATCTGCCGGTTCTTCGCCGCCGTTCCCGCAGGCTGCCAGAGCCAGAGCTGATAAAGATAATACTAAATGTTTGATTTTCATTCTTATTTCCTCCTATAGTTTTTATTAAAAGCCATCTTTACTATTCTACACCATTGATATCCGCTTTCCAATAGACTTTGCTGAGACTCATACGCTTTTTAATCACAAAAAAGCACCAATTTAACTTTCTAAATCGGCGCTTCATAAAAGTGCTTATTCATGCCCTCAGCCAATTTAGATTGTTATTTCTATGGCTGAGTATGCATCACAAAATTCTCCAGCCGCCATAGATACATGCCGATTATTTCCGGTTTTGCATCTATGATCAGGCCATAGTGCAAACTATCTAAAGAAGCTGAAGAAAAATAGTGCAGTTGTCTTTGAAGCAGACATCTCCACTTCAGATGGACTCCTATCATTTAACATGGAAATATCTCCTCCATTTCAGTTATATATGGATAAATATATAGCTAATCTGCCAGCTTGTCAAATATTTATTCACTCTTCTTGATGATCTGCGCTATCTTTTCCCTGGCCTGCTTCCCTTCCAGGGTAGGGAAAAAAGGATAGACATGGAGCTGGCCGCGGCCGACTTCCAGAAAATGAGAAATCTCATACTGATCGAGCTGCTGGACAAAGTCCAGAATATCATAGTAAAAGGTCTCATGACTCCCTGTGAAGATAGAGATCGAAGAGGTCAATTTCCTTGGATCTCCCAGCTTGGGTGAAGTATAGACCGTCTGCCGGCTCTTCTCGCCCCCAGCCCAGGACCGGGCAGCAATATTCAAGCCGTCCATACCGAAGAAAGCCTCCAGTTCATTGGCTTTTTCGATGTCCGGATGGCTGTTGGTCAGGTCCAGCCAGGGCGATAAAAGAATCAAATTAACCGGTTGCGGGAGATTCTCTTCTTCGAGCACATAAGCCAGGGCCAGGGCCAGACCGCCCCCTGCAGAATCACCGAGGAAATGAAGCTGATCAGGGTCATATTCCTCCACGATATCCTGGTAAAGATGAATGAGAGGAGGAAAAGCATCCTGAAAGGTGTACTCCGGTGCTTTAGGATAAACCGGCATGACGACCATCGCATCAGACTGCCGGGCAATCCGGTCGACCGCTAGAAACTGGTAGTCATTCGGCTGCCAGATATAACCTCCCCCATGCAGGTAGAAGATCACCGGCTGGCCGCTTTGTCCCTGGTCATTCCAGACAAAGACCTGCATGCCTCTGTAGAGATATTCCTCTACATTCTTAAAATTCAAAGCAAAAGGATGTTTGACGAGTTTCCGATTTTCGACGATTAATTTTTCATAGACTTCTTCTTTCTGCTTGGTCAGCTCGTCTGTCTTGTTCTTTAATTCCTGGCCTTCGATCCAGCGATTGACGGTCAAACTGGATAAGGACTGCTTTTTGATCAAGTTGGCATAGACCACCGCTGCTCCCGTAAGAGCAGAAGCAGTCAGACCAATCCCGGCGAAAATATTCCGCCATCTCTTACTCTTATTCATGTCATCTTCTCCAATATTTTACGATCTCATCAAGCCTATCATCTGTTAAATTCTCGACGGGTTTCTAAAATAGATCTCAGTTATCTTCTCCAAATCTTTTGTGACCTTTTTGGTGAGGTCATGAGGACCCATCCGCCAGATCCAATTACCGCCGATGGTTCCCGGACGGTTCATCCGGGCGTCATTATCTAAATGTAAGATATCCTGCATCTGATAGATCACCAGCCGGCTGGTTGATGCTGCCAAGGCGCGGATCATGGCCTGCGACACTTTCTCATCTTTCTGGCGCTTGAGATAGTCATCAACCTGTTTTTTGACTTTGGGGGTGGCCGTTCCATCATGATACCAACCTTCTACTGTTTCATTATCGTGGGTGCCCAGATAGCCGACACTGTCTATCGCACAGTGGTGGGGCAGATGCTCGGAATCTTCTTTACCGTTAAAGCCAAAAAGCATGACCTTCATACCTGGAAAACCGGTCTCTTTCAGCATCTGACGCACGTCCGGAGTGATAGCTCCCAGTACCTCAGCGATGATATCCAGTCGGCCCAGCTCTTCTTCGATAGAGTTGAAAAAGTCGATACCCGGCCCTTCGACCCAACGGCCCTGGCGTGCAGACTCAGCTCCATAAGGAATGGACCAATAGGAATGGAAACCGCGGAAGTGGTCGAGCCGCAGCTTGTCATAGAGCTGGAAACTTTGAATCAGGCGCTTAATCCACCAGGTATAGTTGTCTTCTTTCATATATTCCCAATCATAGATAGGATTCCCCCAGAACTGGCCGTCGTCGTGGAAATGGTCAGGAGGAAAACCGCCGACCTGGCGAGGCTTATGCTGGTCATCCACTAAAAACATCTCGGGGTGCTGCCACATCTCGACACTGTCCCCTGCGACATAGATCGGCAGATCACCGATGATCTTGATGTGGTTCCTATGGGCGTAGCTCTTGACTTGGAACCACTGTTCAAAAAACCAGAACTGGGTCACCAGATGATAATAGACCCCCAGACGGTCTTCTTCCAAGCAGCGGGATAAAAGCTCATCTTTATAATATTTATACTCATCCGGCCACTGATACCAGGGCTTCAAGCCGAATTTTTCTTTGAGACTCATGAAGACAGCATAAGGCACCAGCCATTCAGACTGCTTATTATAAAAAATCTGAAAAGCTTCAGAATGATGCCCGTCCCCGTCCATGAAAGACCGGACAGCTTTTTGCAGAACCGGATGGCGCTCCTTCGTCACAAAGGCATAGTCGACCGAGTCGCTCTGCCCACCTTCCTTCAATTTTTCTACATCACTTTCTTTTATATAACCCTCCTCGATTAGAAGGTCCAGGTCGATCAGATTGGGATTGCCGGCAAAGGCTGAAAAAGACATGTAGGGGGAATCCCCAAAACCGGTCGTTGTCAGGGGCAGGACCTGCCAGTAGGACTGCTCACTGTCTTCTAAAAAATCTATGAAGTCGTAAGCTGCCTGGCCCAGAGTTCCGATGCCGTAGGGGCTGGGTAAGGAAGTGACATGGAGTAAAACACCGCTGTAGCGTTTCATCATAAGCTCCTCTCTCAAACAGTTGGACGCATCTTCTTACTTCCATCTTAACAGGACGCCGGGTCCTTTTGAAACCTTTTTCCCCTCCTTTTGAAGGCTTTTTCTCATCTTAAAATAAAATTCTGCTATACTGTTTAAAAGGAGGGGGAGTTCGATATGTTAAAAAGTTTCAGGGGTACCTATGAAGGGACTTCCAGTGAGACCGAGATCAAAAAGTCTGTCTTCTTCTGCCATCTTAAGATGACCTTGACTGTTGAAGAAGCAGATGCTTTTATCAAAGAAATGAAAAA
>CAYTHW010000022.1:3745-16446 GCA_964437675.1 uncultured Atopococcus sp. | reverse complement strand
AATAAAAACGACACTCGACAAGGTAGGTCTACTTTGTCGAGTTTCATCATTTAAAATAGAAAAATCAACAGCCGGAGCTGCTGATTAGATAGATGTTATGCTTTTTCCTCATCGCTCTTGAAGATCCAAGAGGTGATAGTGGTCACTAAAAAAGTAATGACGATACCGGTCAGCCATCGAACGATTCTTCTTTTTAATCTTTTTTTCATGATAATCCTCCATTCATAATGACATATTTATTATAACAAGCTCTTAAAAGATGTTAAAATGTTTTACCTCTTTTGTTTTACGAAATTTTAAACTACGCAGGGTATGATAGCCTGGCACTCATCCTTCTATCTCTAGTTTGAGGTATGAAATAAGATTGGTTTTTGATACAATAAAAGGGTGCGAATTTGATTTGTGGAGATGAAAGTATGACTCAGGAAAATAGCAAACTCCATCCCAAACATGTAGCGATAATTATGGATGGAAATGGTCGATGGGCCAAAGAACGTGGATTAAAGCGCTCTGAGGGGCATGATCAAGGAATGATCAATATTCAAAAGATCAGCAGAGAAATAATCAAATACGAAGGCGTTAAAGTCTTAACCCTTTATGCTTTTTCTACGGAAAATTGGCACAGACCTATTCTGGAAGTGAATCATTTGATGAACTTGCCGGGACGTTTTTTTAAAGATTTTATGCCGGAAATCCAGGAAAATAATATTAGAATCAAACTGACCGGATTCCCTGATCAAATTCCTAGAAAAACACGAAAAGTGGTAGAAAAAGCAGCTGAAGAGACTAAAAATAATACGGGCTGTGTCCTGAACTTTGCCTTCAACTATGGCGGGCGCCAGGAAATTGTCGATGGTGTGAGAAAAGTTGCTGAAAAAGTCAAAAATGGTGAATTAGAAGTGGATGACATCGACTTAGACGTCTTTGATGCCCACTTATTGAATACCCAGTCGACCCGGCCTTATCAAGATATTGATTTATTGATCCGAACCAGCGGGGAAGAACGGCTGAGTAACTTTCTATTATGGCACAATGCCTACAGTGAATTTTATTTTACGGACGCTTACTGGCCCGATTTTGACCAGCACGAATTAAAGAAAGCCATCGATGCCTACCAAAATCGCAGTCGAAGATTTGGAGGTATTTAATGGATAATCGGGAGGTGAGATTATGTTACAGAGAATATTGACAGCTCTTATTTATTTAGCCATTTTCATCCCTGTGTTGATCATAGGCGGCTGGGTTTTTGATATCTTTGCCTTTCTCATTGCAGCAATCATATTTTCAGAGCTCATTTCGATGAAAGGAATATCGGCCGGCTCTTTTGGAGCGGTTACAGGTTATATCTCCTTATTGTTTATCGTTTTAAGAGACAGATTTGTAGATGTCTTTCCATTTTTGACAAGTGCAAATGTGCTCATCTTAACTATGTTGGTCTGGCTTATCTATATGCTTTTCACCAAGCTGGAAACCACTATTGAAGAGATCGGCCTTTTATTGTTTGGTCTTTTCTATATTGGAAATGCCTTTCAGACTTTTGTAGTTATCAGAGATGTAGAATTTTTAGCTATCTTTTATATCATGGTTGTAATATGGACGACAGATACAGGCGCTTATCTCGTGGGCCGGAAATTGGGAAACAATAAGCTGGCTCCCAGTATCAGCCCTAATAAAACGGTAGAGGGAGCTGTAGGAGGAGTCATCGTCAGTCTGCTGGCTTCATACTTATTCATCATCCTGTTTCCTGTTACCCGTACGATCTACCCCAGTTTTTTAATCGTCATCTTACTTTCTATCGGCGGGCAGCTGGGCGATCTTATTGAATCGGCCATCAAGAGGCATTACGATATCAAGGATTCAGGGAGCATGCTTCCCGGTCACGGAGGTTTATTTGATCGATTTGACAGTCTGATTTTTGTCTTGAATATCATCAAGTTTTTAATGGATTTTGGAATATTTGCCTATTAGGAAGGAATAAACTATGGCTATAATAGCTTTTATCATCATATTTGGCCTGATAGTGATCGTTCATGAGTTTGGACATTACTATTTTGCTAAAAAATCCGGGGTGCTGGTCAGAGAGTTTGCGGTCGGATTTGGACCGAAGATTTTTAACCATCACGGCGGAGAAACGACTTATACACTTCGCCTTCTTCCCATGGGCGGTTACGTCAGGCTGGCGGGAGCAGAAGAAGAGGCTGAACTTCAGCCGGGGATGCCCGTCACTTTAAGTCTGGATGAGAATGACAAGGTCGTCCTGATCAACACGAGTGAAGAGGAAAACCGCGGCAGCGGTCTGCCTGTGGAGATCTCCAGTTTTGATCTGGTACATGATATGTATATCGAAGGCTACACGCCGGGTCAAGAAGGACTGGTCCGCTACGAGGTCTTAAAAACAGCTAAAGTGATTGAGCAGGACGGTACGCAGGTGCAGGTGGCACCCATCGAAAGACAGATCCAGTCTGCCCCGGTTCCGAATAGAATCCTGGTTAATTTTGCCGGACCTTTGAATAATTTCATCTTAGCTGTTCTAGTCTTCATCGCCTTAGCTTTTGCCCAGGGTGGAGTACCTGTCAATGAGCCTGTTCTGGGTCAGATTCAGGAAAACACACCCGCGGCCCAAGCTGATTTACAAGAAGGCGACCGGATTCTTCAGATTGACGGTCAGGCCGTGGAAAGCTGGTCCGAACTTCAAGAAACTGTGGCTCAACATCCTGGTGAAGAGATCAGCTTGGTCCTGGAACGTGAAGGCCAAGAGGAAACTGTGGCTGTGACGCCGGCTGCTATAGAGCTCGAAGAAGTTGAAGAAAGCATCGGCCAGCTCGGAGTCATGCCGCCCATGGATGACTCAATCGGCGCGAAAATAGCTTTCGGTTTCAAAGAAACCTACAATATCATGATTGGAATCATAGACGCACTCAAGCAGATGGTTACCGGTCAGTTCAGTCTTAATAATTTAGGCGGACCAGTCGCTATATATGCCCTGACGGATAATGCTGTCCAGCAGGGACTCACCTCCCTGTTATTTTTCACCGGCTACTTAAGCGTCAACTTAGGCATCGTGAACCTCCTTCCTATTCCAGCTTTGGACGGCGGTAAGATCATATTTAACATTATTGAAGGTATCAGAGGAAAACCGGTCAGCCAGTCAGTCGAAACCTGGGTAACCTTGATAGGCGTAGGTCTTATCTTCGCCTTGATGATTGCTGTGACCTGGAATGATATCCAGCGGTTTTTCTTTTAGAGCACATTAAAGAAGGAGTTTGTTATGCGACAATCTAAAGTTTTTATTCCTACATTAAAAGAGACCCCTAATGATGCAGAAATTATCAGTCATCAATTACTGCTTCGTGCGGGTTATATCAGACAAGTGACGAGCGGGGTCTATACTTATTTACCTTTGGGCCACCGCGTCATTCAAAACATAGAAAAAATCATCCGTGAAGAACACGAAAAATACGATATCGTCGAATTGATGATGCCGATCCTGCTGCCTGCCGACTTATGGAGACGTTCAGGACGTTATGAGACTTACGGCCCGGAATTGTTCCGCCTGCAGGACAGACATGAGCGTGACTCTATTTTAGGTCCGACACATGAAGAGACTTTTACTGAGATATTAAAAGGTGAAGTGAAATCCTATAAACGATTGCCTTTACATTTATATCAAATCCAGACGAAATTCCGAGATGAAAAACGGCCGCGCTTTGGTCTCTTGAGAACCCGCGAGTTCATTATGAAGGACGCTTATTCCTTCGATGTAGACGAAGAAGGTTTAGATGTCTCTTATCAGACTTTTGATGAGATGTATACTAAGATCTTTGACCGCATGGGGCTCACCTATCGCGGTATCATCGGAGATGGCGGCGCTATGGGAGGCTCTGACTCCAAAGAATACATGGCGATTGCTGAAACGGGAGAAGACACTGTGGTCTACTCCGATGAGAGCGATTATGCAGCTAACTTGGAGATGGCCACTTCTTATTTTGAGGAGAAAGAAAGCGATGAAGAATTAAAAGACCTGGAATTGGTTGAAACACCTGATGTAAGGACGATGGAAGATCTGAGTTCTTTCCTGAATGTTTCTCTGGACCAGACACTGAAATCACTGCTCTTTATCGCAGATGATGAGCCGGTTCTCGTCGTCGTACGCGGGGATCATGATGTGAATGAAATCAAGTTAAGCAATTACTTGTCAGCCAATTCACTGGAACTGGCAAGTGATATAGAAACGGAAGAATACACCGGCTCTACTCCAGGTTCTGTGGGTCCTGTGCAGCTGAAAAAAGAAGTTCGTGTGCTTGCTGACCGCTATGTACAGGTCATGAGAAATGTCGTCGTAGGAGCCAATAAGGACGGTTACCACTATATCAATGCCAACTTAGAGCGTGATATGCCGGCAATGGAATTTGCAGATTTCCGCCTGGTAGAGGAGGGTGAACGGTCACCTGACGGCAAAGGTCACTTGAAATTTGCCAAGGGTATCGAGATTGGACACATCTTCAAGTTAGGCACCCGCTACAGTGAGTCTCTAGGTCTGGAAGTCATCGATAATAACGGCAAGTCCAACCCGGTCGTCATGGGTTCTTATGGAATCGGTGTGAGCCGTGTCATGGCTGCCATCGCTGAGCAGTATGCAGATGAAAGCGGCCTGGTCTGGCCGAAAGAAATCACACCTTACCATGTCCATTTGATTCCTGTGTCGATGAAAGACGAGACCCAGCAGGCTCTGGCAGATGAAATTTATACTCTGCTCGATGAAGCGGGTTACGATGTCCTGGTTGATGACCGGGATGAGCGTGCCGGTGTGAAATTCGCCGACTCAGACCTGATCGGCTTACCGATCCGGATCGTCATCGGTAAAAAAGCAGGCGAAGGCATCGTCGAATTCGTTAACCGCCAGACGAAAGAAACAATCGAAATACCAACAAGCGAAATTTTAGAAAATGTCAGCAGACTTTTAGAAATTTAAGAGAGAAATTCATTTCGAGACCAGAAAAAGGTACATATCCACATGTACCTTTTTCTGATTGTCACAAACATTAAATGAGGGAAGGACAGGTCATGGACTTAAATCAAAAAGAATTATTTGAAAAATTGCTCCAACAACTTCAACTGGATAACCACCCGGATTATAGAGACTATCTCAAAGATGGAAAACTGGATTCCGTGGTAGTCTACAAGCAGTCCAAACGTTGGGAGTTTATTCTTTCTTTTCCAGATATCCTCCCTTTTGAGGTTTATCAAGCACTGGAAATAAGATTGAAAGAAAGTTTCCAGTCGATTGCCCAGACCGAATTGAACATAGTGAGCAAAGAACCTCGCTTGACTGCCGGTCATCTGGAAAATTATTGGAAAAAAGCGATCCAGATCAGCCGGGCTAATTCACCTTTATGTAAAGATCTGGCAGAAAAGCAGCTGCCCCAGTTAAAAGACGGGCAGGTGTTCGTGGGAGTTGAAAATAATATCATCCAGGAACAGGCTGAAGAAAACTTCTTTCCTAAAATAGAGAAAGCTTATCAGCAGATGGGTTTCCCCCACTTCAAAATACGGGCTGTCATCGATGAAGAGCTTTCCCATTCGAATAAAGAAGCTTTTGAAGAAAGACAGGCCAGCCTGGATGAGATCAATACTAAAATAGCAGCTGAAAGTCTGGAAAGCAGAAAGCAGAAGCAGAATCAAAGAGCAGTTGAAGTCGGACGGGTCACTTTAGGACGAAAAATCTCAGAAAATGAAGAGATCACCCGCATGATAGATATCTCTGAAGAAGAGAGGCAGATCTGTATCGAGGGCTATGTCTTTGACCATGAGATTGTCAATTTAAGATCCGGCCGCAAGCTTCTCCAGGTTAAAATTACCGACTACTCTTCATCCTTTACCGTCAAAATGTTCTCCAACAACGAAGAGGATGAAGCAGTCTTTGAGAGAATATCTGAAGGTATGTGGCTGAGAGCCAGAGGAAGTATTCAAGAGGATACCTTTGTCCGGGATTTAGTGATGATGGCCCGGGATATTTCCGAGTGGCCGCATGAAGAGAGAGAGGACACCTTTCCTGAAGGAGAGAAGAGAATCGAGCTGCACCTTCATACGAATATGAGCCAGCTTGACGGCATCAATGGGGTTTCCGACTATATAGCCCAGGCTGCCAAGTGGGGGCATTCCGCTCTCGCCTTGACTGATCATGCTGCTGTGCAGGCTTTTCCTGAAGCGATGTATGCTTCACAGGCCAAGGAGATTAAGATGCTGTATGGTATGGAGGCTTATGTCGTGAATGACGGGGTCCCTGTGGCCTACAATCTGGCGGATATAGACTTAGCTGAAGCAGAGTTCGTGGCTTTTGACGTAGAGACGACAGGGCTTTCAGCGGTCTACGATTCGATCATCGAGCTGTCCGGCGTAAGAACCTTCAAGGGCAATGTCATCGATACATTTGAAGAATTCATCGACCCGGGTTTCCCTATTCCAGAAGAGATCACTAACCTTACAGGAATCACAGATGAGATGGTCTCTGGTTCCAAGCCGGAAGAAGAGGTCATCCGAAATTTCAAAGAATTTGTCGAAGGAGCAATCCTGGTGGCCCATAATGCGAACTTTGACATCGGTTTTCTCAACCGTGCCTACCAAAAATATGAGATGGAAAAGAACAGCCGGCCTGTCATCGATACCTTGGAACTATCCAGGTTTTTACATCCAGAATTTAAGAGCCACCGTTTGAACACCCTGGCTAAGAGATATGATGTTCTCCTGGAACAGCACCACCGGGCTATCTATGATGCCGAGACAACGGGCAATCTCTGCCATATCTTCCTGAAAGAAGCAGAGGAGAATTATGAGATCAAAAACTTAAACCAGTTGAATGATTATGTCGGCCAGGGAGAGTCTTATAAACAGGCCCGCCCGTATCATGTCACTGTCTTGTGCCAGAATGAAACCGGCCTGAAAAACTTGTTTAAGCTGGTATCTACATCCAATATCGACTACCTCTACCGCACCCCGCGTATTCCACGTTCGGTGCTGGAGAAATACAGGGAAGGGCTGCTTTTAGGCACCGCCTGCAGTCAGAATGAGGTTTTCGAAGCCCTCCTGCAGACCGGCTATGAGAAGGCTCGGGATCTGGCCGGCTTCTATGACTATATCGAAGTCCAGCCCAAGGAAGCTTATTTGTCTGAGGTCAACCATGGACGCATCAAAAGTCTGAAAGCCGTCCAGGATGTCCAGAAGAATTTAGTTAAAATAGGTGAAGAACTGGACCTCCCGGTAGTAGCTACAGGTAATGTGCACTACCTTCATGAAGAAGACCAGGTCTACCGTGATATCCTCATCGAAACGCAGATGGCCAGTGAGATTGGGCGGGAACATTCTAAACTGCATTTTTTAACGACAGATGAGATGATGGAAGCTTTCGATTTTCTGGGTGAGGAAAAAGCCTATGAAATTGTTGTGGCCAATACGCACAAAATTGCGGATGCCATTGAACCGATCAAACCGCTCAAAGAGGATCTTTATACTCCGAATATTGAAGGGTCCAATGAAGAAATCCGGAATATGACCTACGAAAGGGCTCATGAGATCTATGGTGGGGATTTACCGGAACTGGTCGAAGCCCGTATCGAGAAAGAATTAAGCAGTATCATCGGTAACGGTTTCTCGGTCATTTACCTCATCTCACAGAAATTAGTGGAAAAAAGTGAAGAAGACGGTTATATCGTAGGATCCAGAGGGTCGGTGGGATCGAGTCTGGTGGCTACCTTTACGGGAATCACCGAGGTTAATCCGCTGCCTCCCCATTATGTCTGTCCGGATTGTCAGTATAGTGAATTTATCGACGATGACAGCATCAAATCCGGCTTTGACTTAGAGGATAAAGACTGTCCTGACTGCGGCAGCCAGCTGGATAAAGACGGACAGAATATTCCTTTCGAAACCTTCCTGGGCTTCACCGGAGACAAGGTTCCGGATATCGATCTAAACTTTTCCGGGGAATATCAGGCAGAAGCCCACCGCTATACCAAAGTTTTGTTTGGTGAGGATTATGTCTACCGGGCGGGTACGATCTCGACGATCAAAGATAAGACGGCTTTTGGTTATGTTAAAGCGCATGAAAGAGAAGCCGGACTTCATCACAGAAGTGCAGAAGTGGACCGGCTGACCAAAGGCCTGGTCGGGGTCAAGCGGTCGACAGGCCAGCACCCGGGTGGAATCGTTGTCATACCCGGCGATATGGATGTCTATGACTTTACACCCATCCAATACCCCGCAGATGACAAAGAGTCGGAATGGAAAACGACTCACTTCGACTTCCACTCGATCGAAGACAATATCTTGAAATTAGATATTCTGGGGCATGATGATCCGACGCATTTAAAGATGCTGGAAGATTTGACCGATATCGACCCTCGGGATATTCCTCTGGACGACAAGGAAGTCATGAAGATCTTCTCAGAGACAGAGGTTTTAGGAGTGTCCAGTGAGCAGCTGAACACCAATGTAGGAACTCTGGGCGTTCCGGAGTTTGGTACGCCGTTTGTCCGACAGATGCTCGAGCAGACGCATCCTTCTACTTTTGGTGAATTACAGCAGATTTCCGGCCTGTCCCACGGAACAGACGTCTACCTGGGGAACGCAGAAGTTCTCATTCGGGAACATGACATGGCTTTAGCGGATGTCATCGGCTGTCGGGACGATATCATGAACGATTTGATCAATTACGGGCTGGAAGATGCTCTGGCCTTCAAGATCATGGAGCATGTCCGTAAAGGGCGGGGGATTCCTGATGACTGGCAGGCGGAAATGAGAGCCAAGGAAGTACCCGAATGGTATATCCAGTCCTGTCTGAAGATCAAATACATGTTCCCTAAAGCCCATGCGACAGCCTATATCATCATGGCTTTGAGAGTCGCCTACTTCAAAGTGCATATGCCGATCTATTTCTATGCCAGCTACTTTTCTGTGCGGGCCAGAGATTTTGATCTGCAGGCCATGTGCAAGGGTAAGGAAGCTGTCAAAGCTGCGATTAAGGAAATCAATCATAAGGGCCATGATGCGACCAACAAGGAGAAGATGACTCTGATCGAATTGGAAATTGCCAATGAGATGCTGGAGAGAGGTTTTCATTTCAAAATGGTCGATCTGGAACGCTCAGATGCCAAAAACTTCATCATCGATGAGGATGAAAAGACTTTGATTGCACCTTTCCGTGCCGTGCCGGCCCTGGGAGAAAAAGCGGCTGAGCAGGTCGTTCGGGCCAGAGCTGAGCAGCCTTTCTTATCTAAGGAAGACCTGGCTAAAAGAGGGGGAGTCTCCAAGACAGTCATCGAGTACCTGGACGCCAACAATGTCCTTAAAGGTCTGCCGGATGAAAATCAATTGTCTTTATTTGATTCCTTATAGGCGAAGTGAGAGGATTCAATTGCATCAATTCCCCGAGTGTGCTACTATTGATGTAATGATACTAGAAGACACGGAGAGTGAGCGGCGACGCTCACTCTTTTTATGGTAAAAAATGGATAGAGGGAGGCTTATCTAATGTCTAAAACAGAAGACTTAGTTAAAGAAATTGGTACACCTATTGCGGAAGAATTAGGTTTTGAACTGGCAAAAGTAGAGTATCTGAAAGAAGGAAAGAATTGGTTTTTACGTCTCTATATTGATCAACCCAGCGGGATTTCATTAGATGATTGTGTTGCCTACAGTGAAAAGATGGGTGAAGCGCTGGACAGCCTCGACCCTGATCCTATTCCCCAGGCATATTTCTTGGAAGTATCATCACTCGGAGTTGAGCGTCCTTTAGAGACAGATGAAGACTTCAGCCAGAGTGTCGGCAAATATGTTATGGTCACTTTGCATGAGGCAGTTGAAGGACAGAGTGTTTACGAAGGTGACTTAATAGAAGTGACCGACGATGGGATAGTCATTAAAGTTCGAATTAAAACGAGAGAAAAAGATATTTCAATTCAAAAAAGCAATATTGCTCGCGCGCAATTGACAGTAAAACTATAAGGAACGGAGAGACACATGAGCGAGGGAATTTTAGAAGCATTGCAAGTCATTGAAGATCAAAAAGGTATTTCAAAAGAAATTATTATTGAGGCTATCGAGACAGCTTTGATCTCAGCCTACAAAAAGAATTTTGGCCAGACACAGAATGTCGAGGTCGTTTTTAACCGCAGCAAAGATCAATTTGAAATTTATCAGTCTAAAAAAGTAGTTGAAGAAGTAGAGGATCCTTCATTGGAAATTGCTCTGAGCGATGCACGAGAAAAAAATCCAGCTTATGAACCGGGTGATGTAATCAAGTTTTTAATCGAACCTACATCATTCGGCCGTATCGCCGCCCAGACTGCTAAGCAGGTCATCACCCAGCGTGTACGTGAAGAGGAAAGAAATCTGGTGTACAATGAATTCATCCAGTATGAAGATGACCTCTTACAAGGTGTAGTCGAACGTATGGATAACCGCTTTATTTATGTTAATCTAGGTAAGATTGAAGCGGCTTTATCCAAGTATGACCGCATTCCCAATGAGGACTACCGCCCGCATGACCGCATCAAAGTTTATGTCAGTAAAGTTGAAAATACCAGTAAAGGACCTCAGGTGTATGTCAGCCGTACCCATCCAAATCTGGTCAAACGTCTGTTTGAACAGGAAGTGCCGGAAGTTTTCGAGGGAATCGTTGAAATCAAATCGATCGCCCGAGAAGCGGGCGACCGTTCAAAAGTTGCCGTCTATGCGGAGGACCCTGCCATCGATCCTGTCGGTACCTGTGTGGGACCGAGAGGCCAGCGTGTCCAGAATGTCGTCAATGAATTAAACGGCGAAAATATGGACATCATCGAGTGGGATGCAGATCCTGCCGTATTCATCACGAATGCTTTGAAACCGGCTGATGTCATCGATGTGCATTTTATCAATAAGGAAATGACTTCCTGCATCGTCGTCGTGCCTGACCACCAGTTATCTCTGGCTATCGGTAAAAGAGGTCAGAATGTGCGCCTGGCTGCGCGCCTGACCAACTGCAAGATCGATATTAAGTCTGAATCTGATATGGGAGACTTCGATGTGGAAGCTGCCAGATCTCTTGCAGCCGCTGAAGAAGAAGTGAGCCGGGAAGAAGAGCCGGCAGCTGAAGAGGAAGTTGCAGTTGAGACAGAAGTGGAAAGCCTGGAAGAGTTTGTAGAAGATATGGAAGCACTTGATGACAGCACGGAGTCAGCCCTGGAAAAGATGGATTACGAAACAGGCGAATTGTCGAGTGAGCAGGTAGAAGATATGGCTGATTTAGGTCAGCTCCGTGATGAATACCGCCAGATTGATGAGGAGTTTGAAGAATCTGAGGAAGTTGACGAGGAAACATTGAAAGATGATCATGAACTGATGGATTCGATCGGTGATGATGTAGAGGAGGAATAACTATGAAGCAGAAAAAAGTTCCTTTACGCAAATGCGTGGTAAGTAATGAAATGAAGCCGAAAAAAGAGATGGTACGTGTCGTTAAAGATAAAGAAGGCAATGTGACGATTGATCCCAGCGGAAGACAAAACGGCCGCGGTGCCTATGTATCTTTAGACCCGGCTATTTTAGACACTGCCCGGGAAAAACGCGGCCTGGACCGGTCATTAGGTATCACACTGAGTGACGAATTCTATGATGAATTGAGCGAATACATCAACTACCAGTATGCCAGAAAGCAGATTGAGCAGTAATGAACAGACAAAAAGCACTGAATTTGCTGGGTTTGGCTTTACGGGCAGGGAAACTGGTTCATGGAGAAACCTCAGTCCTGGCAGCTGTCCGCAGCAAGAGTGCAAGTTATGTCTTCGTAGCAGCGGATGCCAGCGACAATACCAAGAAAAATTTTACAGATAAAACAAACCATTATGACATACCGATCAGTTTTGACTTTTCCCGTGAAGCGATCAGTCAGGCGATTGGTAAGGATAGGAGTAGTGTAGCCTTGGTCGACCAGGGTTTCGCGAAGAGCATGAAAAAATTAATTGAATAAAGTTTAGTGGAGGTTAGAGTATGACGAAAAAACGTGTATATGAAGTAGCACGCGAATTAGATATGAAAAGTAAAGATTTACTGGAATATACTCAATTGTTGGGGATGGAATTTTCCAGTCATATGGCATCGATGACGGAAGAGGAAATTAACCGTGTCCTGGAAGAGTTGACCAGCGATGATTCAAAAGCGTCTGATTCAAGTGAAGTGCAGGAAAAAGTAAGCCAGGACGAGAAAGAAGCTGAAAGACCGGAGCAAGAGGTACCGGCAGAGCCTGCACCAGTGAGTGAAGACAAAGAATCAGACCAAGATCAGAAAACTGATCCGGTAAAAGCTAAACCTGCTCAAGGTAAAAAGAAAAAAGCTAAAAAGAAAAAATCGAAGAAGCAGGCTCAGGCAGTTGAAGGTAAAAAGAAAGAGGTGAATGAAAATATGTTGGAATATAGAGATGGGATGACGATTGCAGAGATTGCGCAGGAAATTAATAGAGACCCGGCAGATTTAGTTAAACAGTTATTCATGCTGGGAGTGATGGCCAATCAAAACCAGTCATTGGATACAGATACCATAGAGATTCTGGCGGATGAACTGGGCGTTGAAGCCGTTCCGGCTGCAGAGGATACAGACATGGATTCTTCAGATCCGACAGATCCTTCGGGCTTCCAAAGTTTCCTGGAAGAAAACAGAGAGAATGCGGAGCT
>CAYTHW010000022.1:0-3645 GCA_964437675.1 uncultured Atopococcus sp. | reverse complement strand
GATATTGCTATCATCGTGGTAGCGGCGGATGATGGAATCAAACCTCAGACTGAAGAAGCAATCAACCACGCTAAAGCAGCCGGTGTGCCGATCATCGTAGCGATCAATAAAATTGATAAGCCGACAGCCAACCCCGACCGTGTCAAGCAGGAATTGATGAATTATGAATTAATTCCTGAAGAGTGGGGGGGAGATACTATTACCGTAGAAATCTCTGCCCTGATGGGTCAAAACCTGGATGAGTTGTTAGAGATGGTTCTTTTAGTAGCTGAAGTACAGGAATTAAAAGCACCACCTGCCGGCCGCCCGCTTGGTTCTGTCATTGAAGCCCGCTTAGACAAATCACGTGGACCGGTTGCTACTATTTTAGTGCAGGAAGGAACACTTCGAATCGGAGATCCTATCGTTGTAGGCTATACGCATGGACGGATCCGTACGATGACAGATGACCTGGGTAACGATATCACTGAAGCCGGCCCGTCTAAACCCGTGGAAATTACCGGCTTAAACGGCACACCGGAAGCCGGGGATAATTTCGTCGTCTTTGATGATGAGAAGACTGCCCGTGCTATCGGACAAAAACGTGCAGAAAAACAACAGATCGAATCGCGCAGAAAAACAAGCAGTATGTCACTCGAAACATTATTTGAAAACATCCGTGATGAAGAATTGAAAGAAGTTGCTCTTGTTGTAAAAGCAGACGTCCGCGGTTCTGTTGAAGCCTTAGCTTCTTCACTTCAAAAGATTGAAGTAGAAGGTGTTAAAGTAAATATCATCCATACAGGGGTGGGAGCGATCAATGAGACGGATGTCACGCTTTCAGCAGCATCCAATGCGATCATCATCGGGTTTAACGTGCGGCCAAATGCACAGGCAAGTTCTCTTGCTGAGCAGGAAGGTGTCAGCATCCAGACTTATAATGTCATCTATGACGCTATAGATGATGTAGAGAGTGCGATGAAAGGCCTTCTTGATCCCGAATACAAAGAGGAAGTCATCGGTCTCCTACAGGTTCGTGAAGTCTATAAAGTAACAAAAATAGGAACGATTGCCGGTTGTTATGTGACTCAGGGACGAATTACCCGCTCGAGCGGTGTACGCCTAATCCGTAACGGCGTCGTCATCTATGAGGGAGAACTGGCAAGCTTGAAACGATTCAATGATGATGTCCGTGAAGTGACAAATGGCTACGAATGTGGTTTAATGATAGAAAACTACAATGATATTAAAGTTGACGATGAGATCGAAGCCTTTGAAATGGTTGAAATCGTCCAGTAAGACTTTTAACGGAAGGTGATAGTATGGCAAACCGACAAAGACATGGCCGCGTACAACAGGAAATTTTGAGAAATGTATCTGAAATCTTACAAAAAGAGGTTAATGATCCGCGTGTAAAAGGCGTCACTGTTACAGAGGTGGAGTTGACCGGCGATCTGCAGGATGCAACTATCTATTACAGCAGTCTCAACAAAGACCCTGAAGAAAATGAAAGCATTCAAAAAGGGCTGGAGAAAGCAACAGGCTTGATTCAATCCCAAGTTGGACAGCGGTTAACGACCTATCATACGCCCCGCCTGGTCTTCAAAAGAGATAGATCAATCGAGACAGGAAGCCGTATTGATGAGTTGTTGAATCAAATTAAAGATCAGGATTAATCAAACTGACACTCACTTCCTTTACATCTGAGAGTGAAGAGAGTACAACAGGCGAGATGAAGTAGTGTTGGTAACTGTGAAAGGTTGCCGGCACTATTTTTATTAACAGCCTTATTAAAAATAACAGCAAAGCAGGTGCAGGAATGGACGGAGGAATCATTCCATTATGGAAGGAAAGAGGAGTATACAGCCAGCGCTATATTACTCAGATAAGAAGGCTCTTAGGTATCAAGAAGGTAGGACATTCCGGGACTTTGGACCCCGATGTCGACGGCGTTCTGCCGATCGCTTTTGGTTACGGAACCAAGGTTTTGGAATATATGCTGGATTCGGATAAAAAATACCGGGGGACTGTGACGCTGGGCTATTCTACTACCACAGAGGATGCCGGCGGAGAAAGAGTGGAGAGCAGGGAGCTGGAACCGGATGATGTGGACGAGGTGAAGATAGATGAAGTGTTGTCTTCTTTTCTGGGAGAAATCGAGCAGACGCCTCCGATGTACTCAGCCGTCCGTGTGGATGGTGTCCGCCTGTATGAATATGCCCGCCGGAACATCACGATCGACCGGCCCAGCCGGAAGGTAACTATTTTCCATCTGGAGAGAACATCGCCGGTAGAATATGATGAAGAGGATAAGAAATTCACTTTTGCCTTTGAAGTGCACTGCAGTAAAGGGACCTATATCCGCACGCTGGCTGTTGATATCGGCAGGGCGATGGATATTCCAGCCCATATGTCTTCTCTAACCCGCATAGAAAGTGCCGGTATCCGGGCGGACCAGACTTATACTATGAAAGAATTGATTCAGGCAGAAGAGGCTGGGCATGTAGAAGATCTCATCCTGCCGATCGAAGATTTCCTAACTTCATTCGATTCTATAGAAGTATCTGAAGAGCTGAGTCAAAGGATTAAACATGGGGCCCAATTGAGTCTGGATAATTTTATTGACCAAAAGACAGAGTTTCCAGCCCTTTTAACCTATGGTAAAAAAACGCTGGCCATTTATGAAGAAAATCCGAACAGACCAGGCTGGATTAAGCCTTTGAAAATGATTCGAAGTTAGTTGGAGGCGCTGATGAAAATAGTTCATTTAAAACATCCTTATGATCCAAAGTTAATTGAAAAGAGCAGAGTCGTCCTGGTGCTGGGCTTTTTTGACGGTGTTCATCTGGGCCACCGTGCCTTGATAGAAGCCGGCAGAGAAAAAGCAGATCAAGAAGGTATCCCGCTTGCTGTCATGACCTTCAACCGTCACCCCGGTATTGTATTTTCCGATATTCACCCCAGAGATATTCATTATCTGACTACCGCCGGACAAAAGCAGGAAGAAATGGAAAAGCTGGGGGTCGACCTCTATTATGAAGTTGAGTTTACCAGTGCCTTTGGTTCTTTGAAGCCGGAAGACTTTATCGACCAGTATATTGCCGGTTTGAATGCGGCAGTGGTTGTCGCAGGCTATGATTATACCTTCGGCCCGCCCCAAGAGACGGATATGGCCCTGATGGAAGAGCTGGCTGACAACCGCTTTGAAGTGATAACGATCGAGGAACAGCGGCTGGATTCCGGAGAGGAGATCTCTTCGACAGCTGTCCGCAGATATTTAATGCAGGGCGAGATTGAAAAAGCCAACCAGCTCCTGGGCAGACCTTTTGAAACGACAGGCTATGTCATCCACGGTATGGCCCGCGGGCGCGAACTGGGTTACCCTACGGCCAATGTCTATCCCGATCAGGACCTGCTGATTCCGGCCATCGGGGTCTATGCCAGCAGAGTCTGTGTCCAGGGACGCTGGCATGATGCGATGACATCTATCGGTTACAATATCACCTTTGGAGACAGTAAAGAATATACCATCGAAGTCCATATTTTAGACTTTGATCAGGCCATTTACGGTGAGAATGTGACCATCCGCTGGTATGAATACATGCGTGGAGAGGAAAAATTTGACACGGTAGAGGATTTGACAGCGCAGCTGGCAGAAGATGAAGT
>CAYTHW010000021.1:8398-16621 GCA_964437675.1 uncultured Atopococcus sp. | reverse complement strand
GACGGAGGTGAAGCAGATGAATTCGAATAAAAAAGGCTTTTCATTTAAAGAGCAGGGTCAGATTCTTCGTTACCTCTTTTCCTTTACCAAGGGCTATACGAGATATTTTGTCGTTTCTATCGTCATGATGTTGGTGGCGGCCGGAATAGCAGCCTACCTGCCAATCATCATCCAGCGGTATATTGACAATAACCTGGCCACTAATTCAGCGACGCTTTCAGCTGCTTTGACCGTGGCTTTCACTTATATGGCCTTGGAACTGGTGAGAGGGGTCTTAAATTACTTCCAGAAGTATCTCTTCAGTGTCGGTTCAGAAATGACTGTAGCCAAGATGCGTAACCGCCTCTACAGTAAGCTGGGTCATATGAATTTAAACTATTTCCACCAGACACCCAATGGAGAAGTCGTCTCCCGGGTAACTAATGATACAGAGACTATCAAGGAGTTCTGGAATGTCTTCTTGACTTTCTTTGACGGCTTAACCAATGCCGGGATGATCGCCATCGCGATGTTCTCCTTGAGTGCGAGAATATCCTGGGTCTTCATGGCTTTTGTTCCAGTGGTTATTGCTTTAGTCCTCATCTATCAAAAAATTTCAACAGTCGTTTATAAAAGAATGAGAGCTGCTCTGGCCAATGTGAATGCCCGCTTAAGTGAATCCATCACAGGGATGCGCATCATCAACCACTTCAACCAGAAGGAGAGAATGCAGGAAGAATTCAAGGATATCGACCAGGAATATGTCGATGCCCGAATCAATATGTTCAAGATGAATGCCTTACTGCTTAATCCGGCGGTCAACTTGATCCAGCAGCTCGTCCTGGCGACGATCATCGTGATCTTCGGTTATCTACTCGTCAATGACTTTCCCTTAGAAGTCGGTCTGGTCTATGCCTTCACTTCCTATGCCCAGTCTTTCTTCAGTCCTATCTCACATATGATGGACAGTTTGAGCCAGTATCAGGATGCTCTGGTATCCGGAAACAGGGGAATGAATTTACTGGCCGATGAACGCTTGGAACCGGTGCAGTCGCCTGATGCCGATGATGCTCCGATCCAGGGGCAGGTCATCTTAAATGATGTGAGTTTCTCTTATGACGGTAAGACGCCTGTTCTTCAGGACATCGATATCCAGGCAGAACCCGGCCAGATGGTTGCCTTCGTCGGCCACACCGGGTCCGGTAAGAGTACCATCACCAATCTCTTGATGCGTTTTTATGAATTTGAAGAAGGAGAAATTCTTTACGACGGAAAAAATATCCGCGACTATAATAAAGACAGTATCAGAAGCCAGGTCGGTATGGTCCAGCAGGAGTCTTTCATCTTCTACGGTAACTTCTACGATAATATCCGGATGCACGGGGACTATACGGATGAAGAAGTCCAGGAGGCTGCCCGTTTCTCAGGAGCCCATGAATTCATCATGGAGACGCCGAAAGGTTATCATACGATGATCCAGGAGGGCGGGTCCTCCTTATCTGAGGGGCAGAAACAGCTGATCAGTATCGCCCGGGCGGTTCTCAGAAATCCGAGCATCATGATCTTTGACGAGGCGACTGCCAACATCGACAGTCAGACCGAAAGTCATATCCAAAACTCCCTGCAGAAATTCAGAGGAGATCATACCCTGATCGTCATCGCCCACCGGCTCTCGACCATTAAGAATGCCGACATCATCTATGTCCTCGGCAAGGGTCGGATTATCGAGCAGGGCGACCATGACAGTCTGATTGAAAAAGAAGGAACCTACTATGATATGTACCGTCTCCAAAGCCTCCAGGGCGCCACATCCGAAGCTGGATAAGGCTCACCGGGGCGCCTCTCCGTTTGTTAAGCGCTTACATTTGTGCTATGGTAAGGTTAAGAGAGATTAAGGAGGTAGAGAATCATGGCTGCATTCGAAGAAGAATATGGCATCCTGCCCCTGGCTGATGCCATCGCGCGTTTCAACGACAAGTTTCCTAATTCCGATGTCACCAAACTCCAGCTGGAATACGAGGGACCTTTTCTTAAATACGAATTTGTGGGTAATGACGGGGTGAATAGAAATACCTTTGAAATCAACGCACAAACGGGAGATGTCTTGAAAGAAAGACAGAAGCCGCTCAAAGAAAAGATGAAGGATCCTCAAAGGAGAGAGGCTAAGGCTTTAGACTTGGAGAATCTTCTGCCCTTGGCTGAGATCAATGATCTGGCTCTGGAACAGTCTCCGGTCAAGACACCTTTCCAATGGGAATTGGACCGGGCCAAGGAGAGAACGGTCTGGAAGGTTGAACTGGCAGATGAAACAGGCGGACAGGTGACGGAGTTGAAGATCGATGCACAGGATGGAACCTTAGTGCAGATGAAGTTGAAAAGTTAATAATGACTTGAAAAAAGACCGGGAATTAGAAAAAATCTAATCCCCGGTCTTTAGTCTTTTAAATTAAAGTTACTTGTACAGAGCATCGACGTAGTTTTGAATGTCTTCACTTTCTAAAAACTCATCATAAGTCATATCCAGGCGGTCAACCGTGCCGCTGGCTGAGACATGGATGATGCGGTTGGCGATGGTATTGATGAACTCCCGGTCATGAGAGGTGAATAAAACGGACCCTTTGAAGGAAATCAGACCGTCGTTCAAACTCGAGATAGATTCCAGGTCCAGGTGGTTGGTCGGATCATCTAAAAGCAGGACATTAGCTTCTGACAACATCATCTTAGAGAGAAGGACGCGCACTTTTTCTCCCCCGGACAAGACGGAAATCTGCTTGTTGACATCATCACCGGAAAACAACATCCGGCCTAAGAAAGAACGCAGGAACATCTCAGATTCCTGTTCCTCATTACGGGCAAACTGGCGCAGCCATTCTAAAATGGTCATCTGGTCGTCTTCAAATTCGGCTCCATGCTCAATCGGCAGATAAGTCTGACTCGTCGTCACGCCCCATTTGAAACTGCCGCTGTCAGCTTCCATGCGGCCCATCAAAATATCGTAAAGAGCCGTCGTCGCCAGGTCATTCCGGCTTAAAAAGGCCACTTTATCATCCGGGCGCAGGGTAAAGGAAATATTGTCCAGGACTTTCTCGCCGTCGATGCTTTTCGAAAGATTCTTCACCTGCAGCAGGTCATTGCCCATCTCTCTTTCCGGCTTGAAACCGACATAAGGATATTTACGGCTGGACGGCTGAATGTCATCCAGTTCGATTTTATCCAGTGTTTTCTTACGCGAAGTAGCCTGCTTGGATTTAGAGGCATTGGCCGAGAAACGGGCGATGAAAGCTTCCAGTTCTTTAATCTTCTCTTCTTTTTTAGCATTCTGATCGGCCTGTAATTTAGCTGCCAGCTCCGAGGACTGCTTCCAGAAGTCATAGTTTCCGACATAGAGCTTGATCTGGCCGAAGTCCACATCACAAATATGAGTACAGACCGTGTTCAAGAAGTAACGGTCATGGGAAACGACGATGACGGTATTTGGAAAGTCCATGATGAATTCAGACAACCAGCCGATGGTCGCATTGTCCAGACCGTTCGTCGGCTCATCCAAGAGGAGGATGTCGGGCGATCCGAAGAGAGCCTGGGCCAGGAGGACACGGACCTTATCCTGTTCGATCAGGTCGGCCATCTTTTTATCATGCATATCTTCTGTGATACCCAGAGCCATCAATAACTGGGCCGCTTCTGTCTCAGCTTCCCAGCCGTTCAGTTCGGCAAAGGCTCCTTCTAATTCACCAGCACGGACACCGTCTTCTTCACTGAAGTCTGCTTTCAAGTAGATGGCATTCTTTTCCGCCCGGATATCGTAGAGTTTTTTATGGCCCATGATGACCACATCGAGAACGACTTCATCTTCAAAAGCAAAGTGATCCTGATTCAAGACCGCGATACGTTCATTAGGTTCTGTCTGAACGCTTCCTGTCGTCGGCTCGATCTCTCCTGACAAAATCTTTAAGAAAGTGGACTTCCCGGCACCATTTGCGCCGATGATTCCATAACAATTACCCGGCGTGAATTTTAAATTGACATCATCATACAATTTGCGGTCTGCAAATTGTAAACTTACATTATTTACTGTTAACACTCTTTGTCACCTTGCTCTTTCGCTCTTTTTGATTTCATTGACACACAAGGGTTATCATATCATAGACTCCAGCTGGATTTCACTAGTTAAATTTTAAATTTTTACCCACCATAAACAAGCGTTTTTGTAAGGGCTTTCTCATTGATAAATTTCATGAATGACCTGATTCTTAAAAGTTATTCGGAGAAAAGGCTGTTTTAACTGCCTGTCACTCATTAAGATTATTAATAAATAAAGCTTGTGTGCCTGAAAGCCCTATAAGTGAAGAGTGAGGAAGAAGCTATTTATACTTAAAGTTCTTATTTTTTGTTATTATTTTAAGGGTAACTAATATTTAGAAAGAGGTAGGAGAAATGAAAAAATTATTGAGAATGTTGTTTGTGCTTTCAGCAGCTGTACTGTTTTTAGCTGGCTGTGGCGGAGGAGGCAGTTCGGATACTGCTACGGATACCGGAGAAGAAGAGACGACGACTGAAACGAGTGAAGAGGAAGAAACGACGGCTGGAAGCGACGACGTCTTGACGATTTCTGCGATTCCTGACTATGATGCGACAGAATTGAACCGTGCGTTTTCAGATTTCGCTGATTTGTTATCAGAAGAGTTAGGTATTGAAGTAGAGTATGTCGAGAGCGTAGACTATGCTTCAGTTGTGACAGGCTATGAGCGCGGTGATATCGATTTAGCGTGGTTCGGTGGTTTAACTGGTGCCCAGGCGATTAATGCTGTAGAAGATACAGAAGCTTTTGCCCAGCGCCCGCAGGATGCCGTTTTCCAGTCGGTATTTATTAAAAATGTGGATCAGGCCGGGGATGTAGAAGGTCTGGCTGATATTCCAGGTCATTCATTCACATTCGGTTCAGAAAGTTCAACCTCAGGTCACATCATGCCTCGCTATTTCATGGGTGAGGAAGGAATCACACCGGAAGAAGATTTCAGTGGTCAGGTCAACTATTCAGGCTCTCACGATACGACGATGGAATTAGTTGAAACAGGAGCTTATGACCTGGGTGTAGTCAATATGCAGTATTGGGATAATGCTGTAGAAGATGGTACAGTTGATGAAACGATGGTCGAGGAATTCTACCGTTCGCCGGAATACTTTGACTACAACTGGCAGGTAAGCTCTACAGTTGATGAGAAGTTTGGTGAAGGAACGAAAGACAAGCTGACTGAATTCATCTTAAACATGAAGCGTGAGGATTCAGAAATGATGGAAGTCTTGGATGCGGATGAATTCATCCCGACTGAAAACTCAAACTACGATATGATTGCAGATGTAGCAAGAGAGATCGGTATTTTAGAAAATTAATCGAAAGTAGGGCGCATATGCAGAGAAAAGAAAAACCGATGATAGAGGTAGAAAATCTATCTAAAAGTTTTGGCCGGCACCAGGTCCTTCATTCTATTTCATTTAAGATGTATGAAGGCGAGCGGGTGGCTCTGATCGGTCCCAGCGGTTCAGGTAAATCTACCTTAATCAATATCCTGACCCGCTCGATCGGTTATGATGGAGGAAAAATCAGGATAGACGGCAGGGACATAGAAGAGTATCAAGGGAATAAAGACTATGCTAAAAAAGTGGGAGTCATCCGCCAGCAGTTTGATCTGGTGCGCGAATTGGAAGTCGTCCATAATGTGTTAGCCGGTAACTTACATACCTGGGGATTCTTCAAGTCCTTACGCTCTTTACTTCAGCCGGTCAACCGGAATCAGGCCCTGCAGGCGCTTGCAGATGTGGGTATTGAAGATAAAGCTTTTAATGTCACTTCCAGTCTGTCGGGAGGCGAGCAGCAGCGCGTGGCGATTGCCCGTCTGATCGTCCAGAATCCTGACATCCTGATTGCAGATGAGCCCATCGCTTCACTGGACCCGACGCGTGCCAACAGTGTAATGGAACTTTTATCCCGCCTGGTGCATGATAACCATAAGACCTTGTTGGCCAGTATGCACTCTGTCGAACATGTCTTAAATTATTTTGACCGGGTGATAGGCATTCGAGAGGGGAATGTCTTGATCGATGAAAAGATTGAAGACATCACCCCGGAGATTCTCGAACAATTGTATGAGATTCAGGAGGTAGGAGATGAAGAGATTTCAAATGCTCTATCCTAGAATAAGCCTCGTCTTATTCATCATCCTTCTTGTTTTTCTGATCGCTCTTTCGACCCTCGATTTATCACGGGGAATCTTTAACCAGAATACGGCCAACACTCTGGCTAAGATGTGGGACGGGCTGGTCAACTTGGATTTAAGTTCCGCGACCTTGTCGATTGCTTTCAGCTCGACCATACAGACCTTGGTTTATTCCATCGTGGCCCTGTCTTTGACCTTGGTCTTTGCGCTTGTTTTAGGTGTTCTGGGATCCGGTGTGCTTTTTGACGCACCCTGGATAGCTTCTCTGTCTCATGTTGTGATGCGCTTTGCCCGCTCCATTCATGAATTGATCTGGGCCTGGTTCTTTGTTTATGCGATGGGGAACAACCCTATAGCAGGACTTCTGGCCCTGTCGATTCCTTATGCCGGGGGGCTGGGCAAGCAGTTTTCCGACACCCTCTTGAGTGTCGACCCGAAGCCGGTCACTTCGCTGGCATCAGCCGGAGCCGGCCGTCTGCAGCAGCTGATCTACGGCTATCTGCCGGCTGCCTTTTTAGATATGCTGACCTTCACTGTTTTCAGGTTTGAGATGGCCGTGCGGTCGACTACTGTTTTGAGTTTCATCGGTCTGGGCGGGCTTGGCTTCTATATCCAGCTGGCTGCCCAGGACCTCAATTATGATACTCTCTGGACCTATCTGATCGTCTTGATCTTGATCGTGAGTCTCATCAATATCTGGGGAGAAAGTTTCAGAAGACAGGTGACTGCCGATGAAAGCTAATCATAAGGTCAAAATTTCATTAGGTATCCTGCTCTTGCTTTTTATCTTCGGCTGGTGGTATATCTTTGCTGTCGATCAGGCCAGCATCAGTGATATCTTCACAGAGAGAAATATCGATTTTACCCGGGATTTCATCAGAAATCTCCTGGGTATCGGTAATGACCAGCCGGCTTTTCTGCAGGCTGATGCCTGGAAGGAAGCCTTGATGAGAACCTGGGACACGATCGTCATGTCGATCTTAGCGGTCGTCATCGCTATGGCAGGAGTCATGCTCTTTTCCTTTCCAGCCGTCCGCCGGGTCTCGACAGCTGAAGACCAGGAGCCGGGCTGGCTGATCAAGCTGCTGGATGGGGCAGTGAATGTCCTGTTCACTCTGACACGGGCCGTACCTGAATTACTCTGGGCCATCCTGCTGGTTTTTGTCATGCAGCCGGGTCTCCTGACAGGGGCTCTGGCCCTTGCGATCAACCATTTCGGGATACTTGGAAAAATTACGACAGAACAGATCGAGAATCTGGATAACCGTTCCTTCAGAAATTTGAAGACGACAGGTGCTTCCGGCCCTCAGGTTTTGATTTACGGGGTCATCCCAAGCATCATGCCCAAATTCCTGGGAAGTGTCTTCTACCGCTGGGAAGAGATCATCCGAGCTTCGGTAGTCGTCGGTTTCGTAGGTACAGGAGGGCTGGGCCAGGCTTTACAGATGTCGATGGCCTGGCGCCAGTTTACTACGGTCTTCCTCTACCTGATCTGCTATATTTTAGCGGTCAATATCATCGATTTCATCTCAGCTTATGCAAAAAGATTTATTCAGAATAGAAGAAAATAATGACAAATGAAGACCCTGCGGCCCAATCTGCAGGGTTTTTAGCTAGGAAAAAGGAGAATAAAGATGGATGAACATAAAGAATTGATGGCAGAAAATTACCATATGGATGAACTCCCGGAAGATTCCCGCCTGCTGACCAGCAAGGTTCCTCAGGAAGGGGATTATTTCGTCAGTGCTGAATGGCTCAAGGAAACTCTTGATGAGGACCCTTCCGCTGTCGTCTTACTCGATGTTACGCGGGGGCCGGGTGATTACCGTCTGGATGTGACACGGGTCGATGAAGATTATGAAAAAGGTCATATTCCGACAGCTGTCCACTTCTCGACCGATGAATTAGGTGAATTTAAAGATTATCTGAAAGACCCGGAAGAATTGAAAAAAGTCTTCTTGAGCAAGGGAGTCACTAAAGATACCCGGCTGGTTCTTTATTCAGTCTATGCCAGAGATATCATGTATAT
>CAYTHW010000021.1:5179-8298 GCA_964437675.1 uncultured Atopococcus sp. | reverse complement strand
CTAAAGATACCCGGCTGGTTCTTTATTCAGTCTATGCCAGAGATATCATGTATATAGCCAGCCGGGTCGCTTTTGCGGCTTATTATCTGGGGGTGGACGACATCAAAATTTTGGACGGCGGTCTCCAGGCCTGGGAGCGTGAAGGATATCCGCTGGAGACGGGCATCAACACCCCCCAGGCGGCTGAAGAATTCGGAGCCGAGGTACCCGGCCGTCCGGAGGTCTATCTGGAAGATCCGCAGGACTTAAAAGATTATCTCGAGGAAGATCCCGACTCGCTTCTCGTGAGTGTGCGGTCCTGGAATGAATATTTAGGAAGAAATGCAGGTCATTCCTGGAATAAAGGACAGGGAGAGATTGCCGGCGCGCTTTATATGGGAGACGACCTTTTGACCAATCAGGCCGGCTGTATGTCGGACCCCAAAGAATATCTCCCAGCCTGGGAAGAGTGGGGTATCACATCCGATAAAGAGATCGTCCTCTACTGCGGCACCAGCTGGCGGGCGTCGACCGCTTTCTTCTTATTGAAACAATTAGGCTGGCCGCAAGTGAAAATTTATGACGGCTCCTGGTATAAATGGTATTTAGCTCATGAAGAAGATCCTGCCCAATTTCCTATCCAGAGGGGAAACCCACAAGAAAAAGACGATCTGGAGATTATCAAAGAATAGATTCCTTCCTTAAAAGGCAGAATTTTGTGGTAAAATCGCCTTATGAGTTAAGAGGAGGATTTTATGCGGGTAAAAAACCGATCGATCAGCCTGCTTTTTTTACTGATTCTGACCTTTCTTTCGGCCTGCGGAGCGACTGCCGCATCTGAGGATGATATAAAAAACAAGGCAGAGAATGTAGAGAAAGAAGCTGTGTATTCCAGCTCTGAGTCAGGTACAGATCATCCAGATTCTCCGTTGACCACTTTTCAGGATGCCGGCTGGGAGAAGAGAAGTCAGATCATAGAGGCTGAAGAAAAAGAGGCGGGGAATAAATCAAGCTCACACCGCGAGATAGAAGATCGTGCGGATGAGTTAGATTATCTCGATTTTAAAGGGGATTATGTTCTCTATCAGGCAGAGCCCCATCATTCCCAAGTTGCCGGGACACTCCTTCTGGAAGAAGACTATGTAGAGTGGGAGGGAGTCCAAGCCTATGTGCAGAAGTATGATATCCAGGAGAACCGCTTGGAATTGACAGCTGTCCAGCAGGTTAAAGATTCTTCGTCCGGGCAGGTCTCTCATACGAATGCTTACCACCTTCACTATACGTTAGATTACTGGGATCCTTATAAGGTCATCATCGATCACGAAGGCCGGGTCTATTACCAACAGCCTGAAGAGACCGAAGGAATTTTCTAAAAAATAGAAAGAAAAGATAAGCGGATGATTTGTCAGAAATGAGGTAAAAAAATGGAAGTAAAATATGAATATGGGGATGAATCGCAGGTCTACCAGGATGCTCTGGCGATCCGAAAGAAGGTCTTCATCGAGGAGCAGGGCGTACCGGAAGATCTGGAATTCGACCGGCTCGACTCCAAAACCACTCATTATGTGGGCTATGTCGAGGGTCAGCCGGTCACTACGGCCCGCATCCATGAAAGTCCTTCCCATGAATACCACCTGCAGAGAGTGGCGACGCTCAAGGAGCACCGGGGTAAAGGTTACGGGCGGGAGCTCATCATCTTCATCGAAAGAAGTCTGCGGCATATACCTGATGCCAAGGTCTGGCTGAGCGCGCAGGACACAGCCCTGCCTTTTTATGAGAAAATGGGTTATTCCGTCCTGGGTGAAGGCTATATAGAAGCGGATATGCCTCATCATTCCATGGAGAAATATATCGATGGCTAACTAAAAAAGAGTCCGGAAAATTTCCGGACTCTTTTCTGTTCTATTCTCCATGATAGACATTTTTGACGATATAGCTGACCCATTCCAACATGCCCGTCTCATTAAAGTGGACGCCGTCCTCTGCCAGCCAGGACTGGCTGTCGGGATGGTTTTGGTAGTAGCCGTTGAAATCGATCAGGCGGACATGGCCGGCTTCTGTCCTTTCGACATAGTTGGAATAGACGGAGTTAGCTGAATCGCGCCAGGGCCGGTTGACATGAGTCGTTATGAGATAGATCTCATGGCCGGGCCCGATGGTGTCGATCATTTCCTTCAGCTGCTCTTCGCTGAAATCGCCGTTGGATCCCAGAGCGATGAAGACCATGGGGTTGAGCTGGCCGTTCTCCTTCAATTGTGAGATGTTGGCGATGGCATCTGAAAAGAGCAGACCGACATTGGCAGTCACGACGGACTGTGGGAAAAAGGTATAGATGATATCGGATGCTCCCAGGGTGATGGAATCGCCGACAAAGCTGGCCGGGCTTTGGAAAGCAAAGAGGGCTTCTTCTTCCGTCAGGGCATCATAGTAGGAAAGTTGTTTCTCATCCAGCCCCGCCTGGTATTCTTCAAAGAGTTCCTGGATCTCTTCCTCGCTTAAGGAATCGAAAGAAACAGCCGGCTGTTCTTCATTGCGAGATTCATTTTCACTGGCTGTCTGTGCTGCTTCTTCTTCAGCTGTTTCTACGGCACTTTCCACAGGGGCCGTGAAGATGATATAGAGGCCGGCCAGAGCCAGCAGAGAGAAGGCGGTCAGCCGCGTCAAATTAAGAATCGTCTTCGAACGCTCAGGCTCGATGACATCGAATTTCAAAGACTTAAAGGCCCAGTCATCAAATTTCTGCCCGAGGATGATATCCTGGGTCAGGATTGCCAAGGTGAAAATCAGAAGCGTCTGCAGAAAGACACTCTGCGTGAAGAAATTCTGACTTTGGGCATTGGCATAGAAGATGATATAGACCGGGTAGTACCAGAGATAGGCCCCGTAAGTTCTCTGGCCCAGCCAGACCGTGGGCTTGAAAGTGAAAAGCTTGCTGATGAAGCTTTTCGGCAGGGTCAACAAGAGGAGAACCGCCCCGATGACCATATCAAAGAAGTACATACCTCCCCGGTAAGTCAGGGCTGAGTTGTCTGTAAGATTCAAGAGTGCCCAGCCGGCCAGTGCGAATGAGACGAGCAGGGCCGCGTCGACCATCCAGGGTCTGGCCCGCTTTTGCAAATTTTCATAGAAAGCGGTGCGCT
>CAYTHW010000021.1:0-5079 GCA_964437675.1 uncultured Atopococcus sp. | reverse complement strand
TCGACCATCCAGGGTCTGGCCCGCTTTTGCAAATTTTCATAGAAAGCGGTGCGCTGGAGATAGGCAAAGCAGGCTCCGATCAAAAAGGCAAAGAGCCGTGTGTCTGTTCCATAGTAGATACGGGAAGGGTCTTCACCGGGCCGGAACAGGACAGCCATCAGCAGGAGAGAGAGCAGGGATAAAATAAAGGCGCTCCAAAAAGTCTGACGGCTTGAAAGCCGCGGACGAATGAAAGCATAGAAAAGATAGGTCGCCAGCAGGATTTGGAAATAGACACTGAGATACCAGAGATGGGTAAAGACAGAAGGGTTGAGATACTGGGCAAAATAGGACTGCCCGGCCAGAATCTGCTGCCAGTTATTGACAAAGAGCAGGCTGCTGAGACCACCGTCTCTGATATTGACCAGCCAGTCCGGCCGGATCAGGAATAAGAGGATGGCGGCGGCGATGACAAAGAAAAACATGGGCATGAAGATGGTCCGCCAGCGGTGCATGATCTTCTGAGGCAGATGGAGGGGTTTGTTCTGGGAAAAATTTCTTTCCAGCTGGCCGGCTACTAAAAATCCGGACAGAACGAAAAAGACATCCACCGCCAGGAAAGCTCCGGGGAATTGATGGATCTTGTAGTGATAAAGTATGATAAAGATGATACTTAGAAAGCGTAAAGTATCAAATTGTTTATAGTATTTTTTTTTCATTATGATCCCTCTTCACAAATTTCAATAAAAAAATTCAGGTAATCCTTATTATAACGTTAAAAGGCCTATAAGAAAAGCTAAGCCGTGGACATGCAGAGGAGAAAAGCTGATAATCAGGATTAAAACACGACTTGAGCTAGAAAAGAAAAAGTAATATGATATGATGGTTGTGATTCTTTTTTTAAAAAAGATAATATTATATAGGAGGTCAAATGTATGAGAGTAGCAATTCTTGGTATGGGAACAATTGGAAGTGGTGTCTTAAATACCATTGAGACAAATAATGACATCATTACAGATTATATAGGAGAACCACTTGAAGTGACCCATATCTTCTCCCGCACTGTTCGAAACATTCACGATAATGATTTAACAGGCATCGAACAAGTGACGGATGTGGAAAAGCTTAAGGAAATTGATGTGGATATCGTTATTGAAGTGATGGGCGGTATGGATACCACCTACGATATTCTCAAAAGCTTTTTAAGTCGTGGCATTCACGTCGTAAGTGCCAACAAAGATATGCTTGCGAGCTATGTCGATGATCTATCTCATGTAGGTAATCAAAACAAGGCTCAATTGAGTTATGAAGCAAGTTCGGCTGGGGGCATTCCAATCATTAACGCTATTCAGTATCATTTGAATGCCAATAAGTTAAATCGTATTATGGGTATTTTAAATGGTACGACCAACTACATTTTGACTAAGATGACGAATGAAGGCTGGGACTATGAAAAAGCTTTGAAAGAAGCTCAGGATATCGGTTTTGCTGAAGCGGATCCGACGAATGACGTGAAAGGTTTCGACGCTCAGAGAAAGATCACTCTCTTGTCACGTCTCGCTTACAAGCGCAAGATCGATGTCAAAGAGGTACCGGCTCAGGGAATCGACGAGATCGATGTCAAAGATATCGAAATAGCTAAAAATACAGGCTACACCATCAAATTACTCGGCATGAGTGAACTGGAAGATGATAAATTGAACATCTCTGTTGCTCCGGCACTTCTTCCGAGCAACCACCAGCTGGCTTATGTAGAAGAGGGAATGAATGCTGTTTATGTGAATGGAAATGTCATCGGTGAAGCCATGTTCTACGGACCGGGTGCCGGCTCGATGGAAACAGCTTCAGCTGTCGTCTCAGATGCGATGAATATCGCCCGCTTCGGCTATACAGGCAACTTTGAGACAGATAAGACTGTCGAAGTTTCTGCTGAAGATTCTGAGAGTAAGTACTATATCCGTTTTGCAGACAGCCAGGAGACAGCTGAGCAGTACTTGAATGAAAAAGATATCAGCTTCACCACCCTGCAGGCAGGCGAAGATTTTACTATCCAGACACGTGCGCTTTCTAAGGAAGCTGTTCAAGAGATTCAAGAAGCCCTGGAAACAGCAGCTGTCTATGAGATTGTCGGAGACGAAGACTAGACTTTGGAGAATGAGGACAATAAAATGAGTCAAATAAAATTAACAATTCCAGCTACCAGTGCCAATCTGGGCTTAGGCTTCGATTCGATGGGTGTAGCTGTTGATAAATTTTTAACGATCGAAGCTGTCGAAAATGAAGCTTCCGGCTGGGAGTTCACTTTCACAGACGAGCAGCTGCAAGACCTGCCGAAAGACGACTCCAACCTGGTCGCACAGACAGCCCGGCAGGTGGCTGAAAAGTACGGGGCAGTCATGCCCGGCTTGAAAGTCACGATGGCCAGCAATATTCCTTTGGCACACGGCCTGGGCTCCTCTTCCTCAGCTATCATCGCGGGTCTGGAGCTGGCTGATGCCTACTGCGGGCTCAATCTGTCGGATGAAGAAAAAATTTATACAGGGACAGAACTAGAGGGCCATCCGGATAATATCGGTCCCTGCCTGACCGGCGGTGTCTTCGTGGGCTATTATAATGAAGGCGACCTGGCTTATAAGACCCTGACGCTGGACGGTATTTCGCTCATCGTTTCTATTCCTGACTACGAAATATCGACAGAAGAAGTCAGAGATTCTTTACCTGAAGCCTATCCTGCCGCAGAAGCCGTCATGCAGAATGCTAAAAATAATGTCATGCTGCTGGCTATGGTAGAAAAAGATTATGAGACCATGGGACGTCTCATGATGCAGGATCATTTCCATGAGCCTTACCGCGGTCCTCTCATCCAGGAGTTCGGACCGATTAAGGAAGCAGCTTTGGCTGAAGGTGCCTATGCGACCGTCATCAGCGGTGCAGGGCCTACTCTGTTGACCTTATGTCCGGAAGATAAAGCCGATGCTATCTTGGAGGCTGTATCGCAGGTCGCCAGCTGCCAGCATGAAAAAGTCAATGTGTATTATAAAAATTAAGTTCTCGAAAGAGAAGAAAACTGCGCGCATGGTCTAAAAAGCCATGCGTCTTTTTTTGGAGTAAATGAAGGAAAAATGACGCCTGTATGCTATAATTCAGCTAACAGTTAACTATAGGAGAGAAAAAATATGACTTTAGCAATCGTAACAGACAGTACAGCTTATTTAGATCCGGACTATATCCGGGAAAATAATATCACGGTGCTTCCACTCATGGTGACCTTCTCAAACGGCAGCTACCGGGAGATGGAAGATATCGATCTCAAGACCTTTTATGAAAAGATGGAAGAACTCGATGAAATTCCCACAAGTTCTCAGCCCAGCTACGGGCAGATTTTAGAGACTCTTAAGGGCTTAGCTGAGAATCATGATGAAATCCTGGCTCTCACCATTTCTTCGGGTATCAGCGGGACCTATGATTCCTTCGCGATGGCGGCTGAAGAAATCGACCAGGCTGAGGTGACCGTGATCGACAGCCGGCTGACCTGCCGCTATCTGGCCAATTATATCGATCTGGCGATTGAGATGCACCGCGACGGGTCTACCATGGCAGAGATCAAAGAAAAGATCGAAGCAGCCAAGCCCTCCACAGAAGTCATCTTATCAGTCAATAATCTCGAGAACTTCAGAAAGAGCGGACGAATCAGTAACGCCGCAGCTTTCTTCGGCGATTTTCTTAAAATCCGTCCTATTTTAGAATTCCAGGATGGTAAAATAGTTGCGACCGACAAAGTGCGGACCAATAAACGTGTCATCCGCTATATGATGGATAAATTTGATCAGGCTTACCAGGAGTCCGACCGGCCGCTCAAAGTCGTTCTTTTGGAAAGTTTCCAGGGGAAAAACGAACAAATTCAGCTGATCAAGGAGGACCTGGCTGAAAAATATCCAGATGTCACGGTAGAAGAAGATATCGTAGGTCCGGTCATCGGCACCCATACCGGTCCGACCGTCTATTCGCTGGGCTGGATGGTCGATTTCGATAAAGAAAATGAATAGATGAAAAAAAGACATGCCTGTTCACAGTAGACATGTCTTTTGATTTGCAGAAAATTAAGTCTAGAGGGTATGAGTCATGATGTAGTCGACTTGTCTCTCATCACCCATCCAGAAAATATGGTGGCCGTCTCTCTCGAAGCCGTTTTTTTCATAAAACTTCTGCGCACTGTGATTATGTTCCCATACTCCCAGCCAGATCTTTTCTTTTTGGAGTTCTTGAGCTTTCTTTTTAGTGAAATCTAAGATACGAGACCCGATACCCAGGCGTTTGAAGTCTTCGAAAATATAGATGCGCTGGAGCTCTAAATATTCATCCCCGTATGGCTCGGTCTGGTTTTGGCCGATGTTCAACTTAAAATAACCCGCGATGGAGTCGTCGGCTTTGACCCAGTAGGTGAAAGATTCCTCGTCTTGTATTTCTTCTTCTAATACTTCGACTTCGTAGGCTTGATTGACATAGTCTTCGATACTGTCCGGGTCTTCTGTCGTACCGTCAAAGGACTTGATAAACAGCTCACGCGCTACAGCCTCCAGTCGGTCGGCTTCGTGGGTTTCCACGGGCTCAAAAACAATATTCACAATGATTCCTCCTTTGTTTTATGGTTTTCATTATAGAGGATGTGCAGCTTTCTTTAAACTTTTAACGCTCTGAAAACTGAAAAGAAGGCATATCATTTGAAGACAGCTCACTTTGAGTTAAAATACTTAGTAAAGATAAGAAAGAGGCGATAAAAATGCTGCCCGAAAAGAATGAAACGCGCGCTCCTGTACATGCTGACCTGGCTGATGAAAAACGATCTGAATTAGGAAAAGAATTCGCCCGGCTTCAGCGTGATCTGGCAGAAACCGACCGTTCGATGCTGGTGATCGTCGATGGATGGGAATCCTCCGGGAAAGGTTACCTGCTCAAAGACCTCACACGTGAGCTTGATCCCAAATTATATGAAGTCGAAGTTTTTGAAGAGGGAACAGATGAAGAAACCCGGCATCATTATCTCTACCGCTTCTTGAAGAGGGCCCCGCGCCGGGGGCATATCGCCTTTTTTGACCGCAG
>CAYTHW010000020.1:0-17040 GCA_964437675.1 uncultured Atopococcus sp. | reverse complement strand
AAGTCCTGAACCTCATCAGGTAAAAATTAGTCCGGAAGGCGCCTGGATCATCGTTACAGACAGCTCGACCGACTGCATTTATACCTATGAACTGGTCAAAGGTGTTGTATTGAGAGAAGTCGACCGGGTGCAGCTGGGTGAAGATTTTGATATTTCAGGTTTTGCTTTCCATCCTCACTTAGATATTGCTTATGCCGTCAGTAGATTAAGAGGAGAAATCTTAACTATGGAATATAATCCAAAAGATGGATCTTTTTCTCCCTTCTTGAATATGTCTACGCTGGGTGAGAGCGCTCTGGGAGAGGACCAGGCTGAAGAAGATCAGGCTGCGCAAAAAATGATCATCGATTCTAAGGGAAATTATATTTACGTACTGAACCAAAAAAATCCTTCAATCGCTGTCTACAACATCCATCCAAAAGCTGGTGCTACCCAGCTCCAGCAAGTATATCGACTGGATCAGACACAGCAGCCCTTCGACTTATACCTCACTTCAGACGACAGACATCTGATAGTTTCTTATCTCAACCAGGCCACAGGAACTTTGCTGGACAGCGAGACGCGGGCAGGACAGCTTGGCAACGAAAGAGTGCTGCCTCTCCATGATAATCAAATAAGGTTCTTATATTCCATCTTTTCTTAATGCATACCCAGAAGAACAAACAACCCTTAAAAAAGCTATTTTCCCAAGGGTTGTTTCATTTTTTTTATAAATAAATATACATAACTGTTTGATAATTATAATAAGGGATGCTTTTTATTTTTAATAAGCTACTATTGAAGAGTGCAAAACAAAAGTAATAGGATGATTTAAACATGCTCACAAAAAAAGCAAAATTAATGGGTGCCTCTATTCATTTAGCAGTAGACCACCCTCAAGCTGAGGAAGTTTTGACTGAAGCAATAAACAAACTTCAACAGTTTGAAAGACGCTTCTCCGCTAATGACCCCCGCTCAGAATTATCTTATCTTAACCAACATGCACATCGAAAAATGATTAAAGTTCACCCCCAGCTGTTTAAACTCATCGAAATCGGACTGAATCACAGTCTGGAGAAAGACAGCTACTTAAATATAGCTGTCGGCCCCCTCGTCCAGCTTTGGCGGATAGGTTTTCAAAATGCTCAAGTTCCCAAGGATGAGGAAATTGAAGAAATTCTCCCTCTTATCAATCCAAAGAATATTATTCTTGACAAGCATCAAGGAAGTCTAGGTTTTAAGTTTGCTAATATGGCGATAGACTTGGGTGCTTTAGCAAAAGGCTATGCAGCCGATCTTCTTAAAGAATATCTGCAAAAATCAGGCGCTCAAGCCGGTCTTATCGATCTCGGAGGTAATATCCTCACCTTCGGTCCTAATCCTAATCGCCAAAATGGCCGGTGGAACATCGGCCTGCAGGATCCAAAATCCAAAAGAGGCGAGCATTTTGCTATAGTTAAAACCTTCAATCAATCGGTGGTTACTTCAGGTGTCTATGTTAGACAGCTGGAATACCAAGGAAAGAAATACCACCACATTTTCGACTCTCAAACAGGCTATCCCATCGAGACTGATGTTTCCAGTCTGACCATCATTTCAAAATTATCGGTTGATGGAGAAATATGGACCAGCCGCCTCTTCGGCTATCCTGCCGACACTATCATCGAAAAAATCGAGGCCGTTCCACACATTGAAGGTGTCGTCATGACCGAACAGGAAGTTTATCAAGCAAGCTCAGGAGCCGAATATTTAATCATATAATCAATTTTAATTAAATATGGAAGGAACATAAGTGATGAAATTAATTGCAATTCCAGGAACTAGTTCAGACAAATCAACTAATCGCACGTTACTTCAATACATACAAAAAAAGTACAGCGACCAGGCAGATATCGAAATCCTAGAAATTAAAGACTGGCCGATGTTTACTAAAAGTCAGGATACCTCTCTACCAGATGCCGTTGTCGAAGCTGCTGATAAGATTAAGGCGGCAGACGGAGTTGTCATTTCTACTCCAGAATATAACCATTCCTTCCCGGCAGCTCTGACGAGTGCTTTAGGATGGTTGTCTTACGGTATTTATCCTTTTGTAAACAAACCTGTTCTTATCGTAGGTGCCTCATATGGACGTCTGGGATCTTCCCGCGCTCAAGCACAATTACGTTCTGCATTAAATGCTGAAGAACTTCAGGCTCGTAAAATGCCTGCCAATGAATTCCTATTAGGCTATTCTTTAGATGCTTTCGATGAGGAAGGCAATTTGGTTTATGAGAATAAAGTTAATGAACTAGATGAAGTTTTCCATAACTTCTGCGACTTTATGACTATGTCCAAAAAATTCGAAGGCAGAGCGGCAGTCGTTAAAAACGAAGACAAATTCAACTGGGAATAAGGAGAGATAAAACATGAAGTTAGTTGGAATTAATGGATCATTATCCGAAATTTCTTACAATCGTAAATTGTTACAGTTTATCCAATCGGAATTCGATCATGCTTTTGATTTGGAAATTTTAGACTTACATGAAGTTCCAATGTTCAAGCAGTTCGAGGACCAGACAGAGCATATCACCATCGATAATATTTACCGTAAAATCAATAATGCAGATGGTGTGATTATCGCTACTCCAGAACACAGCCATACAGTAGCACCTGCTGTCAAAAATATCATCGAACATTTATCAGTCACCAAGCGTCCTTTCCAAAACAAACCTGTCTTGGTTATTGGAGCTTCTTATTATGAGCAGGGCTCGGGCCGTGCGCAGTTAGATTTGAAACAAATCTTAGAAGCACCCGGAGTCAACGCTTATACTATGCCAGGAAACGAGTTCTTACTGAGCTATGCCCGTGAAGCATTTGATGAAAACAGCCGTCTGAAAGATGAAAGCACCACCAAATTTTTAGCTTCTGTCCTGGGTGAGTTCAAAGCTTATGTAGAAATGATTACAGAGCTAAAAGGCCGTGCCAAACCTATCTACCCTGAAGAAGACTTAACAGCGTCAGAACCTATCGAAACAACTATAGATGTTGATCCGGATGATGATGACTGGGTTGAAAAAGCAGCCGCAGCTACCCAGGCGGCTGAAGGCAATGACTATGTCAAATTAAATCATGGGGTGCTGACTGTCGACCAGTTGAATTACTTCCTCGAATCTATGCCTATGGAGCTGACATTCGCGGATGAAAACAACCAGTTCCTCTATTACAATCACATAAAAGAAAGAAGTGAAATGCTGGCAGGACGCGACCCTGAGCAGGTAGGTCAAAGTCTCCACTCTGTCCACCCTGAATCAGCCCGCGCAGGTGCTGAATGGGTTATTCAGGAATTACGCAATGGAGCCCAGGACCGTGTGGTTGCACCGATTCCAATCGACAGACCTGAAAAACATATCGTTCACTTCTACAAAGCGATGCGTGATGCAGAAGGAAACTACCGCGGCGTTAACGAATATATCTTCGATGTGAAAAAAGTCGTCGATATGTTCCTGGAGCAGACAAATCAAAAATTAGTCGCCAGAGACGGAGCGGATGCTGTATCCGGAGCAACAGACGGCGGAGATGCAGAAGCTGTCGAAGCAGACTCTACATCAGCTGCATCAGAATAAATATGTTATCCCTTGGAAGGTCCAGGAAAATCCTGGATCTTTTTTTGTTCTTCAAATTAAACACATCTTAATATTCGTCAGTTAAGCTTACATCGCAATTGACGTGTTATACTAATGGTTGCTATTTAACTCAAAATGACTTAAAATTTATCATGCTATAAAACTAAAGAAATCAGGTGTATGTATTGATTACAGAAATCATAAAATCTATCATTCTAGGAATCATTCAAGGTATCACGGAATGGCTGCCCATATCATCAACCGGCCATATGATTTTATTTGATGAATTAATCCCTATGAATTTATCCAAAAACTTTATGGACATGTTTTTTGTAGTGATTCAATTGGCCTCCGTATTTGCGGTTATTCTTATTTATTTTGACAAGTTAAATCCATTTTCCAGAAAAAAATCAGGCGAGGAGAAAAAGGAGACCTGGGATATCTGGATCAAGGTATTGATCGGTATCATTCCCGTGGGGATTATCGGTTTCTTATTCAAGGATCCTATCAATGATTATTTTTATAACTGGATGACAGTGGCTTTCACCCTGATCTTATACGGTATTCTTTTCATCATCATCGAGAATAGAAATGAAAAGAGAGAGACAGAAGTGGAGTCTTTCAGCGAATTAAGTTATGGAAGAGCCTTTCAAATCGGGATATTTCAAGTCCTCTCCCTTATACCCGGAACCTCTCGTTCAGGATCGACGATCATGGGGGGGTTGATTTGTAAAGTCAGCCGGCCTATCGCCGCTGAATTTTCTTTCTTCATGTCTATTCCGGTAATGCTGGGAGCCAGCCTTGTTCAATTAGGAGACTTCGGCTGGAGCTTCAGCCAGGTAGAAATAGCGGTTTTATTGGTTGGAATGTTCGTTTCTTTTGCGGTATCTTACTATGCTATAAAATTCCTTATCCGCTACATTCAAAAGAATGACTTCAAACCTTTCGGCTGGTATCGTATCATCCTCGGTATCATAGTAATTCTCTATTTCAGTTTCAGATAAAAACAGATGGATGAGAAAAGGACCTGCTAAATATGGCAGGTCCTTTTTACTTTTAAAATATGCTGATCTGCCTTTGCCTTTTACAGATGTTTAAAGTATTCTAATAAGAGATGAGTGAGGGAGGGAGAAAGTAGAAGTGACTATCATATACTCTAAAAAATCAAAGAAATTTCTATCGATTGCCGGCGGTTTCGTGCTTCTGATTGTCTTCATCGTGGTCGGAAGTTTTTACAATGAAACTAAAGGAGCAGTAGAAGCCGATCAGTGGAACAATGTAAAAAAAGGCATGACCGTTCAAGAAGTAGTTTCAGAAGCCGGACGACCTCAAAATAAAACGAAGAACCGCGCTAAAATACAAGAATCTTATGCCCCCGTCTTACATCAGAAAACAGCTGGCTACTCAGAGTCAGCCGAAGATCCAACATCTGCCGGGCCGACCCATGATATTCTGGGATTCATGGAACTGGAAGCCGCCTTAAACCAGAATAAAGATGTATTGATGTACAGCTACATGTTGAATGAACATGAACATTATATTTATTTTGTAGATGACATCTCTTTCATGAAATATTAGTTTATCGATCTTCGGTATTCGGCGGATAGAGAAAACATTGTCGCGTATGGTCATTTACCATTCCGACTGCCTGCATGTAGGCGTAACAAATAGTGGGTCCTACAAAAGAAAAACCGTCTTTTTTTAACTGACGGGCCATGCGTTGACTGATTACACTTTCTGAAGGCACTTCAGCCTGGTCGTGGAAATCATTGATAATAGCCTGCCCGCCCACAAAACCCCATATATAATCCGAGAAGGGTCGGCCTTCTCTTTCTATTTTTATACAGGCTCTGGCATTCTTGATGATGCTTTGAATTTTAAGTTTATTGCGTATGATTCCTTCATTCTCCAGAAGCCGGCTCAATTCTTCATCACTATAATCAGCCAGAATATAGGGATCGAAGCCGGCGAAAGCCTGCCTGTAATTTTCACGTCTCTGGAGTATGGTCCACCAGCTCAAGCCTGCCTGCTGGCCTTCCAGACAGAGCATCTCAAAGAGATGGCGGCTGTCTCTGCTCTCTCTCCCCCATTCCCTGTCATGATATTCGATATATAAAGGCTCATCGCTTACCCATTCACACCTTTTTTTCTTCTGCATCGCTGCTCTCCTTCTCTGATTTTCAACTGTTCAATGAAATAAACATACATCCTCAGACTAAAAAGATGTATGCTTCTCTTTCTTATTTGATTGGAAAAAGCTGATCGATTAGAGCGATATCATCTTCTGAAAGTTTCACCTGCATCGTCTTTAAATTACTGTGGATCTGTTCTGGTGTTTTAGCTCCCGGAATCACTGCCTGAACAGGCCCCCGTGTCAGATAAAATGCCAGAACAATATTAGGGATACCTACACCATATTTTTCAGCAAGCGGTTTCAGCTGCTGAACTTTCTTGGCATTATCCTGGAAATTCTGTCTTCGGAAATCATCCTGCCCACGACGGAGATCTCCAACAGGAAATCTTTCGCTTCCATCGTATTTGCCCGTCAAAAGACCCGATTGAAAAGGAAAAAATGGGACAAAAGAAATATCATTTTCTTCTAAATATGGAAAGAGTTCATCTTCCAAGTCCCGGTGAAGCAAATTATAGTGGTCCTGAATGACCTCAACATAACCATCTTTATTAGCTTCTTTGATTTGATCAAGAGAAAAATTAGACAGGCCTATCGCTTTAATCTTCCCTGCCTCTTTTAATTCCTGCAGGGCGGCCACTGCTTCATCTTTCGGAGTTTTTTCGTCGGGGGAATGAATATAAAACAAATCGATGTAATCGGTCTGCAGCCTGTCAAGCGCTTCTTCCACCGCCTGATTTAAAAAATCAGGCGAGTTGTCATGGACAGTCCCGCCATTCAAGCGGCGGTGGGATGCTTTAGTAGCAATCACTAAATTTTCTCTCTGACCGCTAGCTGCAATAACTTCTCCCAAGATTTCTTCTGATCGTCCATCTCCATAAGCATAGGCTGTATCGATAAAGTTAATATCTGACTGAATAACTTTCTCTACCAGCCGGCGGTTTTCCTCTTCATCCAAATCTGGATAGAGATTATGGCCGCCTATGGCATTGGCTCCCAAACCGACAGGGTGGATATACAGTTGAGTCGATCCGAGCCGGGTCTTATGATTCATTTCATTCTCCTTTATAAATTCATATCATCTAATATAAATCCAGGTCATTTAACAAATCTCTTAAACGCATTAACTCCTCCCGGCTGAAAGTAACTCCCTTCCCCATTTTATCGAAGGAGGGGCTCCATTCTCTGATATCATATTTGGCTTCATTATCTCCCCATTGGGTCAAAGTAAGCTGCTTGGACCAGCCTGAGCTTTTTTCGGACAAGGTTCCTAATTTCTGCTGAATTTCAAAGTTAAAATCTGACATCTTATCCTCCTTTTTATTCCTAATATAAAGTGATAAAACCTACTTCCATTTTATTAAATACTCTGAAAGTAAAGGATGTAGTCGCTAATCCGCGGTTGATGATCATTCTGACAGCAGGATCCTTTTTAGAATGATAGAGACCATAGTCGTAGTAAGGGTTAAATCCCTGCCCGCGTGCATAGACACCTCCTATAAGAGGCAGACGTACCTGTCCCCCATGAGTGTGTCCGCTGAGAACTAAATCAAAATCAATATCACTGTTATTTACATACTGCTCAAAAAACTCGGGATGATGGGCAAGCAGGATTTTAGTTGTTCCTTCCCAGTCTTCTTTCAACTGGATATTCTCCAAGAAATTGCGAGTCTCGGGAACCACTTCATAATCACCCATCTCCTGGGTCTCTTCCAGGCCGATCAATACAAGCCGGCCGCCCTTAATAGGAATGTTAACAGCTTCATCCATTAGAACATGTATCCCATGCATTTCTAAAGTTTTACGCCATTTGTCTCCCTGCATATAAGGTAGATCATTATTGCCAGACACAGCATAGATAGGGGCTGTTTCATTCAGAGACTGCCCAAGATAACGAATATTATTTTGATTGTCTCGGTCAATTCCATCTGCAAAAATATCCCCTGTGATCACGATGAGATCGGGATCTTCCTTTTTTATTTCCTGGCTTAGATGTTTCAAATTCACTCGATGATGAGGCAGATGGAGATCAGAGATATGGCAGATCTTTAATCCCCGCAAATTCGAGTCGAGATGAGGTACTTTTATATCATAATGAGAGGTCACAAATACCATATTCTCCCATATAAAATAAACAGCTATGATGATGATGATCAATAATATTACCCAGTACATAAAGAGCTCCTTCTCAGCATTCATTATCATTTACTCATAATCTTACCACAAGAAAGTAGATGAAAGCACCTATCCACCCGATAAAATTATTTAAAAATGACCTGCTTGAGATAAGCAGGTCATTCAGCTGAAATTCAGGAATTATTGTTGAGAATCATCACCATTTGTATCATCTAAGTTACGTTTGATTTCCCTTTCTTCCTTGTTTAATCTAGTGTCTAATTTATCCAGCTGTTTAGAAGCAAATTCTCGGCCGCCGATACCAAATGCGATAGCAAAAGCAACTGAAATTCCTCCGATGATGAACATGAAGGCTGTGTTTACGATGCTTGAAGCAAACTGTAATTGGTCAAACGCCATGAACACGGACAAGATTGCCAGAGCAAATTGGATGATACCGCCCAACCATCTGCTTCCAAGGGATTGAGAAATGAAGTTTCCTAAGATCTGTCCACCGATAAAGCCCAGGGCCAAAATCACAATCGCAAAGATGATATTTGGAAGGTAGGCAATTATCGCGGCTCCTATAGCATTTAAGACATCCAAATTGAGAACATTTAGGGCTTCAACTGCTATAAATAAAGCAATTAAACCAGTGACGATCCCTCCTACGATAGAGGACAGTTGAATGTCCATACTGCTTCCTGTGTTCTTCAAATAGCGGGACAAGTTGTCCAGACCGCTTGATGCTAATAAGTCAGCCACCAAATCTCCTACAATTTTAGCAATGAAGATCCCTAAAACAAGTAGAATGACTGCCAGCAGGACATTAGGTATAGCAGAGAGCACAGAATCCAAGACCCCTACGATAGGACGTGAGATAGTCTCAATTTCCAAAGCTTCTAAAGCAACCGTTAAAATAGGGATGAATACTAAGATATAAGCAATAGTCGCTAAAACTTTTGCTACTCCATCACTTGCTTCTGAAGACTCCCCGTTACTTCTTTGAGCCCTTCTTGATTCTTCTTTAAGATCTTGAATACTTGGAGCTTTCTCACCTTCTTTTCTCCGGCTTCTTGACGTTAAGTTTTTCAACATTCGATCTAAATTGAGTGACTTGGAGAAGTTATAGACCAGATTGTATAAGAATCGACCGACAATTAAACCGATAGCTAACAGGAGCGCTGCACCGATTAGATTAGGTATAAACTCTAAAGCTGTCGAGATCATATTTGAGATTGGCTGGGCTATAGCTGTCAAGCCGAACCTCTGGAATATCCCCGGTAAGAACAAGACCCATACTAAGTAGTATAAAGCTTGACTTATGGAATTCATGGTTCCTCGAGCTGACTCTTCATCCTGGGCCACACCCCATTTTTGGAATCTCTCATCGAGTTTAGCGGCTTCCATACCTTGACGTGATCCCCTGCGAACAAGTGCTGCGACAATCCAGGCAACGATGATAAGTAAGATTCCGGCTAAGACGTCAGGTAAAGCATTAACTGTATTATTAAACGCATTTTGTAATTGCTCCATCTTTTCTCTCTCCTTTTTCGTATGATAAACTTATCTTATAGGATATTTTTCTTATTAACAATGAATATGGTTATCTAAAAAGGGCTAATAACCTTCTGAAAAACTTATATTTATTATCTCGACTGGATATTCCTCTTCTATCATACGAATCACTCGATTGAGAATTTTCTCCGCTTCTTTTTTGCTGCTGCTGACCACACCGACTCCGATGTGGGCGTAATCTAAAGAATCATTCCTGGCCACTTCTGCAGCGGATATTTTATAGTGATGGTGGATCTTATCGATCATACTTTTTATAACTTTTCTTTTGGCTTTCAGTGAATGGTTGTCCCACAGCATCATTTCAATTTCGACACCCATCAGTATCATGGTGATTTCTCCTTTTTATCAAAAGTTTAATTTTAACTCTGCCTATTTTAATCGAACTCTCCCCTTATTATTCATTTTGTTATATAATAAAAGGGTATAGAAAGGTTGGTAAAAAAGTGAGACTACGACCAAAAAATATTTTAATAGTTGCCGGGTTACTAATCTTAGCTGCCATCATTATTAAAATGATTGAAGACGTCTTTGGTATCGATTTAAATATCGGCCGCCGTCAATGGGGACTGATCGACATTCAACAGTTGGCATTCATCCCCTTCATATAAAGAAAAACCACATGGATCTTTGAGTTAGCTCTTGTCTGTTAATAAGATGAGATTAACTGCGGATATCTGTGTGGTTTTTTATTTTGTCTTCGTCCGACCGGCTGCATTTATTTTGCTAATTCATAAATAGCTTCTGCATAGATAGCTGTCGCTGCAAATAAATCATCCAGGTCTATGAATTCATTGGCCTGGTGCATGGTATCTACACTGTCCGGGAACATAGCTCCATAGGCGACCCCGCGCTCAATCGTGCGTGCATAAGTCCCGCCGCCGATGACCACTTCATACCCCTCAAGCCCTGTCTGCTTTTCATACACTTCGAGCAGGGTCTGCACGAGAGGATCATCTGCCGGAACATAATGCGGCTCCTTATCTTCTCCCAGCGACACCACCATTTCCTCGTCAGCCAGCTCTTGAAAAGTTTGAAAAATCGTCTGAGCATCCGCCTTGGAAGGATAACGGAAATTAACCGTAATTGTACCGGCTTCCCCCTCGACATAATTCATTATTCCAATATTAGAAGTCAGATTCCCCATGACTTCATCTTGTTTGTTTAACTTTGCTTTTTCGGCAAAAGGATCATCATGCAGATAATCATCGATAAAAGTTAAATACTTTTTCCCATTCTCCTGCAAATCTAACTGGGCCAGATAATGAGCGAGATAGGTCCCGGCATTTCTCCCTTTTTCAGGCTGAGCGCCGTGGCTGGCCTGACCTGTCAGATAGAAAATCCACTCTTCTCCTGCTTTTTCTAAGCGGCCTTGTAATTCTTCTTCCTCCAGATAACGCGCATATTCTGCATTCATTTGATCCTGGTCATCGCCTTCTAAGGCGGACAGGCGGGCCTGTGCATCCTGAGGAACCATGTTATCTCTGAGTCCCGACTGAAAACTGACTAAGCGGCGGCCGGAGTGATCCGAATCTGCCGGCTGCGACAGATAGATAGAGACATTGCCTTTTTCACCATTAATGATAGGAAAATTAGCATCCGGAGAAAAGCCATAGAGAGGCTGTGGATTAAGACTGAAGTAATGGTCCATACACTGCCAGTCACTTTCCTCATCTGTACCGATGATGAAGCGTACTTTTTTCGAAAGTTTAAGGTCCAGCTCTCTGACGATCTTCATCGCATAATAAGCTGCCATCCCCGGACCTTTGTCATCACTGGTCCCCCGTCCATAGAGACGATTATCTTTTATGAGAACCTGGAAAGGATCACTGTTCCAGCCGCTTCCAGCAGGCACGACATCCACATGAGCTAAGATGCCGAGAGTTTCCTCGCCCTCTCCATAATCGATATGTCCCGCCCAATTATCAAAATTTTCTGTAAGGAAGCCGTCTCTGTCGGCCAACGCTAAAAAATGCTGTAAAGCTTTGGCCGGGCCGGGCCCTACTGGAAATTCTTCATCAGCTGAAGAATCATCCCTTACGCTGTCGATAGCAATCAAAGAGTCCAAATCTCTCAATAAGTCCTCTTTAACTTTGTCAACCTGAGCTTTCCAATCAATCTTTTCTGTATCCATCTAAAAACTTCCTTTCGTCCTCTTCATTCGACACTAATTATATCACAGCCTCATTTTCAAGATAAACGAACAGACTTTGACCATAAAAAAGCCTGAAGAGATTTTCATCTCATTCAGGCTTTGTTTTACATATATTCTTCTAAACTTTCTAATTCTTCTTCCGTTAACTGGCGGTAGTCACCCACGGGAAGATCGGGATCCAGGTGAATCGGACCCATGGACAGACGTTTTAAGTAAACAACCTCTTTGCCCACTGACTGGACCATACGTTTTACTTGATGGTATTTACCTTCTGTCACTAGAAGTTCGATTTCAGAACTCCCTGCCTCTTCATCTACCGCAAGAATTTTTAATTCAGCCGGGAGTGTCTTATAACCATCGTCCAGGATGACACCCTCTTTAAACCGTTCCACATCAACTTCAGTCATGATACCGTCAACCTGGGCATAGTATACTTTGGGTACTCCCCGGTTAGGTGAAGTCAGAGAATGGGATAACTTTCCGTTATTGGTTAAAAGCAGCAGCCCTTCTGTATCTATATCCAAACGGCCGACAGGAAAAGGCTCTAATATGATATCCGCCGGTTCTAATAAGTCAATCACAGTATGGTGATAAGTATCTTCTGTGGCCGAGATCACATCTTGAGGTTTATTCAGCATAAAATAAACATATTCTTGATAATCGATGGATTCTACTCCGACTGTGATTTCATCCTTGTCTGGATCTGCTTTTTCTTTCGGCTTTTTCACGACTACCCCGTTAATCTCAACTAAGCCAGTTTTAATGAGCTCTTTCACTTCTTTTCTCGTTCCAAATCCACTATGGGCTAATAATTTATCAATCCTCATTTTCATTTTTAACCCTCCTTTACTTAATTTTCAATTTTTGACGAAGACCTGCAAATTCAGCACTGATTATTTTTTCAGCCAGTCTCATTTTGAGAATGAGATAGGCGTAAACAACTACACCTGCCAGGACAGAGACCATCAAGATGATAAAGGCATTCATTTTTCTTTCGACAGGCAGAATATATTCTAATCCAAAGGCTGCAAGCCAGACGACCAGGCACATGACCGCGGTAGCCAGAAGGATGAGGAGGGTTCTTTTGGTTAACAGCTTCAAATCTAAGTGGGTATGTTTCTGGATGAGAGCCAGGTAAACCACTGCTATGAAAGCAAAGGCGATGATCGTCGTAATCAGCATCCCGTAGACTCCAAACCGGCTGACAAAAGGATACTGCAGCACTAACTTTAAGACGAGACCTGCAAGCAGTGTGACCAAGATGGGCCTCACGATGTTAATGGCCTTGAGTATATTGGACAGGACAGTAAACAGGGCCCAAACCAGGGCAACTAGGGTAGAAACCTGAGTCACTGTTGTCCCAAATTCACTGTAATTATAAAATAAAGTGTATAAAGGGCCGGCCAGCACAGCCATTCCTCCTACAGCAGGCAGGATGATCAGCATTAAGAGCTGGATGATATTGCTGATCTGCTTTTTTAAACTCTCGTAATCTTTTTCTGCCGTCAGCTGACTCAGCAGGGGAATGGATGCTGTTGCAATAGATGCCCCAAAAGAAATCAAAATCATGATCAATTTATTGGCGTTGGCATGCGACACTCCATAAGTAATTTGAATATCCATGGCGGTCAGTCCGGAAGAAGCTTCCATGATCGGAGCATAAGTGAACTGATCCAGCAGCTGGGCCATCGAAATTCCGATCGAAATAATGATGAAAGGCATGGCTGTCTTGACAATATCTTTGATGAGTTGGTTGGTAGAAATCGAAATCCGGCCCACACTTTCTTCCACCGAGCGGTTAAGAGCCGTATCTTTTTTCCGAAGCTGAACGAGCAGATAAAGAAAAGAAAATAAGGCCCCTACGAATGCAGCAAAAGTAGATAAAGATACTGCGGTGAGGACAGTTCCGCCCATGACTTGTCGGACGACATAAACAGAACCCAGCATAAAAATAATCCGAGAAAATTGTTCAATAATTTGAGAGATAGCCGAAGGAGCCATCGTATTATGCCCCTGCAGAAAGCCCCGCGTGACACTCATCATGGGTATGATAAAGAGGGCCGGCACTAAAGATCTTATGACAACGATACCTTCACTTGTCGATGCATTGGGACTTTGGGCCGAAAGATTGGGAGCAAAAATAAACATGAGGACACCTGCAAGAATTCCTGTTAAGGCCATCAGCTGAATCGCTCTTTTATAGATATCTTTAGAGATTTCATACTCTTTAATGGCATTATAATAGGATATCTGCTGGGATATAGCAGAAGGTATCCCTGCTGTTGCTAAAGCCAGAAACAAGCCATAAGGGTCATAGCCGATATGGAACAGGGCGTTCGCCGCATTAGCTGTTTCTTGATCGCCCATCCAGGCCATCCAAGGGATAATATATAAGGCGCCTAATAGTTTAGAAACAACACTTCCGAATGACATCCATGTTGATCCCTCGACCAAGGTGCGCTGAGAAGATTTTTCTTTTTTGTTTAAGTGTGATTGTTTTTTCATAGACATCTTCATCTTACCTTTTCCTATATATACTGGCTGAAACAAAGTTACATTAAAAAGAAATATAACTTTCTAAGTTTACTTTTTATTTTACATATTAGCAATCTGATTTTAAGCTTTTAACAACTTAATCGCAGGAGCTGCTCATGTTAAATATCAAAGTCAGACTATATCTTATAATCTTAAATAATTGATTAAGATTACGTAGAAAGAGAACTGAAGTCCCGCCCCAGTTCTCTTTACACTTTCCTTATTTGGCAACAATATTAACTAATTTACCTGGAATAACGATTACTTTTACAATGTCCAGCCCTTCCAGATTGCTTTGAATCGTCTCATTCGCCAAGGCTAAAGCCTCCAAGTCATCCTTGCTGATATCTGAAGCGGCTTGATCTTTTGCCCGGACCTTGCCGTTCACTTGGAAAACAACTTCTACTGTGTCTTCTGTTAAAAGATTTTCATCGTATTCCGGCCACGGCTCATAAGAAATACCGTCTTGACTTTGTGTGAGACGCTGCCATAACTCTTCTGAAAGATGCGGCGCCACAGGTGCTAATAACTTGATAAAGCCTTTCATGTAATCAAACGGCAGGCTTGTCGCTTTATTAGCCTCATTGACGAAAATCATCATTTGAGAAATTGCAGTGTTGAAGTTCATATTTTCAAAGTCTTCTGTCACTTTTTTCACAGTCTGGTGATAGACCACATCAAGATGTCCATCATTGATCGTCGTGATACGGTCGCGCAGCTCCCCTTCTTCATCGAGTATCAAACGCCAGACACGATCTAAGAATCTGCGTGATCCATCGAGCCCATCCTCACTCCATGCAACAGCCGACTCCAGAGGTCCCATGAACATTTCATACAGACGCAGCGTATCAGCACCATACTCTTCCACTACATCGTCAGGATTAACTACATTTCCGCGGGACTTAGACATTTTTTCATTGTTGTCCCCCAGGATCATCCCCTGGTTCACTAATTTTTGGAAAGGTTCTTTTTCAGTAGTTACTCCTATATCGTAGAGGAATTTGTGCCAGAATCGAGCATATAATAGGTGCAGTACAGCATGCTCTGCTCCTCCGACATAAAGATCGACATTCCCCCAATATTCTAAAGCTTCTTTGCTTGCCAGCTCTAATTCATTATGTGGATCTACAAAGCGCAAGAAGTACCAGGATGAACCGGCCCACTGCGGCATGGTGTTGGTGTCACGGCGCCCTTTCATACCTGTTTCAGGATCTGTCACTTCTAACCAGCTTTCAGCATTGGCTAAAGGAGATTCGATCGTGCCTGAAGGTTTAATATGGTCTATTTTGGGTAACTCCAAAGGCAGCTGATCTTCCGGAACAGTGGTAGTAGTTCCGTCTTCCCAATGGATGATTGGGATAGGTTCTCCCCAGTAGCGCTGGCGGGAGAAGACCCAGTCATGCAGACGGTAATTCACTTGACGCTTACCGAGTCCCTTCTCTTCCAGCCAGTCTGCCATAGCATTCGTAGCTTCGCTGTTATCCATCCCGTCTAAAAAACCTGAATTTATATGCTTACCGTCTCCGGTATAGGCTTCTTTACTTAAATCTCCGCCTTCAATAACTTCAATAATAGGCAGGTCGAAAGTTCTGGCAAACTCATAGTCTCTCTGGTCATGACCTGGAACCGCCATGACGATACCTGTTCCGTAAGAAGCCAGAACATAGTCCCCAATCCAGATGGGAACTTCTTTACCATTGGCCGGATTGATGGCATAGGAACCTGAGAATACACCTGTTTTTTCTTTCGATAAGTCTGTACGCTCCAGTTCAGATTTTTGAGCTGACTCTTCAACGTAAGCCTGAACCTTTTCTTTCTGCTCATCCGTTACAATTTCCCAGATAGTGTCTAATTCTGGAGAAGCCACCACATAGCTCATTCCAAACAAAGTATCAGCACGAGTGGTATAAACTTCAAATTTCAAGTCGCTGTCTTTAACATCCAGCTGGATCGTCACACCTGTGGATTTACCCACCCAGTTTCTCTGCATTTCTTTAACACTCTCTGGCCAGTCGATGGTATCTAAATCTTCAATCAGTTTTTCTGCATATTCAGTAATTTTCAGCATCCATTGTTTCATGGGACGGCGATAAACTGGATGACCGCCACGCTCTGATTTCCCATCAATAACTTCTTCATTCGCTAAAACAGTCCCCAGAGCCGGGCACCAGTTGACGGGCACTTCATCTTCGTAGGCTAAGCCGGCCTCATATAACTTGATGAATATCCATTGGGTCCATTTATAATATTCCGGGTCTGTCGTAGAAAATTCACGATCCCAGTCATAGCTGAATCCTAAGTTGTTAATCTGCTCTTTGAAGCGTTGGATGTTTTTTTCGGTGAACTCCGCCGGATCGTTACCTGTTTCAATGGCATACTGTTCTGCCGGCAGTCCAAAGGCATCCCAGCCCATAGGGTGCAGGACATTATATCCCTGAGCTCTTTTAAAGCGGGACATGATATCAGTTGCTGTATATCCTTTAGGATGGCCTACATGCAGACCTTCTCCAGATGGGTAGGGAAACATATCCAGCGCATAATATTTTTCTTTAGATTGATCAATTTCTGATTTAAATGTTTTGTTTTTCTGCCAGAAATGCTGCCATTTTTTCTCTACTATCTTATGTTCAAATGCCATTAAAAAAACACTCCTCATTAAATTTGATTATTTAAATAAAAAAAGCTATGAACACATGTTGCATTCATAGGGCGTCATCAAGCGCGGTACCACCTATTTTTCGCCCAGCTCATTAAAATCCGGGTCTCAAAATTGCTAACGGAATCACCCGGTTCAACTTACATTGAACCACTCCAAGATAAGTTCAGCAGTTACTACTGCGCATTCACACCCCCATGCGCTCTCTGTCAATAAATTTCTGCCTACTACTTCTTTTCATAGTTTTACTCGATTAATCACATTATAGCAAAGTTTAAGTGGATTGTAAAAA
>CAYTHW010000019.1:0-19145 GCA_964437675.1 uncultured Atopococcus sp. | reverse complement strand
AATCGCGACCGGATATAAAATATACCACCTCAAGAAAACAAATGCAAGTACTTTTCAAATATATTTTTATTTTTCTCTCGCTCCTCTGTTTCTTTCATTATAAGACAATTTTATTCACAAATTAACATCCTCTGCCTCCAGGTAGCTTAATACCTGGTATATTACTACATCCGAAAGGTCTCCTATAGAAGGAAGGAGAACAGCGACAATAAAAAAGACAAACGAAAGCTGTTAAAAACCTTCGTTTGTCTTTTTACACTTTATATTCATAAAGATTAAAGCTCGTCAGTCGATCTCCATCGGGATAATCTTCCTTGCAGCCAACTAATTCAAATCCATTCTTTGAATACAGGCGGTTCAGTGCTTCCACGTTCGCCCGGCAGTCCAGCCGCAAAGCTTTTTTACCGCTGTTCTTAGTATTCTCTTTAGCATTCTCCAGCAGAAGCCGGCTGATTCCACGGCCATTAAAATGGCGGTTTACTGCCAGACGATGCAGATAATAATAATCCTCTCTATTATCATCACTCCATAAATCCTTATCCCACTGACTGGGCTGATCATATAGAATATACATACCCACCAGAGTTTTATCTCTAGCTTCGGCTACATAAACCTGACCTTCTTTAATTCTTTCCTGGGTCTGATGTGAATCCCGCCCCGTCAACAGACCATTCCATTGTACCGATCCCTGTTCTGCCAGCCAGCGGGCCACCTGAATAAGTAAATCCTGAACTTGCGGCCAGTCGTTCTCATCGGCCTGGCGAATGATGATCTCTTCTGTCATAAGCTTTTACTTACCCTCTCTTTTATCTTTTAATTCTTGAGCTCTTTCTTCATAACCCGGCTTTTCCAGCAAGGCATACATGTTATTCTTGTAATCCTCCACTCCAGGCTGATCAAAAGGATTGACGCCGTTGATATAACCGGAAACTCCTACGGCTAACTCGAAGAAAAAGAAAAGCTGCCCTAACACATACTCACTTACTTCAGCAATCTGGATGACCATAACCGGGACGCCGCCGTCTATATGAGCATAGAGAGATCCCATCATCGCTTTATCATTGATATCATTCAGACTTTTACCCACTAAGTATTCAAACCCTTCATCAGATTGATCGGATTCTGAAATCTGTAGATCGATACCGGGATCCTCCACTCGAAGCATCGTTTCGAATAAGAAGCGTCTCCCGTCCTGAATGTATTGGCCCATCGAATGCAGATCGGTTGTGTAATTCACACTGGCCGGGAAGATTCCTTTTCCGTCTTTTCCTTCCGATTCACCAAACAGCTGCTTCCACCATTCAGAAAAAGATTTCAACCGCGCATCAAAGCTGGCCAACACTTCGATATGGTAGCCTTTTCTGTCCAGTATATTCCTAGTCATGGCATATTTCAGTGAGGGATTTTCTTCCACACCTTGGGAACGGCTTTCCACTGCATATTCCCTGGCTCCCTCGATGATCATGTCGATATCGTATCCAGCGACAGCCAGAGGCAGCAGGCCTACTGCAGTGAGGACAGAAAACCGTCCGCCTATATTGTCCGGGATGACAAAGGATTCAAAGTTTTTCTCCTCGGCTTCTTGACGAAGCGGGCCGCTCTCCGCATCAGTCGTCACGACGATTCTTTGTGCGGCTTCGTCCTTACCATACTTATCTATAAGTTTGTCCTTTAGAATACGGTAGGCGATAGAAGGCTCTATCGTGGTTCCTGATTTTGTTATAACATTCAGCGAATAATCTTTATCTTCAATATAATCTAAGAGATCCTGGAGATACTTAGCACTCAGCTGGATACCGGCAAACAAGACCTCAGTCTCACCAATCCGGGTATGCTGCGGAAGAGTGCCGGATAAAAAGTCAATACCTGCCCTGGCTCCCAGATAAGATCCGCCGATGCCGATGACGATAAGAACATCCGACTGCTGTCGAATCTTTTCAGCAGCCCCTTTAATTTTCTCCAACTCCTCTGAATCATAGTCACGCGGCAGGTCAAGCCAGCCTAAAAAATCACTGCCCGGTCCTGTCCTTGACCGGAGTAAGTCGGTTGCCTGCTCTACTTGGGACCTCATCATTCGGCACTCTTCAGCTTGAACAAAATTATCCATAATATGTGTTAGATCAACAGAAACCTTCATTTCCCTCAAATCCTTCCATAGACTTGCTTTTAATGATTGTTCTTTTCTAAATATTCTAAAGCTTCATCAATCCATTGAGGCATTTTTTCTTCAATCGATTGGAAACCCCGCTCGCTTTTCAAATTGCTGTATCTTGGATGATAGGTCCGCCCTTTGCTTTTTTTAGGAGGTTTCATATGAGTTGCCCGGATAGATAAACTGATTTTCTTAGAGTATTCATCAATATCCATGATGACAACTTCAACTTTCTCCCCCACTTTGTATTTTTTCTTGATGTCCTCAACATAGCCATAAGTTATTTCGGATATATGCACTAATCCCTGGACCTGCTCATCAAGTTGAACAAATATGCCGTAAGGTTGGATTCCAGTAACGACACCTTCCACCTTTTGTCCAATGGTATAACTCATGTCTTCACTTCCTTCTATAAATACAAAGAATTAATTTTGAATCTCAATAGATTCTATGACGATATCTTCCCCAGGTCTGTCCTGCATATCGGTTTCAACTTTTTGGATGCTTTCAACGACGTCCATGCCTGCAACGACCTGGCCGAAAACGGTGTGACGGCGGTCCAGCCAAGGTGTTCCTCCTTTTTCCTTATAGGCATCGATAATTTCCTGCGGGTAATCCGCATCTGCCATCTGCTCAAGGAAGCTGTCGGATACATCATCGGCAGTCACGATAAAGAACTGGCTGCCGTTGGTATTTGGACCTGCATTAGCCATGGAAAGAGCACCATATAAGTTGAAGAGACTCTCATGGAATTCATCCTCAAATGCCTTGCCGTATATGCTCTCTCCTCCAGCGCCTGTTCCCGTTGGGTCTCCCCCTTGAATCATGAAGTTTTCAATGACACGGTGGAAGATGACACCGTCATAATAGCCATTTTCAGCATGACCGATGAAGTTTTTTACCGTAAGAGGTGCCTCCTCTAAAAATAATTTTACTGTAATATCACCTTTATTAGTTTTGATGACTGCTAATTTATCGTTTTCTTCTGCTTCTACGAGTTGTGGAAATTTTGACATTATGTTTCCTCCCAAATTTAATTTATTACATCAAGTTTATTTTACTACATTCCCATTTATTTCTAAAGTAAAGCTCTGGACAAAAAAAGACCCGGCCGCCGGGTCTCATTCAACATTAATTATAATAATGGAAACGATCATTTTCTTCCAGATAGCAGCCGACAGCCAGCAGGAGGTCTTCCCGGCCTTTTGCAGCGGAAAACTGCAGGCCTAAAGGTAAGCCGGACCGGCAGGTATGTAAAGGCAGACTGACAGCCGGACAGCCTGTCAAATTATCGATCAGAGCATAGGGTGAGAGACGGTTAGCTGATTCAAATGACTGCATGATCATTCTTTTCATCTCTTCTCGGGAAAGTTTCTGATAGTCTTTCACAGCTGTGAAGATCTCTTCATCATATACAACCTCTTCTAAACCAGGCGCAGGCCCCGTAGTCGTCGGATGAAGAAAAAGATCATATTCTTCATGAAAAGCACTTACAGCAGCGGAAGCCTGGTCCCACAGATCAAAAGCCGCTGAGTAGCAGGAACCCGGAATTTTTTTTCCATATTCTCTTAATGCCCAGGTGATCGGCTCTACCTCATGAGCTTGGATGGCCCTGCCGAGTTTCTTTTCGATATTATTAAATATTTTGTCAATTTCGATTCCATTCATCAGATAATAACTCTCTATGAGCGGCTCAATCGACAGATTAGGCCGGGCGGCTTTTACCTGGAAGCCGTGACTTTTCAGAAATTTCACCGTTTCTTTTACAGCCTGCACCGCTTCATCTGAATCATATTCAGAATGAAGAGCATAGCCGATCTTTAATTCTTTAACCCCTTCATGCGCTTCCTGGACTGCTTCGGCTGAAATCGTCGGCAGACGAAAAGGCATCGCATCATATTTATCAGTCTGCATCACTTTAAATAAGCTTTCCGTATCTCTCATGGAGCGGGTAAGAGCAAAGTTGGTAGCCCCTCCCCCCCAGCTTCTCCAAGCACCGGGACCTGTGGCCATACGCCCGGTAGATGGTTTTAAGCCGATAAGACCGGAAAAACTGGCAGGTATCCGGATAGAGCCCCCTCCGTCACTTGCTGCGGCCAGCGGGACCATACCAGACTGCACAGCAGCTGCTGCCCCCCCGCTGGATCCACCCGCATGATAAGCCGGGTCAATTGGATTTTTTACAGTACCATAATATTTAGAGTCACTGATAAATTTGATACCAAATTCGGGGACATTCGTCATAGCGATAACGATGAATCCTGCTTCTAAGATACTTGCGACCAGATGGTTAGTCGTTTTTGCCCGATTACCTTTCAAGAGAGCAGACCCCGACGTATCTAAACACCCCTCATAATGATGGCCTAAATCTTTCAGTAAAATCGGAACTCCGGCGAAGGGTGCGGAGAAATCCCTCAGCCTATCTGCTTCTTCCAGAGCCTGTTCGGATCTCTGAAAGTGGACAGCATTCAGCTCGGGATTCAATGCCGCGATTTGATCCAGGGCCATTTGAACAGCCTCCCTCGGTGAGAGATTTCCTTTTTTTATAGCTTGAGCGACAGCGGTTGCATCAGAATATAACTTCATATCATTATCCTTACTTTTCTTTTTCTACCATATTAACATATTCCTCATAATCTTCTGAAGCATCATCCTCATTTTCCCAGCCCGGGTAGAAAGTAGCCTGGGCATCTTCATTGGCGTAGTCAACTGTCTCCTGGGTCTGGTAATATTCCAAGGCAGTTCTCAAGCCTTCGTCTTCAGCCATTTCTTCTCGGGTAGTAAAAGTCAGACGGAAAAGGTAAGAGGTCTCGCTCGTATCTTCAAAGTAAAAGGCATCATCTATCTTCAAACCGGACTCTTTGGCAGCTGTAGCCCCCGGCATGACCAGTTCCAAGTCTTCAATTGAGCGGGCGACCATTCCTGTCTCCATGGGGACGATTTCTATATTTTTAGGGTTTTCAATGATATCTTCCTCCGTCGGTGTAGGTCCGACCCCCTCAGCCAAGGTGATTAAACCGGCTTTTTCCATATGAACCAAGGAGTTTCCTATATTGACCGGGTCATTGATCACCGCAATCCGGGCGCCATCCGGAATATCCTCGAAAGTTTCAATGCCTTCGGAAGCCCAGATCCCCATAGGTTCAACTGACAGATAGCCGATGGGAAGGAGATTGGTGTCATTTTCCTGATTAAAATCATAGAGAAAGGGAATATATTGGTAGGCATTTGCGTCGATAGACTCGTCTGCCAAAGCGATATTAGGATTAACATAATCATTAAACAAAACTGTCTCTACACGAATGTTTTCAGCAGGCTCTAAGCGCTCGTTAACATCCTCCCAAATCTCCTCCGCCCGGCTGGAGACAACCCCCACTCTATAAACAGTTACTTCTTCTTGATCTTGGGCAGCGGTTTCTCCGCTCTCTGCTTTCAGGTCACTCCCACTGCAGCCGGTGATAAAAATAAGGGCCAGTAAACTTATAAATAATATTCTCCACTTCTTCATATTATCTCTCCTTCTTTTATGACGAGATCAGTTTATAAGTTAAAGGAAGACAGTTCAATAGCTGCCGAGGCAATGTAAATAATTACAAAAATACTCACAAGAAGAAAGAATCTCTCAACGCCTACACGGTAGGCTTTCGATTGGTTGTCACTTTTTTATAATTCACAAACTTAAGAACATTATTGTTTTATGTACTTTATTTAATTTTTCATCTGCCTTATATCTCTATATCTATGTGGGTGAATTATGGTAATATTATAAGTAATTGTATGTATGATAAAAGGAGTGGCTTACTTGTCGATACTTAATAATTTTCCACTAACAGCTTCACTTTTTGCATTTATTTTTACTCAAATTATAAAAGTACCTATTGCTTATTTAATGGGACGGGATGCACCTGCTCATTTAATCGTATCAACCGGGGGGATGCCCAGCTCTCATACAGCCGGTGTAACTTCCCTCTTCATGGCCTTACTGATTGAATACGGGGCAGAATCGCCATTCGTTGCTATTTCCGGTGTTTATGCGAGCCTGATCATCAATGATGCTTTAAAAGTTAGAAGGCAGAGTGGAGAACAGACGCTTATACTCCGCCGTCTCATTACTGAAATGCAGCAGGCCGCAATCGATCAGGATTTTCCAAACAAAAGGCGTATCCTGGATCTCAGTAAAAATCTCCGCCCGGTATCTTTTGGCCATAAGCCCTCTGAAGTGTTGGTCGGAGGTATCGTCGGCGGGCTGATTTCTTTAGTTTTCAAGTCTTTATTTTACAGTTAATTCAGGAGGTATATTGTGTCAGAATTATATGATATTACAATAATAGGCGGCGGACCTGCCGGCTTATTCACTGCTTTTTATGCGGGGATGCGTAAAGCTAAAACGAAAATAATAGAGAGTCTTTCTCTTTTAGGCGGACAGCCTCAACTTCTTTATCCTGAAAAAAATATCTATGATATCGCAGGTTTCCCCTCTGTCACCGGTCAGGAACTGACTTCAAGTTTAGTGGAGCAGATCAGTATTTTCGATCCAACCATTTGTCTAAATGAAGAAGTGCTTACTTATGAGAAAACAGATCAAGGACATTTTTCTATCACCACGAACAAAGGTCAGCACCTGACCAAGACGGTCATCATCGCAGCCGGAGCAGGCGCCTTTCACCACAGAAAGCTCAACATTAAAGGTGCTGAACAATACGAAGGCGGGTCTTTACAATATATTGTGGGACCGGTTGAAAGTTATAAAGATAAAAAAGTGGTCATCAATGGCGGAGGAGACTCTGCTGTAGACTGGGCCCTGGCTCTAAATGGCCATGCCAAAAAAGTAACACTCTGCCACCGCAGAGATAAATTCCGGGCACTGGACTATTCAGTAGAGCAGCTCTTCGCTTCTGATGTAAATATCATGACCCCCTATGAGCCTTCAGAGCTTCATGGGAACGGTGAACAATTAGAGGCGATTACTTTCCAGAAACGCCGGGAAGACGAAAAAATCAAACTTGAAGCTGATGTCTTCATCGTCAATTACGGCTTCCAGACCAGTCTGGGTGAACTTGAAACCTGGCCGCTTGAAATGACCAGAGAAGGGATAGTGGTTAATGAAAAAATGGAAACCACTGTTCCAGGCATCTATGCTGTGGGTGATGTCGCCTGCCATGACGGCAAGGTGAAGTTGATAGCGACCGGCTTTGGTGAGGCTCCTACTGCTGTCAGCCACGCCATTCATTACATCCGTCCCGAAGAGAGAATCCAGCCCCAGCAGAGCACGAAACTTAATCTAGGAGAATAAAAGGAGAGAATAATGGTAACTCGTGATACAAAACTTGGACGCTATACCATTCAGTTATTAAGTGAGAGAGGTGTGGAATTAGAAGATATTGCAAGACTGGTCACAGAGCTGCAGGCACCTTACAATTCTCAAGTTACTGATGAAATGAGTTTATATTTTGTAGAAAAAACTTTACGAAAACGTGAAGTTCAACACACAGTTATTACGGGCATAGAGCTTGATATGCTCGCAGAGAAAAAGATGCTCAGCGAACCGCTGCAGTCGATTGTAGAAAAAGATCTGCCCTTGTACGGTGCAGATGAATCTCTTGCACTGGCTATCGTGCATGTCTATGGATCGATCGGAATAACCAACTTTGGTTACCTGGACAAACTTAAACCGGGGATCATCGGCGAACTTGATGAGCAGAAAGACGGCAAATGCAACACCTATCTCGATGATCTGGTAGGAGCCATTGCAGCCGCTGCGGCTTCTTCTCTCGCCCATTCTCACCCCCGCATCAGTCAAAGCTTTCATTAATAAGAAAAATCCACGAAACCATTCGTGGATTTTTTTAATCTATTCTTTTTCATCTTTCTTCCATTTTTCTTTTAGTGAAAAAATAACCGGTGATAAAAATGAGCTCGATCAAGATAAAAACAAAAGCAAAACAGACCATGAAAAACTCCTGGGGAAGAGCGAGGATGACAGGATCGGTCGCCGGATCGAAAATCCAGGCATCATTGTTAAAGAGCAGCTGGTGAAAGGTTAAAAAGAGCCAGTCAAAGTTAATTACCAGAAGTATAACTAAGATGAAGGGCACTGCAGTCCCCCATTTAAAAAAGCGGTTCAAAGGAAGATAATACTGTCTTTTTCTCACATCATTTATGTAAAAGATACTACCTACAGCAGAAACAAACAATAAAATATAGTTAAGCATAAAGAGACGCTTGACTTCATAAAAGTGGAAAAGACCGCTGACTGAGCTGGGGAAATCGGGCATATTCAATTGATCTACCCAAGGGAAATTTAGATACTGCAGCAAAATATGATAATTTTCCATGAGCGCTTCATGGCTCATACCTAAATTTTCGGCTAAACTCAGCGCTTGAGCTGTCAGGCTGTATAAAGGTGTTAATACGATAACTAAACTGACAGCAAAAGTTAAAATGAATAGGGCTAGAAAGAGCCAGCCTGCATAATCTTTGACACGAATCATCATTATTTTATCGTCCATTTCTATAAATAATTTATCAACGGAGAATGAATCTCCGCCACTTTTCTCACTAAAGGTTAATCAGAGCATCTTCTTACTTTTTCTTCTTAATCTGGAAACGTTTTTTACCCGTTCGATCTTGTACCTCTTTTACTCTGATTTCATCTTTTTTATCTGCTTGCCCCTCCTGCTGCTTAGGTTTATTCTGATTTTTCTCAAATTTTCTTTTAGCAACCTTACGCTGCTCCACGGGTTTTCTAGTTTTTGCCGGCTGTGTCTGTCTCTTTCCTCTGCTTTTTTGTGTTTTTCTGTTTCCCTGAGTCTTCAGACGGTCACGACGGTTATAATTCGGAAAAACACTTTTCTCATCCTGGCGTTCAAGCACAAAATAAGCACAGCCAAAATTGCAGTACTCTATCAAATAATCTTCTAAGCTCGATATGCGCATATCCAGGGGGACACCTTTCGTGTCATCATAATAAAAGCCGCGCAGGCGTAATTTATCATAGCCTAGGTCACCGACGATATAATCAAACTTCTCAAATAAGTCTGTATACCTTTCCTTAAATTGCGCTAAATCAAAAGCATTTTGATAATTTTTTTGAAGCTTATATTTCGCCCCTTCTATAGAGAGGAACTGATCATCCACTTGAATGATGGTATATTCTACTTCTGGTATAGAATCTTCCACTCTATTTTCAACTTCCTTGGTCTCTTCTTGATTTACTTTTTCTGACATCCTGTTTCATCCTCATCTTTATCTCTTATATCTAACTTGATCATTTAAAATAGAACACTCTGCCTCTATTATACGCGACTTTGCCTTAGAATAAAGAAGTTTAATTATCTTCTTTCCAACTAAAAAAGCCTGAAAAAATTTCAGGCTCTTAATCCGTTTAAATATTTATTTCTCCAAGATACGTACTTCGATACCATCCGGATGATTCAAAGTGATTTCTGTCGGCGACAGCTCCTGGAAATCATAGTCAATTTCTTTTAGATGACTTTTTAACTCGTCTAACTGCGGAATGATAATTTCAAAATAATCGAGGCCCGGCGCCTGAGGATCAGCAGCTGCTTTTCCTTGAGTCGTCCACACATTATTTCCAATATGGTGATGGTAGTCACCGGCTGCATAAAATAAAGCTTTGCCGTCGTATTCTGATTTTAAGCCCATACCCAGTACATCACCAAAAAACTGGCGAGAATGATCTAAATCTGCAACCTGCAGGTGAACGTGCCCTACTACTGTGCCGCTTGGGAATTTTTCAGCCGGCTCTGCATCAGCTGCAGCATAGACAGCTTCAAAATCCATCCGTTCAGTAATACCTTCGATGGAGCCGTCTTCACGGATATCCCACTCTTTTTTATCTTTGTCACGGTAGATTTCAATCCCGTTCAATTCAGGGTCATAAAGGTAAATAGCTTCGCTGTAGCCGTGATCAGAAGCTCCGGTGATGCCGTACTGGTTTTGCTGGAAACGTTTAACCACATTACCCAAGTTTTTTCGGCTCGGAAGCAGGAAAGCAATATGATAGAGACCGGTTGCTGTCTTCTTAGGTGCCGGCTGCTCTAATAGTTCTAAGCGGAGCAAGACACTCTCATCCGCTGCAATACCTAAGTCGGCTTTCTGCTCATCTTGGCTGATGATATCTAAACCTATAACTTCGGTGTAATAATGGGTCATTTTCTCTAAATCTTCTACTTTTATAACTACTTTTCCTAATCGGGTTTGATCTGAAATATTAAAAGTCATATTTTCTTCACTCCATCCACTTACTTTTTGTTAGTGCACATACTATACCATATTTATATGGAGGAAAGAAATAATAACTGTAATTTTTTAATTTATTCTGCAGTTGAATGATAAAGTTTATTTTTTATGCTCATCCAGGACAGCAATCGAATTGTTTTCTGCTAATTGCTGAAGGATACATGTGACAGCCTGTTCTTCGTTAGAACCGATTTCATAGTCACACATCTCTTTTAAATCGGGGTCCGCATTCGACAGGGCAACAGTAAGGTCGGCCTTCTTCATCATACTGGCATCGTTTAGACTGTCACCAAAACATAAAGTTTCTGCCGGGCTGATAGCATACTTTTCCTGCAGATACTCTACAGCGCTTCCTTTACCGCCGTCTTGATGATAGACATCAAACCAGCCGCCGCCGCTGGTCACAGCAGTCGATTCATCAAGTAATTCGATCAGCTCACTGACAATTTTTTTATTGGCCTCAAGTCCATAATCGGTATGCATGGCAATCTTAGTCACCGGCAGATCTTCAGGTATTTGGTCAAAGCTGTCCAGTCTTTCCATGTAATCGAAATAGATGTGAAAGAGTTCCTCGACTTCCGGAGTTAACTCACTCTTCAAAACATAAGGCATTTCTCCCGTACTGATGGCTGTCTTTATTCCTTCTCTGTCACTGGTGTATTCCAGAATTTTATCCACATCTTCTTGCGGCACGCTGAAGGCATGAATCATTTGGCTGTTCTGAGATAAATAATTTCCATTATCGGCGGCTAAATATAATCTTTCTATTAGATGATCATCAAAGTAACTGACCAGACGGTGCTCTACGTTACCTGTGGCAATACACACGATGACACCTTGATCCATCAGTTTCTCAGCAGCCTCGTGAAAAGCTTTTTTATCATAGGTCTTATCATTTCTTAACAAGGTAGCATCCAGATCAATAGCAATTAATTTAACAGTCATAATTTCTCCTTTTATTCATAATAGCAATGACGAAAACCAACCGTGATACTTTTCCATTCTAACCAAACTATCCTGCTTTGTCTTGTTTTGAATCCCTTTAAAGGCGCTAAAAAAGAAGTACATCAAATCTGTACTTCTTTCTTATTTCTTATTGAACGTCAACTTCTCTTTGTTTCATCAATTTTTTATTAGCTCTCTGCTGACGGGTTGAACGTCTGTAAGCAAAGATAGTGTACATGACGACTGTTGCAATATAAGGAATCATGAAGATGAATTCCTGCGGCGTATTGGTGATGCTCTGCAATTGGTTACCCAACTGGTCAAATAGACCAAACAGACCCGAGGCTAACATGGTTCCAAATGGATTATTTCCTCCAACGAAACTGGCTGCCAGGGCAATATACCCTCGGCCGGCTGTCATCCCTGCTGTGAAGATGGTCAGGTAGCCCATCGAGAGATAGGCCCCTGCCAGTCCTGTCAGAATTCCTGAGATGAATAAAGCGGTATAACGTGTTTTTTCAACGGAGACTCCAACAGATTCAGCAGCCTCCTCGTTCCCGCCGATCGAACGAATTCGAAGACCCAGGGATGTCTGATAAAGCAGATAATAGATGACGAAAATCGATAGAAAAGCAACATAGACTAATATATTATGTCCTGACACCACATTACCGATAAAGGGAATATTTTCGATTAGAGGTATATGGAGTGTCGGGAAAACGCCGCTTGGAAGTGCAGACGAGGTACTCTTATTCCCGGTGAGGAGGTAAAGAATAAAGACTGTCCCTCCCGTAGCTAAGAGGTTGATGGCGATAGCAACCATTATTTCGTCAGCTTTTAAGCGCATTTTGAAAAAGCCAAGAGCTAATGTCAGCGCGACTGAAATGGCGACCGCAAATAGTAACCCTATCCAAATATTGCCTGTCAAAGCGGATCCGATGACAGCGAACAAGGCTGCAAAAAGCATAGCTCCTTCTAAGGCCATGTTGGTAATACCACTGATTGAGGACATCAAGGAAGCAAGGGCAGCAAATAAAATAGGCGTAGTCGAGCGCAGGACGCCAAACCAGAAATCTGAGTTTGTCAATAAATTAAGAACATCCATCCTTATGCAGCTCCTTTCATCTCGGCTTCTTGCGACACTTTAATAATTTGTTTTTGTTTCCACTTGCTTAAGAAAGCCTGTGATGCAATCAATACGATAATGATTGCCTGAATCACGGAGACAATTTCTGCCGGAACATCTGTTGACCGGTTCATAACGTCTGCTCCTGCACGAATATAGGCCAGGAAGAAAGCTGCTAAAGGAATATATTTAGGCTTGTTTCTAGCCAGCGCAGCAATAATTACCCCATCAAAGCCGTAACCCGGACTGCTTGTCCATAGATAGTTGTCATAAATTCCCAGCATTTCCACAGCACCACCCAGACCAGCGATAGATGATCCAACAACTTGAGCAAGAATCGTAACGACCCCTACATTGATGCCTGCATAACGGGCAAAATTTTCATTACGACCGACTGCTTTCAAACTGTATCCCCAGCGTGTTTTATCTATGATGATATAGGCTAAAAACACGATGACGAGTGCAATAATAAGCCCCCAGTGAATTCTCGTCCGAGAAACCAGTTCTCCTAAATTCACACCCTCCGGCATCGGTAAAGATTGGATGGCAGAAGAAGAACGATCACGAATGACATTGTTCAAGATATAGTTGGCAAAATGAGAAATCACGTAATTAAGCATCAACGAGTTAACTAAAACAGAGGCGTTGAACTTCTCTTCCAAGAGGGCAGGTACATAACCCAGAAGACCACCTATCAAAATACTCGATAATAGGATAAGAAGAATCGTCACGGGTGCTGAAAAAGGACTGAAAATACCTATATAGGCTGCTGTAACTGCCCCAAAATGGAAGGAACTTTCAGAAATCAAGTTAAATCGATTAGCTGAGAAAGTGATAGCAATAGCCAGACCTGTAAACATCAGCGGAATCATAATTTCTATTACGCTGCCGAAACGGCGGATAGAAGTCAAGGGACCTACGAAAAGATTATAGACCACATTCAAAGGCTCATCTGATACGAAAAATACTAAAGCTAAAATTATAATTAAGGAAATGGCGATAGCCAGGACTGTTCTTAATACTTCAAAACGCCCTTCAATTTTCCGTATTTTATCACGTACATTTGTTTTATTTATAGTTGTCTGTTCCATCTTACTGATTCACCCCCGTCATCTCCTCTTTAGACATTCGATTGAGACCCAGCATATAGCGTCCCAAAATTTCTTCATCACAATTTGAAGCATCATCAAAGCAAGCTGTTATTTCACCATCATAAAAGACGAGGATGCTGTCTGAAACTGTAAGGACTTCATTAATATCTGCCGAAACAAGGATAATAGCAGCTCCTTCTTTCCGCATTTCGATCAATTGATCATGGATAAAACTGGCTGCTCCAATATCAATACCCCGCGTAGGCTGGTCGGCAACAAGCAGCTCCACGTCGCCTTCCATCTCCCGTGCAGCAACAACTTTCTGAACATTCCCGCCGGATAGCATTCTCACAGCTGTATCCGCGCTGTCTGTTTTGACCTGGTACTTCTCAATCAAGTTATTACTGAATTTTTCAATAACTGATGTATCCATCAATACTTTTTTGTTGAAGGAATCTTTGTCATAATTGAGAGCGATCAGATTATCTTTGATACTGGCATCCGGCATGACCCCCAGAGTATTACGGTCTTCTGGAATGTGTTTCATGCTCAAGTGACGCCGCTGTTTGATGCCGTTTTTACGAAGAAGTTCTGTACCATTCAAGTAGATATTTCCTTCGTAAGTTTCATCCAGACCAGTGATGCTGTCGATTAACTCTCTCTGACCGTTCCCTTCAACCCCGGCAATACCGATAATCTGGCCTTTCCGTACATTAAAAGAAACATCATTGACAGCTACATTCAACTCATCATCTAAAACAGTCAGATGTTCAATTTTTAAAGCGACTTCCTGCGGTACTGCTTTCGTCTTTTCGACTTCTCTTACCACATCTCGCCCGACCATCAATCGGGAAAGCTCTTCAATCGTGATATTGGACAAGTCGTACGAGCCCATACCCACACCGGACCGTAAGACAGTTCCCCGTGTACATATCTCTTTAACTTCATTCAACTTATGGGAAATAAAAACAATCGTATGGCCGTCATCCCGTAATTGTTTTAATTGTACGAAGAGCTCATCAGTTTCTTGCGGTGTCAACACAGCGGTAGGCTCATCCAGGATTAAAATTTTAGCGCCACGTGTTAAGGCTTTTAAAATTTCAACTTTCTGCTTCTGCCCTACACTCAGGTCAGATACCTTTTGGTCAGGTCTGACATTAAAGTTGTATTTTTTGGCCGCATCTGCGACAAGCTCACGTGCTTTTTTATAATCTAAAGACAAACCTTTGGTAGGTTCCATACCCAAGATTATATTTTCAGTCACTGTTAATTCCGAGTCTAACATGAAATGCTGGTGAACCATTCCAATCCCATTTTGAATAGCATGAAGTGAATCATTGAAAACGACTTCTTCACCATGTAAATAAATTTTACCTTCTGTTGCCTGCTCACTTCCAAATAAAATTTTCATTAAAGTTGATTTACCGGCGCCATTTTCACCCAAAATAGCATGTATTTCATTATATTTTAAGGATAAATCGACATTCTTATTGGCAATCACCCCATTAGGATATACTTTAATAATATCCTTCATCTCTAATATATATTCATTTGCCATGATTTCCTCCATTTATCATGATGCCCAAATAAAAACGCAAACGTATTGGACAATACGTTTGTCGCTTTTGGCTTAAAAAAGTTGTCATTTTACTTAAGGACTTACAGAATTTTCTACTTCTTCAATTTCTTCCGGTGACATATCATACGCACTTTGAACTTCAATTTCACCATCAATGATCTGCTGGCGTTTCTCTAGAACTTCATCGATTAATTCTTGATCATAAGCTTCTTTAAAGAAATCATTATCAGCTAATCCCACACCGTCTTCAGCTAAACCTAGATATTCAGTCGCACCAGTAGTTAAATTATCCTCTAAGCGTAAGCCGATAGCACGATGTAAAGAATCTCCTACATTTTTGAGAACTGAAGTTGGAATAACCGCAGCATACTCGTCTTGACCTTGAGCTGCATACATCGCTGCCTGGTCAGAGTCGACACCTAAAACTTGACGGTCCTGCTCAACAGCAGCTTCAATCAAGCCGACACCCGATCCGCCGGCAACGTTGAAGACGAGGCTGGCATCCTGATTATACATTGAAAGTGCCAATTCTTTTCCTCGGGCCGAGTCGTCCCATGCTCCAACGAATGAAGAAACAATTTGAACATCCGGATCAGCTTCTAAAGCGCCCTGAGCATATCCTACATAGAAGTCACGGATGATGTTGGTATCCATACCACCTAAGAAACCAATCACATTGGAATCACTGGTTGAAGCAGCCAGGTAACCGCCCAGATATGAAGCTTCATTGGCACTGTAGACAATGGAATAAACATTTTCATAGTCGCCGGCTTCATAATCAAAATCTGTATCAAATAACCAGAACTGAGTCTCTGGATAATCCGGGGCATAGGTAGCCACCAGGTCGACGAATTGTGAAGGGACGATGATTACCTCCGCACCCTCATCTGCAGCGTCTAAAAAGTTTCCTTCCATTCGAGATAAATCTGATCCGTATTCGATGATAGATGTTGAAATCTGCTCACCGTATTCCTCTTGAGCAGCTTCGATACCAGCTACTGCTGAGTCGTTAAAGGATAAATCCCCCGTCGTTTCAATCAAAAGCGTGACATCTAAAGCAGTGTCTGAGCTGCTGTCTGAATTTTCCCCATTCCCACAAGCTGCTACTAATAAAGCCGCAAGCATTAGTACCAGCAGATTAAAATATTTTTTCATTATTTTTCTTCCCCCTCTATAATGCTTTCCAAATTATAACATCAATCTATTTCTTCCCATAGAAGTTTTTACGGTTGAACTGAAGTTTTTAATTCTTCAAATTCAGCTTCTGACATATCATAGTAAGAGGGTACAGTAATTTCTTCTTTGATAATCTGGTCGCGAACATCTAATACTTCATTACGCACATCGTCATCATAGGCTCTCTTGAAATATTCATTATCTGCTAAGCCTACAAAGTTTTCTGCCAGACCAAAAGACACTGTTTCCCCATAACGAACGACACCTTCAAATTCTCTTTCGATTCCTCTGACAATCGAGTTATCTATCTTTTTAAGAGTAGAAGTTGGAATAACATCGGCATACAGTGTCTGTCCGCGGGCTGCAAAGATAGCCGCCTGGTCTAACTCACTACCGATAACCTGTGAATCTCGAGCCACTGCTTCCTCAATGACACCTATACCGGATCCCCCTGCTACAGCGTGGATAATACTTGCCTCATCATCATACATTCTTTTAGCCAGTTCCCTTGCCCGGGCGGGATCCTCCCATGACCCGACAAATTCTGAGAGAATAGCAATCTCAGGATCCGCTGCTTTGGCGCCTTCAATATATCCGACAAGACTATTGCTTGTACTTGGATTATTAACACCGCCTATGAAACCAATCGTCCCCGTATCACTGGTCTTGGCGGCCAGGTAGCCAGCTAAGTAGCTTGACTCGTTCGTCTCATAATAAATGGCGGATACATTATCATATTTTCCTGATGAAAAGTCAAACTCTGTATCGTAAATCCAGAAATGGGTATCTGGATATTCAGGGGCAAAGTCTTGAAGCAATTCTCTTATCTCCTCAGGACCCACTAAGATATCAAAACCTGCCTGGGTTGCCTGTAAAAAACTTCCTTCCGGATTATCTCCATACTCGAAGATCCTCAAGTAAATATCATCACCAAATTGAGCTTTAGCATCATGCATACCTTTAGCTGCCGCATCGTTAAATGAATAATCTCCTTCGCTGGGAATCAATAATCCTATTCTCATCGGCCCTTCATCTGAACCGGCATCGCTGCCTGCTCCATTATCAGCACAGGCCGTAAGGATAAATCCTAATAGAAAAAGACTTAGTAACTTTAAATATTTTTTCATGTCTTCACCTCTCTTATAATAACTATTATTCCGGGGCAATTTCCAGGGCTAGTTCCATCATCTGCGTGTATCCTACTTCACGTTCCTTCGCAGAATCCGCTTCCTGGGTAATGATGTTGTCACTGACTGTATAGATACCTAAGCTGCGTTTCTTAAATTTCTCCGCCAGCAGGTACAGGGCAGCCGTTTCCATTTCTGCACCAAGTACTCCGAAGTCACACAGACGGTCAAAATAAATCTCCTCTTCATTACCATAGAATTCATCCGAAGATTTTACCGTGCCGAAATGGGTCTTTATCCCTAATTCATCAGACTTTTGTTTGGCATCAAAAATTAAGTTAAAATCAGGAGTCGGTGCAAAACGTGTATTTCCAAAATAGCCGTTGAAAATATTAGAGTCTGTATGAGCAGCTGTGGCAACGATGATATCCTTCAAATCGATATCCTCCTGCATCGCTCCTATTGAACCTATTCGGATAATGCAGTCCACATCATAAAAATCAAATAATTCCGAATAATAAATGCCGGCTGAAGGAATTCCCATTCCCGATCCCATCACAGACACACGTTTTCCTTTGTATTCTCCTGTGTAACCCAGCATGCCGCGGGTTTCATTGAATTGTTCCACATTTTCTAAAAAATTTTCAGCAATATATTTTGCACGTAAAGGGTCACCGGGCATTAGAACTGTCTGCGCGACTTGATCCGGGTGACTAGCATCGATGTGAGGCGTAGGTATATTTTGAGTCATTATTTATTCTCCTTTAGTTTCTTTTCGACTTCTTCTCGGCCGGGTATAGATTCCACCGCTCCTTTTTTACTTATAGCAATGCTGCTGGCTGCAGCTGCCTTCTGTAATATATCATCCCAATTTTCATTCTTCATTAAACCAGATAAGAAATAACCGGTAAATGTATCTCCTGCGCCGGTCGTATCCACAGGTTGCGTTTTAACAGCTTCTACTGCGTAATGGTGTCCCTGATCATATAATCTGGCGCCTGCCGATCCCAAAGTAAGCAAGATAGAGGCATCAGGGTAAAGTTCGGCCATTTCCCTGTATATATCATCTCTATTCACTTTCTGAGTCAAAGCCTGTCCTTCAGTCTCATTGATTAAAAAATAGTCGACCAGATGTAAAGGCAGGTCCAATACTTTTTGGTTCATCGGTGAAGGGTTAAAAGCTGTCGGATGGCCGTGAAGGGCTGCCTGTTCAATGATATAGTCTACATTGGAGACTTCATTTTGCAGCAGAACCAGGACATCTTCATCTCTAAAATTCTCAAAGACCTGGTCGATCATTTCCCGGCTGAGAGAAAAATTCGATCCCGCTTCAAATAGGATGGCATTTTCACCCGTGGAGTCAATCTGAATGACGGTATGCCCGCTGTGTTCTTCCACTTCCCATAAATAGGTCGTATCGATATGATTATCGAGCAGAGCTTCTTTTAAATCGCCGCCATCATGCCCAACAACACCGATATGGGATACTTCAGCGCCGGCACGGGCCAGGGCAACACTCTGGTTTAACCCCTTCCCCCCTAAAAATTCCTGATAATTAAAGACAGAAACCGTCTGCCCCGCCTGGACAAACTGATCGACTTCATAAGTCCGATCTATATTTAATGAACCAAAATTTAATATCTTCATTTTGGCCTCCTTATCCCGCATTGATATAGAAGCATTCTTA
>CAYTHW010000018.1:13443-20745 GCA_964437675.1 uncultured Atopococcus sp. | reverse complement strand
CCCCTCTCCATTTAGCCACATTTCTGGCATGGTAGCGAGGATTTTCATTCTGCTTGTAGCTTCCTTCATGCTCCTCATCAATAATGATGACACCTAAATTCTCGACCGGGGCAAAAATAGAGGACCTGGCACCGACCACGACATCGGCTTCTTTTGAAACCAGCCGCTGCCATTCATCATAGCGTTCACCATCTGATAAACCGGAATGCATGGCAGCTACGCGGTGGCCGAATCTCCCTTTAAATTGGGTGACCATCTGGGGGGTCAAAGAGATTTCAGGCACCAGTACGACAGCTGTCTTGCCTTTTTTCAAAGCTTCCTCGATGACCTGCATATAGACTTCTGTCTTCCCGCTTCCCGTGATTCCTTTCAGGAGGAAGGTCTGATTCTCGTCTTGATGGATAGAAGAAACGATGGCATCATGAGCGGCCTGCTGCTCTTCTGACAAACTTAGGGCAGTAGTCGTCTCCAGGGCCATATCCTCATAGGGATTGCGGTACTTGCGCACCTCTTGTATCTTCAGCCATCCTTTTTCTTCACCCACTTTGATATCCCGGTTATTCAAGCCGTATTCCCGACTCAGCTGCTGGGCGGAAACATTTTCTCCTCCCATCTCTTCTAAGACAGTCAGAAGGAGGTGCTGCTTTCTGGCATTGGAGCGCAGGTCCTCACGTTCTTCTACAATGTCTTCCGGGGAAAGCAGGGACTGCACCATCCGGATAGTCTGGTAGGTGCGGTGGTCAGAGACCTCATACCTCACACGGACGAGCTTCTTATTCCTTAATTTTTTAAGTTGTGGGAAAAGATTTCTCTCCTCAGCTTCCTTCCAGGATATTTCATCTCTGCCTTCAAAAATTGACTCGGCCGGTTCACCCTCTAATTCAGGATCCGCTACGATGAATTTTTCATAGGATGCCCGCAGAGCTGCCGGCAGCATGGACTGATAGCAGGTGATGAGGAAAGAATAGGTTTCCTTACTCATCGTCCGGCCCAGTTCAATCAGTTCCTGGTTGAGGACAGGCTCTAAATCCATGATCTCCAGGATACTTTTAAGTTCTTCCGGATGTTCGCTTTCTTCTTTAAGACCCACGACGAAAGCTTGAACGCTCCGCGATCCCCGGCCAAAGGGCACGACGACCCGCATGCCTTCCTGTATGACCGTCTGAAATTGTTGAGGAACACTGTAATCATACGGCCGGTTAGTCTGCATAGCCGGAACATCCACGATGACTTGGGCGACTAAATTCATCTTTCCTCCTCCATTTCTCTCGATAGACAGTAAGAAAAAAAGTGTTTTAAGTATGATGGCTTAAAACACTTTTTATTTTTATTCAATAGTCTGACTCTTCGGATCGATAAGTATATCTCCATGAGCAATTTCTTCTAAAGCTTTGCCGACCGGCTGGACTGACTGATATTCATCAAGCATCATTTCCTCACCGTCGCGAATACGTCTGGCTCGTTTAGCTGCGATCACACATAAAGAATAAGCTGAATTAATATTTTTCAATAATTCATCCCGTGATGGGTGCATTAACATATTCTTCCATCTCCTCATTTATTCATTTAATTTTAGATTTGAACGGATATTTAAAATAGTATCCGGTGAAACATCCTCTTATTCCATTTCTTTGATGAACGTTTCAAAATCACTGATATTACGTGATACTTTCAAATGTTCACTTTCGATGATATTTTTAACTTTTCTAGCGGCATTACTTACCTTATCATTAACGACGACATAGTCATAATAACGAATTTGGCGCAGTTCATCTACGGCTTTGGAGAGACGCTGCTGGACAAGTTCATGAGATTCAGAACCACGATTGACCAGACGTTCCTCCAATTCTTTAAAATTAGGCGGCACTAAGAACACAAAAATTCCTTCCGGCATCTTTTTTTGTACCTGCTTAGCTCCCTGCACTTCAATCTCTAGGAACACATCCCGGCCGGAAGCCAATGTGTCTTCAACATACTTGAGCGGCGTCCCATACAGGTTGTCTACATATTCCGCATACTCCAGAAAGCCGTCGTGAGCAATCAGCTCTTCAAACTCTTCTCTCGTAGTATAAAAATAATCTTCGCCGTCAACTTCCCCCGGCCGCTTCTCACGCGTTGTCATAGAAATCGAAAACTCAAAATCGTTTTCATAATTTTCAAAAATCGCTTGTCTGACAGTCCCTTTCCCCACACCAGATGGACCTGACAACACGATTAATACACCACGATTAGACATACACGCAACCCTTCCTATTTCCATGATTACTATTATTAAGCTACATAATATTATAACATAACGATTTTAAAAATGTACAGCGTGTTTTGTTTCTCCAAATAATCTTTTTTGCGGGGACATCTTGACAACCGAACAAGCATTCGGTATATTATATTCGAACAGATGTTCGGAGGTGATTCCATGGAAGTTATCCAACTATATGAAAATAAAATGTCCCCTTTACAAGGTCATGCACCCTTAGTAAATACTTCTCCCCTGCCGGAAGAAGACTATCTCTATATCGCCCAGGAAAGATTCAGCCTGCTTAAGCAGATGCCTCAGCGGCAAGTGGAGCATTTCCTGCTGCGGGCCTGTCAGACTCAAAAAGAAATCATCATTCAAATTAATCCGACCCCGACCTACCAAAAATATATCGAAGTGACGGGACAGGTCTCCATTTTAAAAGAAAGCAAACAGATCTTTGTGACTTCCCCAGCCGGTGGATTCACCTACCTGCTCAATCCGCAGATCATCCGTCATATCCGCCTGTCCGACCCAGCATAAAACGCTGTTGAGAATGTTTTCTCAACAGCGTTTTTTCTTATCTATAATAAAGGCGACAAGAGTCTGCTGAAGGCCTGCTTAAAGAGCTGCCACTTCGAAAATTCGGCAATCTTCTCTTCAGTCAATTCATAAGACACCTCGATATCCCGGTTAAAATCATCAACCAGCTGCCGGCTTAATTCATGATTGTAAAGATAGGCATTGATTTCAAAATTCAACTTAAAAGAACGGATATCAAAATTGGACGTCCCCACGGTACTGATGATCCCATCGATGACCATCACTTTAGAATGAAGAAAACCATGATCATAGATATAGACCCGTGCTCCCTCTTTCACCAGTTCCCTGGCATAGTAGAGGGTCGCCTGATAGATAAAGGGGTGGTCGGGTTTATTAGGAATCATCAATTTGACACTAATTCCACTCGCTACAGCTATCTTCAAAGTTTCCATAAAACCCTCATCAGGAATAAAATAAGGTGTTTGGATGAGGATCGACTCAGAAGCCTGAGAGATCATCTTCATGAAAGCCTTCTTATTCATCTGGTCTTCACTATCCGGTCCTGATGAAAGAATCTGCACCATCGTATGCGTGTCACATTCATGCTCTAAAAAATATTCTTCACGGGGCTGGAGCTGCTGGTCCGGATCTTTCGTCGATGCATTCCAGTCCATGATGAAGCGGGCATGCAGGGCAAGGACAGATTCACCTTTCAGACGCAGGTGGGTATCGCGCCAATAGCCCATATGCTCATACTCACCGAGATAGTCATCCCCCACGTTAAAGCCGCCGACATAGCCGATCTTTGAATCGATGACGACCATCTTGCGGTGATTTCTGAAGTTAATATTCGTGTTGAAGATTTTGTACTTTCTCTCAAAGGAACGGATAACTTTACCGCCCAGGTCGATCAGCCTCTTAAAAGAACTCGACCGGACACCCCGCGACCCGAGAGAGTCGAACATCAGACAGACTTCGACTCCCTGGGAGGCTTTTTCTTCCAGTGCCCGGATGATCCGGCTGCCTAAGCGGTCATCCCTGAAGATATAGTACATAATATGGACATGATCTTCTGCAGTATAGATATCTTTGATCAGCTGCTCAAATTTATCATGGCCGTCATTATAGATCTCGACGTCATTGTGACTGGTGATCGGTGCATTACCCTTATTGAGGATGAGACGGATCAATTCATAAGTCTCATCACTGTCGATAGCCGGCGGGAAAGTGAGCGTATCTTTTTCCAGATACTCCTTTTGGCGGTCGACGACCTGGCTGATGCCGATCAACTTCTGGGTCTTCAGATCAAAGATCTGATCCTGTGAGATCTTGCGTCCTAAAAACAAATAAATGATGAAGCCTAAGCCCGGCAGCAAGTTCAAAACTAACAGCCAGGCCCAGGTTGCCGATATTTCTCTCTTCTCTTTAAATACTGTAAAAATAGCAAGGATAGTATTAATTAATAATACTATCCCGATGATATTTATAATCGTTGTCATCTGCTTACCTGCATTTTCTAATTAACTTTTGACCGCTGTAATGACAGGTAAGATGATCGGACGGCGGTTCGTCTGTTTGTATAATTCTTTACCTAAATTATCGCGGATTTCCTGTTTTAAGGTTCCCCAGTCGAATTTCTTCTCAGCTAATATTTTTTCGACCGACTGACGCACGATCGATTCAGAATGTTCGATCAGGTCGACACTTTCTTTCACGAAGACAAAGCCTCGAGTCACGATCTTTGGTCCCGAGATGATTTTCTTCTTGCGGCGGTCGATCGTCACTACTGCGACAAGGACCCCGTCTTCAGACAGGATACGTCGATCGCGCAGGACGATATTACCGATATCCCCTACACCCGATCCATCGACCAGGACATTGCCGGTCTGGATCTGGCCGGAAACATAAGCTTCTTCTTTTCCGCTGTTGTAAGTGACGACATCTCCATTTTTCAAGATGAAGATATGATCAGACGGGATTCCCACTTCATGGGCGAGAGTCGCGTGCTTAGACAGCATCGAATAGTCACCCTGGACAGGGATGAAGTAAGTCGGCTGGATCAGGTTCAGCATCAACTTCAATTCATCCGGAGTACCGTGGCCGGAAGCGAATATATTATCCGAAATTGTCTCAACGGTTCCACCGGCACGGTAGATTTTATTTTTCATGACACCCATCTGGACATCCAGTGAAGCCGACGGACTGGTAACGACATAGACCAGGTCGCCTTTTTCTATCGTCACCTGCTTATGGAAACCTTCCGCCATACGTTCGATCTGCTTGATCGATTCGCCCGGTCCCGGTGCTTCCAGAATGATGATCTGGTCATTATCATACATACCCAGATCTTCGATTGGCTGAATCAAATTCTCTTCAGGCAGTTCGAGCTTTTCAAGTTTAATAGCGACTTCTAATATCTGTTCTATATTTCTGCCGGTCAGGAAGACTTTTCTTCCCACCTGGTAGGCAGCATCTAAAACCTGCTGGATTCTTAAGATATTATCTGATACGGCAGAGACGATGATCCGGCTCTCTGAATTCAAGAAAGTATTTCTGACTTCTTCTGCAACTTTTATCTCGGAAGCATTCTCAATATAAGACTCGGCATTCGTCGAGTCACTCAGGAGAGCCAGGACATTTTTGTTTCCGATGGCTGCAATATCCAATAGATTGGAACGGTACTGTCCGTGGGTACTCTGGTCGATTCTAAAGTCACCGGTATAAACGATGCTTCCATCTTCCGTATTGATAGAGATACCTACAGAATCTGGAATCGTATGAGTCGTTTTGAAGAACTCTACGGATGTCTTCTCAAATTCGATCTTAGTATCCTCATCGATCACGTGGAAGTCATCTGTCGAAATATTCAAACCTAGGTTTTCGATAGCCAGCTTAGCTAATTCGATCGTCAGGGCTGTTCCAAAAACCGGTGCGTCGAACTTCTCTAAGAAATAAGGCAGGGCCCCCATGACATCCATGTGGCCGTCTGTTAAAAAGATACCTGCCAAGCGGTCTGCGTTCGATTCTACATATGAAAAATCAGGAATAACAGTGTCAATTCCGAATTGACTTTCTTCCGGGTAGGACAGTCCACAATCTAAAACATACATTTCCTTGTCGACTTCCACCACATACATATTTTTTCCTATTTCTCTCATCCCACCCAGGGGAATGATTCTAATTTCACTCATTATCTATATACACCTCTAGTATTTTTTTATTGTTTTAACGTACATAATCAGTAGTTTAATTATAGCATAGTTGAGGCTCATCACAAATCTTCCTTGCTTTTCCCTCTTTAAAATAAAAAACACAAGGCGGTAAAATCACCGCCTTGTGAAGAATGACATCTACTCTTCTTCTTTTTTGCCGTTTTGTTCATTAATCGCATCTTTTCTGGATAAATCGATACGGCCGCGCTCATCAATTTTATTAACTTTGACATCAATAAAATCTCCAACTTTGAAGTCGTCGCGGACATTTTTAATGAAATCATTCGATAACTGAGAAACGTGAACCAGACCGGTCTGGTCTTTCAATACTTCCGCAAAGACTCCATAGTCCTCTACTCGAACGATCTTAGCATTATAGATTTTGTCGACCTCAACTTCAGCTGTGAGATCTTCTATCATCTGACGGGCCTTGGCCATCATTTCAGGATTTTCACCGTAGATGTTGATCTGGCCGTCATCTTCGATATCAATCTTGACATCTGTCTGTGCGATGATCTCATTGATCGTGTCACCGCTCTTACCTATGACCACTTTAATCTTATCAGGATTGATCTGCATCGTCTCAATTTTCGGAGCATAGCGGCTCAATTCCGGTCTTGGTTCAGCCAGAACAGCTTCGATATTATCGATGATCTCCAGGCGGGCTTTTTTAGCCTGCACTAAAGCTTCAGATAAGATTTCAGGTGTGATTCCGTCGATCTTGATATCCATCTGGAGGGCCGTGATCCCTTCGCGGGTACCTGCCACCTTGAAGTCCATATCACCCAGGTGGTCTTCCATTCCCTGGATATCGGTCAAGATCGTGTACTCGTTATTCTCACCCATGATGAGACCCATAGCGATCCCGCCTACAGGTGCTTTGATCGGCACCCCGGCATCCATGAGAGAAAGCGAGGCAGAAGTGATCGATGCCTGTGAAGAAGATCCATTGGACTCTAAGACTTCAGAAACGACACGGATCGTATAAGGGAAGTCTTTTTCATCAGGAATGACTTCTAATAAAGCTCTTTCACCCAGGGCACCATGACCGATTTCGCGGCGGCCCGGTGAACGTGCCGGTCCCGTTGACCCAACAGAATACTGAGGGAAGTTATAATGGTGCATGAAACGCTTGATTTCTTCAGTTCCCAGTCCATCGATGATTTGATGCTCAGATAAGGGAGCCAGAGTAGTGGCTGATAAAGTCTGAGTCTGCCCGCGGGTAAATAAAGCGGAGCCGTGTGCTCTCGGCAGTAAGCCTGCTTCAGAAGCAAGTGAGCGGATTTCATCCGGCTTTCTACCGTCCGGGCG
>CAYTHW010000018.1:2670-13343 GCA_964437675.1 uncultured Atopococcus sp. | reverse complement strand
TCTTCTTGGAAATCAGTCAGTTTTTTGATTTCATCATGTCCGACTTGAAGTCCTTTGAGCATGACTTCCTCAGACATCTGCTGGGCGCCGGACTCTACCATGTTGATGGCATCGCCTGTACCGGCTACAGTCAGTTCGATGAGACTTTTTTCTCTTTCGTCAAGCGTCGGGTTGATGATGTATTCCCCGTTGATATAGCCGATATTGACTCCGGCGATCGGCTGCTTGAAAGGAATGTCAGAGATACCTAAAGCTAAAGATGAACCGAACATAGCTGCGATTTCCGGCGGACAGTCCTGCTCAACTGATAAAATCGTATTGGTGATCTGTACCTCGTTGGCATAGCCTTCTGCGAACATCGGACGGATCGGACGGTCAATCATGCGGGCAAATAAAGTCGCTTCATTGGAGGGGCGGCCCTCACGTTTTTGGAAAGAGCCGGGAACTTTACCCACAGCATACATTTTTTCTTCGTAATTAACTGTTAGAGGGAAGAAACCCATCTTGGAAGGTTCTTTACTTCCTACAGCTGCGGTCAATACCACAGTATCTCCATAACGAACCATCACAGCGCCATTGGCTTGTTTGGCATATTTGCCGGTTTCTACGACAAGCGGGCGTCCTGCAAAATCCATTTTAAATGTCTGCATTTCATTCATGTTTTTACTCCTTTGTCCCCGTATATTGATCTACTAAACAAAAGTCATTTTCTTCCATAAATCACTTTTGCATAGTAGTCTCCTGGGGCTTGTTTATAATTAAAAAATAAAAGTGAGACTCATAGAATCTCACTTCTGCGTTTCTTAACGACGTAAACCTAAGCGTTCAATCAGACTACGGTAACGTGCGAAATCACTTTTACGTAGGTACGCGATTAAGTTACGGCGGTGTCCAATTTTTTTGAATAAACCACGGTATGAATGGTGGTCTTTTGGATGAAGACGTGCATGTTCGTTAAGTTCATTGATGTCTGCTGTTAATAAAGCGATTTGAACTTCCGGTGAACCTGTGTCACCTTCATGAATTGCATATTCTTCAATAATTTGAGCTTTTTTCTCTTTAGAGATTGCCATACTTTTACACCTCTTTCATTTTTGATTCCAGTAACTGAGAAAACGTTGGTGATTCGATTTCCAAGTTACGGTCTTGTGCATATGCACAAGGTTAAATATAACAAATTTTGAGAAAAAATCAAGTAGCTGGAAAGATTTATTTCATTAATTTCTTCATTGGAGAGGAGGTTTATTCGTGCGCTGGATGGTAACCTGCCTTGACGGCTTCCTCTACACTCTTGAACCAGGCCACGGGATAGATGATTCTCTCATAATAAGGGCTGTCCGGAAGATGGTAATTGCCCCAGCTGCTTCCTTTAATCAACCCCCTGCCGTCCGCATCCACATAGAGCTGGTCCCGCTCGGGGGCTGAAGGCTCCGGATCCAGCAGAGATTCCTCAGGTGTTCCGGGCGCAGGCACTTCAGCCGGCGCCGGTTCGGCGGAAGATTCAGGCGGAAGTTCTGCCGGAGAAGCTGTTACAAGTGCTGTGCCGTCAGACGGGGAGGATGAAATTTCCTTTTCTGCAGGGGCAGGATGGGGAGAAACGACTTCCTGGTGGCTCTCCTGCAGCTGAACGCTTTCCTGCGGCGGCGGAGCAGGAAAGGTCTCGGGAGGCTGGGGAGCCGCCCCCTCCTGCTCCTTGCTTTCCACTGCCTGATAGTAACTTTCTTCCCCTACTTCAGCTGCCTGTTCGGAGCTGAAATATTTTGTGCTGAGCAGCTCTTCTGCCAGCTCCAGCAGCTGGACAGTGTTGCCGGCAGGTGTGATACCCAGACCCAGAGTAGACAGAAGCAGGCTGGAAGAAAAAGCTCTCCCTGCCCTTTTCAGGAGTTTATTCCGGATATCCGATATTTTAATGTTGCGCATTCCCTTGACTAAGGGAATGATGCTGTAAATAAATAAAATGAGACCGATAAGAGTAGAAATATTTCCGATTAATTTCATAGAGTGTGCCTCTTTCTGTAAAAAATACCACACTCATAATAGCATGGATTTCTCTCTCTTTTCACCAATAAAAGAACACCCACGAAAGGTGGATGTTCTCGATCTTACAGTTACAGTCAAACTTATTTGATATTATAAGCTGCTTTAATCTCAAAGACCATATCTCTCAACTGAGTGGCCCGTTCGAAATCTAATTCCTTGGCTGCTAATTTCATCTCGAGTTCCATCGTCTCTACAATCTCTCTCCGCTCTTTCTGGGTTACTTTATTCAAGTCCTCAAAGCGCGTATTCTCGCCTTCCACTTCACTGGAAATTCTTACCAGTTCTTTGATGTCTTTCACGATCGTCTTAGGTGTAATATTATGTTCCACATTATAGGCCATCTGTTTCTCGCGGCGGCGCTCAGTTTCTTCGATCGCTGCTGCCATAGACCGCGTGATGCGGTCGGCATACATAATGACGTGACCCTTCTCATTACGGGCTGCACGTCCTGCCGTCTGGATCAAAGCAGATTCCCCTCTTAAGAAACCTTCTTTGTCAGCATCTAAGATGGCTACTAAAGACACTTCAGGCACATCCAGTCCTTCTCTCAGCAGGTTGATACCGACCAGCACATCGAATTCACCGAGGCGCAGGTCCTGGATGATTTCACTTCGTTCAAAGGTCTTGATGTCACTATGTAAGTACTTAACTTTGATTCCAACCTCTTTCAGGTAGTCCGTCAGATCTTCAGACATCTTCTTGGTCAGCGTTGTGACGAAAACTCTCTCATTGCGGTCAATTCTTTCGTTGATCTCACTGATGAGGTCATCAATCTGACCCTCAGTCGGCCGGACGTCGATGGTTGGATCCAGCAGTCCTGTCGGTCGGATAACCTGCTCAGCCACATAAGAAGCTCTCTCCATCTCATAAGGACCCGGTGTAGCTGAGATATAGACAATCTGGTTGACCTTCTCTTCGAATTCCTCCAGACGCAGCGGGCGGTTGTCTCTGGCAGACGGCAGTCTGAAGCCGTGGTCGATCAATTTATCTTTACGCGCGCTGTCTCCGCCGTACATTCCGCGGATCTGCGGCATCGTCATGTGGGACTCGTCGATGATAAATAAGGAATCATCCGGGAAGAAGTCGAGCAGGGTATAAGGCGGCTCACCCGGCTTTCTGCCGTCCATATGTCTGGAATAGTTCTCGATACCTGCACAGTAGCCCATCTCCATGAGCATCTCGATATCATAATTCGTCCGGGATTCTAAACGCTGGGCTTCTAAAATTTTGTTTTCTGCTTCCAGCTCTTTGAGTCTCTCGGCCAGTTCGATCTCGATGGACTCGACCCCCTTGCGCGTCTGTTCCTGGGTAGTGACGAAGTGGGTGGCCGGGAAAATCGGGATGTGGCTGATATTGCTCTTGACTTCTCCGGTCAGCACATCCACCTCACGCATCCGGTCGATTTCATCTCCGAAAAACTCGATCCTTACTGCTTCACTTTCTCTTGAAACCAAGAAAATCTCGACCACATCTCCCCGGACACGGAATCTTCCCCTTTGAAAATCGATGTCATTGCGCTCAAACTGCATATCTACTAACCGACGCAGCAATTCATCACGGCTGATTTCCTGGCCTTCTCTCAAGGAAAGAACTTGATTTTTATAATCTTTCGGGTTGACCAGACCATAGATACAAGAAACCGAGGCAACCACGATCACATCGCGTCTTTCCAGAAGGGAACTTGAGGCTGAGTGTCTCAACTTGTCGATCTCGTCATTGATACTGGCTTCTTTTTCGATAAAGGTGTCTGTCTGCGGAACATACGCTTCCGGCTGGTAATAATCGTAGTAGCTCACAAAATATTCGACAGCATTATTCGGGAAAAATTCTTTCAATTCACTATACAGCTGCCCGGCAAGCGTTTTATTATGGGCCATGACCAGAGTCGGCTTTTCCACCTGTTCGATCACATTCGCTACTGTGAATGTTTTCCCAGTACCTGTCGCTCCGAGTAAAACTTGTTCTTTAGTGCCGGATTGAATACCTTCCACCAGCTGCTTGATCGCCTGGGGCTGATCACCGTCGGGCTCATAATTAGAAACAAGCTCAAATTTTTCCTGCAATTCAATAGCCAAAGAACACAGCTCCTTTCTCAATTTAGATTAATTCCAATCTAATTGATTTTAACATATCTGTTTCTTGAACTGAAAATATATGATCAAAGTAAAAAGAAGCCCTGTCAGGCTTCTTTCGATGTATTATTTAAGCATTGTTTAATTTTGCCAAGCGAGATTTGATTCTGTTTGCTTTGTTTTCATGAACTAATCCACTTGATTTAGCTTTGTCAACTAAACGCACTGCTTCTTGGTAGAATTCACCAGCATTTGAATCATTTTCTTCAACTGCTTTTTCGAATTTCTTGATAGCAGTTCTCGCAGCATTAATCTGTGCTTTGTTTCTTGTATTTGCTTCATTAGATTGACGAACGCGCTTAATAGCTGATTTTAAATTTGCCATTTTATGACCCCCTTACCTATTGGTCTAAGTCGACCTTTGTTGCACATCCACCATTATAGTCAATGCGGAAGGAAAAATCAATCTTTTATTTTAGTTTTCAGTCATATTTTTTGAGCAGTATCGGATGATGAATAATTCCAAGGCCATCTGCGGATTAGATTGACCCGACTTGATCAGATAATCGGCGTAAACGAGCTCTTCCAGGGCTGTCATAAGAGCCTTCTGAGAGAAGAGTTTCTCTCTTTTTAAAGCGAGATAGACGCGGTATTTGTGCACTTTGAGCGTGCTCTGGATATCATACTGCTGGTAGCCTCTGGCTCTTAGAATTTTGACCTGTAAAAACAAGCGGAACTGAGAGACCATCGTCGCCAGCAGATTGACCGGCGTCTCCTTCTGCAGCAGCAGATCATGGTAGACTTCGAGTGATTTTTCGATATCCTGGTTCAGAACCGCCTCATTCAGGGCAAAGACATCCTGGTTGAGTGAGCGCGGGACCAGAGAAGAAACATCTTCTTTTTCTATCTGCCTGTCTTCTCCTTTATAGATGAAGATTTTTTCGACTTCATTCATAATTTTAGACAGGTCGTTGTCTGTCAGTTCAAGAAACAATTCCAAGGCTTCCGGCCGCATTTGATAGCCTTTTTCAGTCAGATAATTGACTAAAAAATCCTTATTTTCTTCCGCTTCCAAAGGCTCAGTCGAAATCACATGGGCATGTTTCAATAAGCTCTTCGTGATCTTTTTTCTCTTATCGATCGAGTCATAGGGAGCGATGATGACCAACTTCGTATAGTCCGACGGCGACTCGATGTAGTCTAAAAACCAGTCCAGGTCATGTTCGATATCTGACTTCACTCTCTGTCCGGTCAGGAAATAAGGATTGTCAATGAAGATTACCCGGTAGTCGGAGAAGAAAGGCATGGAGAGAGCTTCTTCCAGGGCTGTATCCACAGGGGTATTTTCCATATCGAATCTTCCAAAAGAAAATTCATCCACCGCTCCCTGAAAAACTCCTTCGATGATGGCTTTTTCTACCTTTTCTATCAAATATTTTTCACTGCCCTGCACTAATAGGAGTGGCGGGACATTTTGTTTTTTTAATTCTTCGATGTCTCTTGCAATAGTCATTTTATTTCCTCTTTACTGTGAACTGTTTCTATGACGGCATCTTCTTGGGCGAAAAAATAAGTAAAGGCCACCGCTCCCTCTTGATCTGTTCGAAAGACTTCGATTCCTTCCGCCTCTAAGCGGGCGGTGATCTCGGGATGCGGGTGGTTGTACCTGTTCTTCTCTCCGGCTGAAATGAGGGCGCGGGAGGGTGCCAGATGGTCGATAAATTCGGACGAGGTCGAGGTCTGGCTGCCATGATGGCCTACCTTTAAGTTATCGACGGGCAGACGGGGATAAGTCTCGATCAGCTTCTTCTCGATCTCCTTTTCAATATCGCCGGTAAAGATCCACCATTCCTTTCCTACTTTACCATAAATGACCAAGGAGGTGTTATTGGCATCGTCAGTTATCGATTCACCCGGCCAGATGATTTTCAACCGGGGGGAGAGCGAATAAGGAATCTGATCCGGATCCAGCACCTCCAGCCGGGGGAATTTTTTATCCAGCTTCAAGAGCTGCTTCTGGATGCTTTCATCCCCCAAAGTCAGAGAAGTCATCACGACCTCTTCCACCTGAAACTGATTGATCAGACGGGCTAATTCCCCGCTGTGATCATGATCCGAATGAGTCAGGATCAATTGATCGACCTGAGAGAGGCCGTAACTTTTCATGACCGGAATCAAGACGCGGTCAGTCAGTTGGTAAGGTCTTTCTCTCCTCTGCCACTCTTCCTGAGGGTAAGAAAAGATGCCTCCTGTATCGATCAATATACTTTTCTGCCAGAAAGGTCCTTTGATGAGCAGGCTGTCCCCCTGACCCACATCCAGCATGACGAGGGTCGTTGTAGGCAACCAGTGCTCACTGGTCACAGCCCCTGCCATCACTAAACTGACAAGAAAGTAAGAGAGGAGCTTCCCCCGTCTGTCTTTTTGACTTTCGAAAATCCAGAAGACGCCATAGATCGCAAAGACTAAAAGGAACAGGGCCGGCGTCGACAATCTGCCTGTCACGAAAGTCAGGGATGGAAAACTGTTGAGCAGATGGATGAAAGATTCCAGCCCTCGAACTCCCTGATTAAAGACTGCTTGGTAGAAAGTGAAAAGAAGGCTGGAGGGAAAGAGCCCGCCCAGGAAAAAGCCGGTCAGGCAGGCAGGTAAAATGAGGCGGGAGAAAATAGGTATAATCAGTAAATTTGCTGCCAGACTCAGCCAGGGGAACTCAAAATTATGATAGAGGATGAAGGGCAGAGAGACCAGATTGATAAAGACATTGAGAAAAAGACTCTGTCTCCATGGACTGAGCCGGTTGAATTGAGGCGTGCGGGCCAGCAGGATGAGTAAGAGGCTGAGGGAATAGCTGAGCTGAAAGCCCAGGGAAAAAATGGCATAAGGATTGATCAGCAGAGCAGTCAGGCAGGTCAGCGCCCAAATATCAGGAGAAGTTAAAGGCAGATTGAATAAAGAGCGCAGGGATTTAAAATGGGATTGAAAGACCGCCCGGAAGACACTCGTGCCCCAGTCTGCTAGAAAGCCATATAAGGTCAGGACCCCGATCATGAGGAGAGGTATCCTTTCCCGGGTGAATCCCAACCGTAAGAACAGCATCCGGATCAAATGAATATAAAAAGAAATGTGCATCCCGGAGATCGAAAGAATATGGATGATGCCGATATTTTGAAATTCCAGCAAGACCTGGTCGCTTAAATTCCTGCGGTCAGAAAATAAAAGCATCTTGATATAAATCCCGAGTTCACCTGTAAATTTTCTGTCGATCAAACGGATGATTTGATAGCGCCAGTCTCTCACTTGATCTAAAAGTCTTTCGTAATCCTGGTCGCTGTGCTGAAGCTGGCCGGCCTCCAGCAGCCAGTGGATGTGCTGCCTCCTCAAATACTCCTGATAATCAAACTGGTGGAAATTACGCCGGCCTCCCGGCTCCTTTAACTTCCCGCTCACATAGACATAGGGAGTGATGCCCGCTTCCAAGTAAGCATTCTTCTCTTTCTCATCCTTGAGCTGATAAAAAACCATGACGCTTTCATTTTCTCCCTCGTTTTCTACCCGGGCCTCAAACTGCAGACGGTCTCCGTCTATCTTCACGCTGTCTCGTTTAACTGACAGATAGAATTCAGTTGTGTCTTCTTCCAGCCGGCTCTGATTATTCTGATCCAGGCTGCAGGCTCTCCAGGAGAAGACGAGCAGGACGGCAAGCGACAGGTAAAGGAGTCTCTTGTTTTTCAGAAAGAAGAGTCGGACCAGCCAGAAAAAGATTAAGATGATGACGAGTCTTTTGGAAGACGTGTAAGTCAAGAGGACAGCCAGGCAGGCGCTGATCGCCAGAAAGACATGATAGCCCTTCATCTCAGCTAGTCCACAGTGATCGAATCTTTGAGATTTTCAAAAGACTTCTCCCCGATGCCTGAGACATTTTTGATATCTTCCACGGCTATAAAGGGCCCCTGCTCTTCCCGGTAATCAATGATCATCTGAGCTTTTTTCTCGCCGATGCCGTTCAAAGTCGTCAGCCCAGCAGCATCGGCCGTATTGATATTTATTTTTTGAGTCTCTTCTCCCCCGGTTTCATCACCTTTCCCGGCAGGAGTGACGGGGCTGAGAGCCAGATGTTCTGGAACATCCTCCCCTTTCATGGGAATATAGATGACCATTTCATCCTGCAGTCTCTGCGCCAGATTGACCTGGTTTTGATCCGCATGCTCAGTGAAACCGCCCGCTTTTTCGACGACATCGTAGAGACGCTGACCCGAAGTCATTTCATAGATATTAGGATAGACGACGGCACCTTTGATATCGATGAAGATGAGCTCCTGGGCAGATGCAGGCGCTGTTTCCACTGCCGGCGGGTTCTCTTCAGCCCCGCCTTCTCCAACTTCCTGGGTCATTTCTACTAAGAAGTCTTCCTCCAAGCCCTCTTCTTCATTGACAGCAGGAGCAGCTCCCGGCCGCAACAAAAGAAAAAGAACGGCGATGACAGCCGCACCTGTCACGAGATGGGACAAAGACAGGGGCAGATGCTTCAGCTTTTCCTGTAAGTTTTTCACATTGATTCTCCTCCTTAACCTTCTCTTCTTTAAGATACGTCAGGGAGGGCGTCTTTTTTTTAAACAAAAAAAGAAACCTTTTCAGGTTCCTCTTGAGCAAAGCAGAGGATCACTTGACCTCTTTGAGTTTTTTCTTCATCGCTTTTTCAACATTAGCCGGTACGAACTCCGAAATCTCTCCGCCGAACCGGACCACTTCCTTGATTAAAGAAGAAGACACATAAGATAACTCCGGTTTAGCTACCAGCAGAAAAGTTTCTATCTCGGGCTGGATATACTTATTCATATTAGCGATCTCGGTCTCATATTCATAGTCCTGGACACTGCGGACGCCTCGGATCAGAACTTCCGCGCCGATTTTTTTGGCAACGTCGACGGTCAATGATTCAGAAAAGCTGATGATCTCGACATTCGACAGGTGTTCGGTCGCTTCTTCAATCAGATTGATCTTTTCTTCGACCGTAAAAAATCTCTTTTTACTCGGATTAATGGCCACAGCGATGACGATTTTGTCGAAAATGAGAGCCGACCGCTCCACAGTATTCAGATGACCGTTGGTGAAGGGGTCGAAACTTCCTGCAAACAAAGCTTTAGTCATCTTCTTCACTTATCTCCTCCGGCAGCTCTTCTGTGTTCTGGTAAATAGAAAGGCGGATCTTGCCGTACTTTTGATCTCGAATCTTTTCTAAACTTCCGATGACATCCGGAAACTCTTTATATTTTGTTGTCTCGCAGACTACGATGGCTCTCTTGCTCAGAACGCCCTTATCTAAAGCGACAGTGAGGATCTCCTCGATTACGTCCATGTCATAAGGCGGATCTAAGAACAAGAGGTTGATTTTGATATCATGGGCCTGGAAGTAATCCAAGGCTGACTGGGCAGATTGATTCATGACAGTGACCCGGTCATTCAATCTTAAGTTATCCACATTCTCCTGAATGATCCGGACAGCCTGTTCATTATTATCAACAAGATAACCGTGGCTTACTCCCCGCGACACAGCCTCCAGTCCTAAACTTCCAGAACCGGAAAAAAGATCTACTACAGTATCTGCTTCGAAATAAGGACCGATGATATTAAAGAGAGACTCTTTAACTTTATCACTTGTCGGGCGAGTCGCCGCTCCCGGCAGACTCTCCAGACGTCTTCCTTTAAATTCTCCTGATATAATTCGCATAAATATCTACCTCTTCACTTAAATAATCTGATTGCTTTCTTTTTTCGCCTGCTTTACTTCCTCTATCCACTCTTCCATGGTGTTTTCAAAAGTCAGATCGATCTCTTTTTGAGGAGACCTTTCAACTTCTCTGACGAAAGAAAGCTGGCTGATCTGGTCGATGACCTCTTCTGCCTGGTCGGCATCCACATACATCATGACATACTTCATCTTGCGCGAAGAATAATGTATCAGGCCAAATTTCTTCAATACATTGAATTTTTTAAATGAATAGAGCCAAATATAGATTTTTTCTCTTTTCGTTATTTCCATTATATTCTTTCCTTTTCCTTCGATTGTCTTTCACTCAGGCTTACATTTAGGACTAGTCCTACCGCTGCCAGGGACATGATGACACTGGACCCTCCGGAACTGATGAAAGGGAAAGTCACTCCTGTGATAGGAAGCAGTCCCACCACCCCTGCCAGATTGATAGATGCCTGGATGAAGAACAGACTGGCTACGCCGAGGCAGATCAAAGAATTGTAAGTATCTTTGGCCCGGATAGCGATGATATAGATACGGACGATCAAGAAGAAGAAGAGAGAGATGATGATCAAAATAACAATCAAACCCAGTTCTTCTGCGATTATAGCCATGATGAAATCCGTATGAGGTTCCGGCAGATAGCCCGACTTCTGCACACTGTTGCCCAGCCCCACACCTGTCAGTCCACCGCGGCTCAGCGCGTAATAGGAGTTAACCAGCTGGTGGCCCGCTGTCTCACTGAGTGAAAAAGGGTCAAAAAAGGCTTTGAAACGTTCCAACTGATAAGGCTGGATCAGGGGCAG
>CAYTHW010000018.1:0-2570 GCA_964437675.1 uncultured Atopococcus sp. | reverse complement strand
CTGGCTTTGACTGCATTACGAGAGTAATAATCTGCCAGCAGCATGATGATGGAGATTTTGGCAATTTCAGCGGGCTGGACCTGGAAAAAACCTAAGTTCAGCCAGGCCCTCGCCCCGTTTATTTCATCCCCGACGATCAGGACAATGACCAGGAGAGCCACGGTCAGCAGATAAAATATCCCGATCAGCCAGGTTTTCCTTATAATTTGATGATTCATCGTAGCGATGACAAATAAGGCACCTATCCCTATCGTAACATAGGCGATCTGTCGTCTAAAATAATACTGAAGGTTATTCATTTCAGCTGCCAGGTAGGAGCTGGACGAATAGACCATGACGATACCGATGAGACTCAATAAGATCACAGGTATCAACACATAATAATCGAGTTTTCTTAGTTTTCTAATGATTTTGATGGTTCCACCTACTTTATACATAATTAATGAACAGAATCAGTATATCAAAAGTTCCTTCAGATACACAATCCAGACTGGGAATAGGTCCGGCTTAAAAAATAGAGGCGGGAACCGATGTCCCTGCCTCTCTTCTCTTGATTCTAGTTGTCTTTTTTACTTTTTTTCTGTTCTTTTTCTCTTAGTTTCGTATCCAGAGTTTTCTTACGCAGACGGATGGATTCAGGCGTCACTTCGACGTATTCATCATCAGCGATAAACTCTAAAGATTCTTCAAGCGTTAAAATCTTAGGTGTCTTGATCACATTGGTCTGATCCTTATTGGCAGAGCGGACGTTGGTTTTCTGTTTTTCCTTGGTCAGATTGACTGCCAGGTCTTTATCACGGCTGCTTATCCCGACAATCATTCCTTCATAGATTTCAGTACCCGGCTCGATCAAAATCTGGCCGCGCTCTTCAATCTGCATGATACTGTAGGTTGTTGCCTTACCATTGGTCATAGAAACCAAGACTCCATTGCCTCGTGACCCAATTTCTGTCGCGATGGCCGGGCCGTATTCCGAGAAGGTATGGTTCAAGATTCCATAGCCGTGGGTCATGGACATGAACTGGGTTGAGAAACCGATCATTCCTCGGGAAGGCACTGAAAAGGTCAGTCTGATCTGGCCTGTCCCGGTATTGTCCATGCTCTTCATCTCACCCTTACGTGAGCTTAAAGATTCGATAATGGCACCCATATACTCTTCCGGCGTGTCGATGATGACCTCTTCATAAGGCTCATAGACTTTACCGTCGATCTCTTTCGTGATAACTTCCGGTTTGGACACCTGTAATTCATAGCCTTCGCGTCGCATATTCTCGATGAGGATAGATAAGTGTAATTCCCCACGCCCGGCTATGATCCAGCGGTCCGGTGAACCTGTGTCTTCGATTTTCATCGAAACATCGGTCTGCAACTGCTGGTGCAGGCGGTCAGCGATCTGGCGTGAGGTGACGTATTTTCCTTCCCGTCCCGCAAAAGGCGAGTCGTTGACCAAGAAAGTCATCTTAAGAGTCGGCTCATCGATACGCAGTGGTTCCATCGGTTCTACATGGTCCGGAGAAGTGACCGTATCCCCCACATAGATATCCTCCATACCTGAGACAGCGATGATGTCACCCGGTTTGGCTGACTGGATCTCCACTCGTTTCAAGCCGTGGTAGCCGAGTAATTTGGTCACTCGGAAGTTCTGCTGGCTTCCATCAACCTTGCTGACAGTTACCTGGTCTCCGACATTGACCGTTCCTCTAAAGACACGGCCGATTCCGATACGACCGACATACTCATTGTAGTCCAGCATAGAAATCTGGAACTGCAGCGGCTCTTCACTGTTATCCACAGGTGCCGGAACGGTCGATAAGATCGTATCGAAGACAGGGTCCATCGTCTCTTCCTGGTCAGCCGGATCGTCGGATAAAGAAGACGTTCCATTGACGGCGGATGCATAGACAACAGGGAATTCGATCTGGTCTTCATCTGCACCTAATTCGATAAAGAGGTCCAAAACCATGTCGACGACTTCTTCCGGACGTGCATTGGGCTTATCTATTTTGTTGACAACGACTAGAGGTTTAAGGTTTCTCTCTAAAGCTTTTTGTAAAACAAAGCGTGTCTGAGGCATTGTCCCTTCATAAGCATCTACAACTAGAACGACTCCATCAACCATTTTCATGATACGTTCAACTTCTCCACCGAAGTCCGCGTGTCCCGGCGTATCTACGATATTAATTTTATTATCTTTGTAATCAACTGAAGTAATCTTAGATAATATTGTAATCCCACGTTCTCTCTCTAAATCATCTGAGTCCATGGCACGATCGTCCAGCTCTGTATGAGAATCAAGGGTGTCCGACTGCTTAAGTAATTCATTTACAAGAGTTGTTTTCCCGTGATCGACGTGAGCAATGATTGCTACATTTCTAATGTCTTCTCTAGTTTTCATTCTGAATATCTGCCTCCATATTTGGTCCTTTGTTTTTTAACTAGCTAATTCTACTCGATATGCCAAAGTTTGTAAAGTTTCTAATTCTTTTCTCACAAAAAAATAGCCGTCCATACGACTACTGTTCTGTCTATTCATTTAGGATATGGTCATGAATCTCTTCAAAACTGGAGGG